>NZ_JAUYGL010000012.1 GCF_030689745.1 Devosia sp.
TTGAATATCAGCGTCCCCGCATTGGCGACGGGGCCGGTGATAGTGCCTTCGGTGCCGCCATTGCCGATCTGCAGAGTGCCACCGTTGATTGTCGTTCCGCCGGTATGAGCAGCGTTGCCGGTCAAGATCAGCGTACCAGCCCCGGACTTTGTCACAACACCGGTGCCGCTGATATTGCCGCCGAATGTCGAGGTGTCACTGTGGTCAAACGCCAGGGTGCCGGAATTGGCAACATTGCCCAGTATGGTGCCTGCGGCGCCGCCCTCTCCGACCTGCAGGATGCCGGAACTGGAACTGGTCAATGCGCCGTTCCAGGTCCCGATATTGACGATCGTGCCTGTATTGGCCAGCACATCACCATTCCAGGTTCCGGTATTAAGGATGGTGCCGGCATTGGTCTGGACATCGCCGTTCCAAATGCTCTCGGCATAATAGTTGGAAATATAGTCATCATTGCTGACTATATTGCCCTCCCATCGTCCGCCATTGAATATGTCGTCGGCATTGGACCAGATATCTCCGATCCATATGCCCTCCAGATCGTAATTATCGATAACGGAGCTGTTACTGTGGATATTACCGATCCAGATACTGGTGTCCGCATTGACGATGGTGCCCGTGTTTTCCCATATATCACCGTTCCAAGTGCTGTTTAACCGAGATTCGATGTAGTCGTTATTGAGCTCAACATTTCCGCACCAGTCACCGCCCTCCTGTTTTAACACGCTATTATTGACCAGCACGTGTTCGATACGCTGAGGTCGTGCCATATCGCCACTCACGGCTGCCGACTGCGGTGCGCTCGAGGTGCACGTTTGTGCCCGCGCGCCGTGGACGCCTGAGAATAGGGCAGTGCCAGCGATGCCCACCAATAGTGCAATGAGCAGGGGTGTCGGAGTGCGGAATTGTGCAGGCAATACGGGCAGTTGCTTGAAAGATGGCACGAAAACACCGCACTTTGAACGAATCGGCGGCGACTTTGTGGTCAGCAGTCCATCGTGGCAATGCCGAAAAGCCGTGGAGGGCATTTTGCCCTGTATGGTAATAGTATGTCGCCAGCTTTTAACACGCGGCGATAATGACATTGATGACGTGCCTCACTGGGCGCTCAGTGTATCAAGTGTCCGCTTGTCCAATTTCGCCACCAAAAGCCGCCAGTCCCCTTCCCACCCCATTTTTGACATGCAGCAGGCCTTCACCTTGCCCCTGCCTGCATATGGGAAGGAGCGATGGCAATCCTGGCTGATTTATCCCCGCCCCTCGAACCGCGCGCATACTCTGCCCATCACCCCGCATGGGCGGCCTGCAGGCGAACAGTGGCGGGGTGAGCCGGGTGTGGTCTTTGCCTGCCGCACAGGTTCCAGTCCGGCCGTGTGGGGGCGAGCGATCCCCGTGCCGCCGTACAGTTCCAAAAACCGGCGCCCCGAGGCGGTTTCGTCTCACTATTTTTACTTTACCAGAGGCGAAAGCCGTCTCGGGGTCCGCTCGCTTGTGACAACCGCATTTCAGGCGGCGCCTTGGCGTGCTTGCCCCTCGCCGCCAGCTATGGAACACCTTGGTCCTGTTCTGTTCGGAGTCTGACCTTGTCCTTCCAAAAACTCGACGATCTTGGCCGCAAACTCGAATCGCTGGAACATGCCCTCTCCATTCTGGGCGCTGACGAGGCCACCCACATGGCGGTCGGTGGCGGCGAAAAGCGGGCCGAAGCCATGGCCAATCTGGCCGGCATGTATCACGCCCAGGCCACCGCGCCCGAGATCGCCGACTGGATCGAGGCCGCCCGCCCCGAAACCGAAGACCAGACCCTGGCGCTGGCCGAATTCCGGCGCCAATACATCAACGCCACCTGCCTGCCCACCGAATTTGTCGAGCGCCGCACTGCCGCCACCATGCGTTCCGAACAGCTCTGGCGCGAGCTGCGTCCCAAGGGCGATTGGGACAGCTTCCTGCCGGCGCTGGAAGGCGTCGTTGCCCTGGTGCGCGAAGAGGCCCAGCTGCGCGCCGACGCGCTGGGGCTGGCCCCCTATGACGCGCTGATGGATCAGTATGACCCCGGCAACCGCACCGCCGATCTCGACCCGGTCTTCGCCGATCTCAAGAGCTTCCTCACCGGCTTCGTGCCGCAGGCGCTCGACGCCCAGGAGGCCCGCCTCGCCAGACGCCCGCGCAAGCCGCTGAACGGCCCCTACCCGATTGATAGGCAGCGCGAACTGGGCCTGGCCGCCATGCGCGCCGTCGGCTTTGATTTCACCCATGGCTCGCTCGCCGTCTCGCACCACCCCTTCTGCGGCGGCGTGCCCACCGATGTGCGCATGACCACGCGCTATCGCACCGACGAGTTCCTCAGCGCGCTGATGGGCGTACTGCACGAAACCGGCCACGCGCTTTACGAGCAGGGCCTGCCCAAGGCCTGGTCGCACTGGCCGCTGGGCAAGGCACGCGGCATGGGCATCCATGAAAGCCAGAGCCTGTTCGTGGAAATGCAGCTCGCCCGCAGCCCCGAATTCTGGGAATTCGCCCTGCCGCTGGTGCACCTGCATCTGGGCGAGGACGCCATCCCCGGCTGGCAAACCGCCGATATCCTGAGCGAGGTGAACTTCGTCCAGCGCGGCTATATCCGCGTCGACGCCGACGAGGTCACCTACCCGCTGCACGTCATCCTGCGCTACGAACTGGAGCAGGATCTGGTCGCGGGCCAGCTCGAGGCCAGCCAGATCCCCGAGGCCTGGGACGCCAAGATGACCCAGTATCTCGGCCTCTCCACCATCAACGACCCCAAGGACGGCCCGATGCAGGACGTGCACTGGCCCGGTGGCGCCTTTGGCTATTTCCCCAGCTACACCCTGGGCGCCATGATCGCCGCCCAGCAATGGGCCGCGCTGGAAAAGGCCCAGCCCAACCTGCGCGCAGACATCGCCAGGGGCGATTTCACCGGCGTCAATCAGTGGCGGGCCGAGCATATCTGGAGCCAGGGATCGCGCTGGTCGACCCCCGAACTGATCACCAAAGCGACGGGTCAGCCCCTCAACGCCGACATCTTCAAGGCTCATCTGAAGGCGAGGTACTTGGCGTAAGTCTGGATGTTTCAGTCGACACCCTCCCCCTTGCGGGGAGGGATCAAGGGTGGGGGTGGTTTGGCCCGAATATCGGGGCTCACAACACCCCCTCCCAACCTCCCCATCCAGGGGAGGGAGGCGCCAGTTCCGATGCCAGTGCTCATCGCCTCCCTCCCCTTGCGGGGAGGGATCAAGGGTGGGGTGACGGGCTGAACACCGGATACCCAAACTTGACATCCTGGCCCCGCTGCCTATCTTCCCATCACCCGCAGCACTGACCGGACGGTACCCCATGGATAGCACGATGACCGACTGCCTCGCCCGCATCGCTCATCTGGAATCCGTCCATGCCCGTCTCCGTTTCCCTGCACCAGCTCTCCTGGTCCACGCCCGATAACCAGCCGCTTTTCACCGATCTCGAGCTCTCCTTCGGCCCCGGCCGCACCGGGCTGATCGGCCGCAACGGCACGGGCAAATCCACCCTGCTCCGCCTCATTGCCGGACTTGTCCCCCCCGCCGCCGGATCGGTTACCCTTGCCGGAACACTCGGCATGCTGGAGCAATCGGTACAAGTGGAACATGACGCGACCGTCGCCGACCATCTTGGGGTTTCCCAGGCCATGGCTTTGCTCGACCGGCTCGAACAGGGCCGGGGCAGCGTCGAGGATGCCGGCGAGGCGGACTGGTCCCTGCCTGGCCGCATCCAGGCGGCGCTGCAGCAGGTCGGCCTGCCCGAATTCGCCCCCGACCGGCGCCTCGATACGCTCAGCGGCGGCCAGCGCACCCGCCTGTCGCTGGCCCGGCTGATCCTGGCCCAGCCCGATATCATCCTGCTCGACGAGCCGACCAACAATCTCGACGCCGATGGCCGCGAGGCCGTGGCCAACCTGCTGCGGGACTGGCGTGGCGCCGCCATCGTGGTCAGCCATGACCGCGCTTTGCTGCGCGAAATGGACGCCATTGTCGAACTGACCAGCCTGGGCGCCCGCACCTATGGCGGCAACTGGGATCTCTACGCCGAACGCAAGGCACTGGAGTTGGCCGCGGCCGAGCACGATCTGGCCAGTTCGGAACGCAAAATTGCCGAGATCGACCGCAAGCTGCAGGCCGTGGCCGAGAAAAAGGCACGCAAGGACGGCGCGGGCAAGCGCAAGGCGGCCAAGGGTGACATCCCCCGCATCATGCTGGGCGGCATGAAGGAGAATGCCGAAAATACCAGTGGCGAAGGCGCCCGCCTCGCCGACCGCCTGCGCAGCCAGGCCGCCGAGGCCGCCAGTGCCGCCCGCGCTCGGGTGGAAGTGCTCACGCCGTTGACCGTGACCCTGACCCCCACCGGTCTGCCCCAGGGCCGCACCGTGCTGCAGGCCGATACGCTCAGCGGGGGTCCCGATCCGCTCGGCCCAGTCATCCGCGATTTTTCCCTGCATCTGGCCGGGCCCGAGCGCGTCGCCATTACCGGCCCCAATGGCGCGGGCAAGACCAGCCTGCTGCGCCTGCTCACCGGCGACCTGCCGCCCGTGTCCGGCACCGCCCGCATCCACCTGGCTTTTGCCCTGCTTGACCAGACCGTCAGCCTGCTCGATCCGGCCCTGAGCATTCGCGACAATTTCCGCGCCCTCAATCCCGCAGCCGACGAAAACACCTGCCGCTCGGCTCTGGCCCGCTTCATGTTTCGCGCCGATGCGGCGCTGCAGCGCGTCGGCACGCTCAGCGGGGGCGAGACCTTGCGGGCGGGTCTCGCCTGCACCATTGGCGGCAATGCCCCGCCGCAACTGCTGATCCTGGACGAACCGACCAACCATCTCGACATCGAGACCATTGCCCAGGTCGAAGCCGGGCTGCGCGGCTACGATGGCGCCCTGCTGGTGGTCAGCCATGACGCGGCTTTTCTCGACGCCATCGGCATTACCCGCACCATCGCTCTGGGCCCTGCCCCCATCCTGAACCCAGGCTGAATTGCGGGTTCAGGCTCGGTTCGACGGCACGGGTCTATCTCTGGGTCATCGGCAAGAAGCGCTTCGCAGGAAGTGCAGCCAGCAGGAGAGACCCATGCAGCGCACCATCGTCACCACCGCAATCGCCGCCATCATCGCCATCACCGCCCTGCCCGCCATGGCCAATGACGTCTTGATCGACCAGTCCGGCTACAGCCACAGCGCCGGCGGCAGCCAGACCGGCTGGTACAACCGCCTCGGCGTGCAGCAGAGCGGCAGCTGGAACACTGCCACCGGCCGCCAGACCGGCGACCGCAATATTGGCGCCATTGGCCAGCAAGGTCGCTACAACCGGGCCGAAACCATCCAGCGCGGCAATCGCAACGCCGCCGGCATCGGCCAGTTCGGCGACAACCACAACGCGATCATCAGCCAGGACGGCAATGGCAACATCACCGCTGGCGTGCAGGTGGGCAATGGCTGCAACGCCAATGTCGTCCAGGGCGGCAGTGGCAATGTCACCGCCTTCGTCCAGGTCTGCGACTAATCCCCGTCACCGCAGCTGACACTACAATGCCAGCCAGCCGCATTCACCAGGAGGATATGCCAATGACCTCGTTCACCCGGGCCCTGCCCCTGCTCCTTGGCCTCGGCATGGTGGCCGGCGCTGCATCCGCCGGCATGGCCAATGCCGACACCCCCGCGCCCCGCTGCACCATTGTCGAGCACACTCAGAATGGCATGCGCAGCATCGAGGGCTCCGTGCTGAGCCCCAGGGCAGTCACCGGCGAGTATCGCCTTGCCATCAAGACCCGCACAAACGGCAATTCGTCCAGCGTCAGCCAGGGTGGGGTCTTTGCCGCACCCGCCGATGAGCCGGTCTCGGTCGGCCAGGTAATGATCAATGCCGAGGCCCGCTACAGCGTGGATTTTTCCATCGCCGTGGGCGGCCAGACCATCGAGTGCGCCCAGCCCGACGCGCGCTTCACCTGAGGCGCCGCCGCTTGGCGCCGGCTGAACCGGAAATGAAGGCACCGCTCCAAACCGGTTCAGCCAGCCTCCTTCAATCTCTGTCCACTGCCTGCAAAGCATCAGCGTCAAACGGGAGAAACGCCATGACCACAAGCATGACCACCAGCAAGACCACCAGCATCACCACCAAACTGCTCAAGCTATTCGTTCCCGCTGCTACCGCCCTGGTCATTGGCGTGGCCGGCATGACCACACCGGCCACCGCTGGCGGCCAGTTCACCTTCAGCTATGCCCCCCAGGGCAGCGAGCAGCAGCAGGTGCTTAGTCTGGGCCTGTTGGCGCTCTCGCTGGTCAATGGCGTGTCCGATCCCGGTGCCAATGTGCGCCAGCACGGCAGCTTCAACAGCGCAGGGGTCAATCAGGGTGGGCGCAACAATAGCGGCCTGATCGTGCAGGAGGGCAATGGCCATCACGGCACCATCGAACAGCGCGGCGACAACAACAATTGCGCCCTGCTGCAGTTCGGCGAAAACACCCATGGTCAATGCGCCCAGTTCGGCAACAATCAGACCGGCCTGACCACCGTCTTCGGTTTTTGATCAGCGCCGCGGCAACACACCAGCGGGGCCAGCCGGCCCCGTTTGGCGTTTCAGGGCTTTACAGCCGCTCAATCCATCGATAAATCTCGATATATGGAATCCAATCAGGCTATCGACGTCTTCGCCGCCCTCTCCCAGGCCACCCGTCTCGACGCCTTCCGGCTTGTCATGGCCCATGAGCCGCAGGGCCTGCCCGCCGGCGAGATCGCCCGTCATCTCGACGTACCGCAAAACACCATGTCGACCCATCTGGCCATCCTGACCCGCGCCGGTCTGATCGAGGCCGAGCGCCAGGGCCGCTCCATCGTTTATCGTGCCGTGATTGAGCGCGTGCGCGAGATAACGAACTTCCTGGTGCAGGATTGCTGCGGCGGCCGCCCCGAACTGTGCGACCCGCTGATTGCCGATATCACCCCCTGTTGCAGCCCCAAGGAAGCGCACCATGCCTGATCGCGTCTACAATGTCCTGTTCCTGTGCACCGGCAATTCGGCCCGTTCCATCATCGGCGAGGCCTTGATGAACAACCTCCCTGATGGCCGCTTTCGCGCCCATTCTGCGGGGTCCACGCCCAAGGGAGAAGTGCACCCCCTGACGCTGGAAACCCTCGCCAAGGCCGGTATTGCCACCTACGGCCTACGCTCAAAATCCTGGGACGAGTTCGCGACCCCAGACGCGCCAGACCTGGATTTCGTTTTCACCGTCTGTGACAACGCCGCTGGCGAGGCCTGCCCGCTCTGGCCCGGCAAGCCCATCACCGCCCATTGGGGCATCAGCGATCCTGCCGCTGAAGCCGGCACCGCGTTCAAGCAACGCGCGGCTTTCGAAGACACCCTGCGATTTATGCGCAACCGCATCAACGCCTTTGCAAGCCTGCCGCTGGCCTCGATTGATCGGATGACGCTAAAGTCCCGGCTCGCTGACATCGGCGCCATGCCGGGCGCCACCGGCAACCAGGAAACCGCCTAGATCATGTCCATTTTTGAACGCTATCTCTCCGTTTGGGTGGGCCTCGCCATCATTGCCGGCATTGCCCTGGGGCAGTTTCTGCCCGGCGTCTTCTCCGGCCTGGCAGCCCTCGAAATCGCCCAGGTCAATCTGCCGGTCGCGGTCCTGATCTGGGCCATGGTTTACCCCATGATGATCGCCGTCGATCTCGGCAGCCTGCACCGCATTGCCGAACAGCCCAAGGGCCTGGTGGTGACGCTGGTCGTCAATTGGCTGATCAAGCCCTTCACCATGGCCGTGCTGGGGGTCTTCTTCTTCAAGAGCGTGTTCGCCGACTGGATTCCAGCTGCCGACGCCGAGGGCTATATTGCCGGGCTGATCCTGCTGGGGGCGGCGCCCTGCACCGCCATGGTATTTGTCTGGTCCCAACTGACCCGCGGCGACGCCAACTACACCCTGGCCCAGGTCAGCGTAAACGATCTGGTCATGGTGTTTGCCTATGCCCCGATTGTCGCACTGCTGCTGGGCGTTACCGATATTCCGGTGCCCTGGGGCACGCTCATCCTGTCGGTCCTGCTCTATGTCGTGGTGCCGCTGGCCGCCGGCGTACTGACCCGCCGCTATCTCCTGGGCAGCGATGGCAACACCACCCGGCTTGACGGCTTTATCGCCAGGCTCAAGCCCGCCTCGATGGTCGGCCTGCTCGCCACCGTCGTGCTGCTGTTCGGCTTCCAGGGCAATGTCATCCTGGCCCAGCCGCTGATCATCGCCCTGATCGCGGTGCCCCTGCTGATCCAGTCCTATGGCATTTTCGCCATTGCCTATGCCGCTGCCTGGGCACTGCGGATCCCGCACCGCATCGCCGCCCCCTGCGCCATGATCGGCACCTCCAACTTTTTCGAACTGGCCGTGGCGGTGGCCATCAGCCTCTATGGATTGTCCTCGCCCGCCGCGCTGGCAACGGTTGTCGGCGTGCTGGTCGAAGTGCCCGTCATGCTCTCGCTTGTGGCCCTGGCCAACCGCACCCGCACGGCCTTTGACGACAATGCCGCCAGAAACCAGAAGGAAAAGCCGGCCCAATGACCGTCACCATCTATCACAATCCCGACTGCGGCACCTCGCGCAATACCCTGGCCATGATCCGCCAGTCCGGCGTCGAGCCGAAGGTCATCGACTATCGCGCCAACCCTCCATCGCGCGCCCGCCTCGAGCAGTTGATCGCCGATGCCGGCCTTTCCGTGCGCCAGGCGATCCGGCAGAAGGATACGCCCTATGCCGAGCTGGGCCTCGATGACCCTGCCCTCTCCGATGACGCCCTGCTCGACGCCATGCTGGCCCATCCCATCCTGATCAACCGGCCCTTCGTCGAGACGCCGCGCGGCGTCCGGCTCTGCCGCCCCTCCGAAGCGGTGCTCGATATACTGCAGAACCCCGAGATCGGGCCGTTCACCAAGGAAGACGGCGAAGTCATCATCGACGCCGGGGGCCGGCGCCTTGTCTGATCTCCCCAATATCGTTGACGCCGCCTTTGCCATCCCCGACCTGACCCGGCTCTCGGAACGTCCCGCCGGTCACAAGCCGCGCATCCTCATGCTCTATGGCTCCTTGCGCGAGCGCTCCTATAGCCGCCTGCTGACCTTTGAGGCCCAACGCCTGCTCGAAGCCTTTGGCGCCGAAGTCAGAATCTTCCACGCCAACGGCCTGCCCCTGCCCAATGACGCCCCCGAGGATCATCCCAAGGTGCAGGAACTGCGCCAATTGATGCTGTGGTCAGAAGGCCAGGTCTGGACCAGCCCGGAGCGGCACGGCGCCATGAGTGCGGTGCTCAAGGCCCAGATCGACTGGATTCCCCTGCCCGGCGGCGCCATCCGGCCGACCCAGGGCCGCACGCTCGCCTTGATGCAGGTGTCGGGCGGCTCGCAATCCTTCAATGCCGTCAACCAGATGCGCATTCTCGGCCGCTGGATGCGCATGCTCACCATTCCCAACCAGTCCTCGGTCGCCAAGGCCTGGCAGGAATTCGACGCCGACGGGCGCATGAAGCCATCATCCTATTATGATCGGGTAGTCGATGTGATGGAGGAACTGGTCAAGTTCACCCTGCTCAATCGTGGCAATGCCGATTACCTGACCGCGCGCTACAGCGAGCGCAAACAGGCGCTCCTCAGCGCGCGCGAACCAGTCGATGCCAGCGCGGTCTGATTTCCCTGGCGCAATGGGCCGCGCAAGCGCCGTTAACGAAACAGGCCCGCATCGCTGCGGGCCTGTTGCAAGTTTGGTGCGCTCTATTCGTCGCGATAGACCTTTTCACGACGCTCGTGCAATTCCTGGGCTTCCAGGCTCAGCGTCGCAATGGGTCGCGCATCGAGGCGCGCCAGACCGATCGGATCGCCAGTCTCCTCGCAATAGCCGTAGCTGCCGTCTTCCAGCCGCTTCAGCGCCGAATCAATTTTGGCAATCAGCTTGCGCTGACGATCGCGCGTCCGCAGTTCCAGTGACCGGTCACTCTCCGAACTGGCCCGATCAGCCATGTCCGGATGGTTCTGGTTCTCTTCCTGCAGACTATCCAGCGTCCCCCGGCTTTCGCGCAGAATATCGTCCTTCCACGCGTTCAGCTTGGCTCGAAAATATTCCCGCTGGCGCGGATTCATGAACGGCTCGTCGTCACTGGGCCGGTATTCAATCACTTCAGCAATCGAAGACATCAGCAGACTCAACTCCAATGTGCCCTTTAGGCGGACTGTATATGCGTGCGAGCGCCCCCCCGCAAGCGCACAAATTTACCGGTGATTAACATGTGATTTCGCCTGCGTGTCAGTCCCATAGGCGCTTATCGACAACATTTTGATGAATGTCGCTCACAGCGCGGGATAGCGGCCCAGCTTGGCGAGCTCGACCCGCACCCGCAGGTCGATGTCGTCCAGCACCGCGTCGAGCGCCGGCTCGGAGCGCTCCCGCAGCTGGCTCAGCATCGTCGTCAGGGCGTCGAGCCGTTCCGCGCTCACCTGCCCCACCAGCAGGTCGGCCTTGATTTCGTCCAGCGCGTCGAGCAGCGCCCGACCGCGGCGCAACGCCTTCTTCTTGCCCTCCAGCGGTCCGCCGACCGCCTGCAGCGCCAGGATCGCCTCAATGCCCGTCGTGCTGGCCACCGGCGCCGCACCGGCAACACGGCTCGGGCCATCGACACCAGCCGGCACAAAGTCCGCCCGGGCGCCGGCGCGTCCCGAAGCCCCGGCCTTGCCGGTGCCCGAAGTGCGATTATGGGTGTCGATGCGCAACAGCTGGACTCAATTCAGTTCACTTCCTACCGGCAAAATCTGCCGCAGACCCTTAACAAGGCCTTAACGCACCCGGCAAGAAATGCAGGGCCAAGCCCGCTCAGCCCCCGATCAATCCCGATATTACCAGAAAAAATCTTTACTATCAAAGGCGTAGCCTGCCCAATTCAAACTGGCACAGTTTTCGCAATGTGATCCCCGAATGCCGCACCATGGGGATGGCGCGGCCCGAATACGGGGACGATAATGACCAGACCATGGATGCACAGACTGATCGCTGCGGCACTATGCGCCGTGTTGACGCTCATGCCTGCCCTCAATGCCCATGCGGCGGCGGCCCGGATCAAGGACATCGTCAACTTCGAAGGCGTGCGCGACAACCAGTTGGTCGGCTACGGCCTTGTGGTTGGCCTCAACGGCACCGGCGACAGCCTCAACAACTCCCCCTTCACCAAGCAGTCCCTGCAATCCATGCTCGAACGGCTCGGCGTCAACACCGCCGGCGAAAACGTCCGCACCGCCAATGTCGCCGCCGTCATGGTCACCGCCAATTTGCCGGCCTTTGGCACCCAGGGCTCCCGCATGGATGTCTCGGTTGCCGCGCTCGGTGATAGCGACAGCCTGCAGGGCGGCACCTTGCTGGTAACCCCCCTGCTCGCCGCCGATGGCGACGTCTACGCCATCGCCCAAGGCCCGGTGCTGATCAACGGCTTCAGCGCCGGCGGTGACGCGGCCAGCATTGTCTCGGGTGTCCCCACCACCGGTCGCATCGCCTCAGGCGGCCTGATCGAGCGCGAGATCGATTTCCAGCTCGGCGCCCAAACCTCGCTGCGCCTGGCGCTGCGCAACCCCGACCTGACCACCGCCCGCCGCATTGCCATGGCGGTCAATGATTTCATTGGCGCACCCACCGCCACCCCCGAAGACCCCGCCACCGTGCGTGTCACCCTGCCGCCCGGCTTCAACGGCAATATTGTCGACCTGCTCACCGACATCGAACAGTTGATGGTGGAAACCGACCAGACCGCCAAGATCGTCATCGACGAAAACTCCGGCATCATTGTCATGGGCAAGGATGTGCGCGTCTCCAGCGTTGCCGTCGCCCAGTCCAATCTGACGGTCACCATCGCGGAAAACCCCGAAGTGGTGCAGCCCCTGCCCTTCGCCAATGGTCAGACGGCGGTCGAGCCCAACACCACCATCAACGCCAATCTCTCCGATACCGCGCTCTCTGTCGTCAATGAATCCGTGACCCTGCAGCAACTGGTCGATGGTCTCAACGCCCTGGGCATCTCGCCGCGCGATCTCATCGCCATCCTGCAGGCCATCAAGGCCACCGGGGCCCTGCAAGCCGAAATCGAGGTGATGTGATGCCGGCGCTGAACCAGATCACCAGCGCTGACCGCGCCGGTTCCAGCCTCACCCCCGCGCAAACCGCCCGGGTCTGGCAGCAGGCCGAAGAATACGAGGGCGTTTTCCTCAATACCCTGACCCGGCAGCTGTTCTCCAGCATCAAGACCGACAAGGACGCCATGGGTGGCGGCTTTGGTGAGGAAACATGGCGCTCCATGCAGGCCGAACAGCTTGCCGGCACCATGGCCCAGAACGGCGGCCTGGGCATTGCCGAACAATTACTGCCCGACCTGCTCGCCATGCAGGAAGCGGCCAATAACCAGAACAAGATCATGCCGACTATGGGAGCCTACAAGTGACCGCTGCAGCCCGCCTCAATGCCCTCGACACCCTGCCCGCCGACGAATTGTGCCAATTGGCCGCGACGGCTCTGGCCGCCCTGGTCGATGTCATGAACCAGGAAACCACCCTGCTCCGCGCCGGGCACCTCCGTCAGGCCAGCGTCCTGACGCCCGACAAGGCACGGCTGGCCCAGGACTATGTCGGCTTCGCCCGCTCCGTGCAGCGCCAGACCGAGCGGCTCAAGCGCGATGCCCCCCAGGCCATTGACCGCCTGCGACACGGCCACGAAGCCCTCGCCACCCAGATGGCGGAAAACCTGCGCGTCCTGGCCACGGCCCGCAACGTTACCGAAGACATCCTCACTGACGTCGCCCAGATTGTCGGCCAGCAGAACAAGGCCAGGGCCTACGGTCGCGCCGGCACGATAACAGCAGATCCGGCCAGCTCGGCGCGCGGCATCGCAGTCAATCGCGCGCTGTGATTTGTTCTTTATTTGATTTAACTGCGATAACCTGAAGTAATCGAAAACAAGAACCTTTGTCGCAACGCTGTCCGATGGTATTTTGCTGATGCAGGGACAGCGTCATGATCACTCCAGTAATGCCCGTCGCGGCCTTATCGGGTACTATCAATATTACGGAGCTCCGGCCGCGGCCCGCCGCCGCCGAGCGCCCGCTATTGGCTGACAGCACACCGGCAGTAGCAAGGACGCCCACCTCCAGCAGTAACGGTGAGTTTCCGCGCCAGCAGCCAGATCCCCGCCTGCAGCCCCAGCCACAACGGGACCGCAGTTCGACATTTGCGGCCGCCGTGATTGCCGGCGCCCTGTCGCCAACGCCCAAGACCATGGAACAGTTGATCGCGCGTATCGGCGCCAGCACCATCCCCGAGGAATCCCTGGCGCGCCTCAAGGATCTGATGGCCTGACGCAGCCGCAAACTCGACGACCGCAATAGGCCAACCCACCGCGGTTTTACGCCTCCAATGCGTTAACAAAACCTCACCAGGATCTCGCGCCGCCCCCCGCAATTCCCCGGATTCCGGGCGTTTTTCTATGACGGACGCGACCACGCCCCCTCAAAACTAGTCGTGATTTTCGTCCGCCACTTAACGCTTCTTTAGCGGCTCCCGGATGAAGGTGAGCGTGCCTCAGGAAGAGGCATCGTTGTTAGCGTATTCCCAGAAAAGGACTAGTAACATGGGTGATATTTCCCTTTCGAAAGCCGTTCGTTCGAACCTGCTTTCCCTCCAGAGCACCGCGACCATGATGGCCAAGACGCAGGAGCGTCTGTCCACCGGCAATAAGGTGAACTCTGCTCTCGACAACCCGACCAACTTTTTCACCGCTTCGGGCCTGAATTCCCGCGCCGGTGACATGGGCCAGCTGATGGACTCCATGGCCAATGGTATCCAGACCCTGGAAGCCGCTGACAATGGCCTGACCTCGATCACCAAGACCCTGGAATCGATGCAGTCTACCCTGCGTCAGGCTCGCCAGGACAAGTCGTTCCAGACCCAGTCGTTCTCGCTCGACGCGACGACGGTCGGCTCTGCTTCCGCCGAAGTATTGACCTTCAGTGGCGGCGCTTTTGACGGCAGTGCCACGACCAAGCTGCACAACTCGGCCAAGACCGGTAACAACGGCTTCGCTGGCACTGGCGGCACGGTCGGCATCAACGGCACCGTGACCATTCAGGCCGACAGCCTCAATGGCGGCACCGCCCTTTCGGTGGACGCCGTGAAGACCGATACGGCAGCGACCCTGGCCGCCAAGATCAATGACGAACTCAGCCAGGTTGGCAGCGGCAATGGCGGCGTCAACGCTTCAGTTGTCGATGGTCAGCTCAAGATCGTCAGCACCAAGGGTGAAAACCTGACCGTTGCCGGCACCGCCGCCCAGTATGTCGGCCACTCGGCCGCCGCAGCCACCACGCAAGCTGACTCCAGCCACACCGGCACTGGCGGCACTGCCGATCTGACGGCCGATCTGACTGCTCTGGCCGGCAAGACCATCACGCTGCGTTCCGGCGGCGCTTCGGTAGACTATACCTTTGCCGGCGCTGCTGATCAGAGCCCTGATTTGGTGGCCGCACTCAGTGCCGAGGGCTTCACCGTTACCGATGGTGCCGCCGGCCTTGACATCAGCCGCGCTGACTCTGCCGACTTCACCATTGAAACCAGTGACGCTGCGCTGGGTACCGCCATGGGCATTGGTGCTGTGACGAGCTTGGCCGTCACCAACGGTAACGTCGCTTCCGGTACGGTCACTACCATCTCCCAGGCAAACGAGGTGAAGACACTCGATCAGCTGGTGAGCGACATCAACGGCGATGCCGCTCTGCAGGGCAAGATCCGTGCCTCCAACGACAATGGCAAGGTGCGTATCGAAAACCTGAGCACCAAGGCTCTGGATATCGACGGCATCAACTCCTCGGGTGCCATCGATGGCGGTAGCACCGGCGCTGCCAAGATCCTCGGCAACAGCGTTCGCGCCGATCTGGCCGACCAGTTCAACGAACTGCGCGACCAGCTCGACAAGACCGCCGACGACGCCTCGTTCAACGGTATCAACCTGCTGCGCGGCGACAACCTGAAGATCACGTTCAACGAAACCGGAACGTCCTCGATCGACATCTCGACCAAGAACAGCGAGCAGGTCAACGCTGCCAACATGGGCGTGTTCGACATCAAGGCAGAAGACCTTGACAGCGATGCGACCATCGACCAGCTTCTGGGCGACCTCAAGAGCTCGCTGAACAGTGTGCGTTCGCAGTCGTCGGCCTTCGGTTCGAACCTGTCGATCGTGCAGAACCGTCAGGACTTCACCAAGAACATGATCAACACGCTGCAGACTGGCGGCGCCAATCTGACGCTGGCTGACATGAACGAAGAAGCCGCCAACCTGTTGGCCCTGCAGACCCGCCAGTCACTGTCGAGCTCTTCGCTCTCGCTGGCTTCGCAGGCTGACCAGTCGGTCCTCCAGCTGATCCGTTAATCGGTTCAAGCGACTCAAAGAATCGGAAAGGCGGGCTTCGGCCCGCCTTTTTTCGTTTCGGCGCTTCATCGGCAAATTTCATCCACCCCCGCCCTCCCCTGAACGGGGAAGAAAGCCCGGATTACCGGGCACCTCCAAGTTTATGGTTGATGAGATCTCAACCAGCATGGTTAACGCGGCGTTAGGATTTCATGCGTTAAGACTACGTCAACCTCAACTAGAGGCTTGCGCCGCCGGGTCGGCACCGTAGTGAAGGAACCATGATGTCCGATATTTCTCTTTCGAAGGCCGTTCGGTCGAACCTGCTTTCGCTCCAGGACACGGCACGGATGATGGGCCGCACCCAGGAGCGTCTGTCCACCGGCAACAAGGTGAATTCGGCGCTGGATAACCCGACCAATTTCTTCACCGCGTCCTCGCTGAACAGCCGAGCCGGCGATCTCAAGTCCCTGATGGACTCGATGGCCAACGGTATTCAGACGCTGGAAGCGGCGGATAACGGCCTGACCTCGATCACCAAGACGCTGGAATCGATGCAGTCGACACTGCGCCAGGCCCGCCAGGACAAGTCGTTCCAGACCGATTCCTTCTCGCTGGACCCCGAGACCATCGGCGTCGGTCTCGCCCGCAAGCTCGACTTCACCAATGGTGCCTTCGAAACACCCGGCAGCATCGACCTGCACAAGAATGTCGTTGTTGGGCAAAACGGTTTCGCCAATGGTGGCACAGCCGGCAAAGCCGGCACGGTGGAAATCACCACCCCCAGCCTTAACGGCGGCACCGCAATCACCGTGGCCTTCACCGCCGCCGACACCGTCGAGACCTTTGCCGCCAAGATCAATGCCCATATTGGGACCCTGGACGATAGTGGCGGCGTTAGCGCTCGCGTGTCCAATGGACAGCTCGAAATCGCCAGCGCCAAGGCTGAAGCCATCACCCTGGGCGGCACGGAACTCGAATATATCGGCCTAGGCGGCGCAGACGAAGCGGCAACGCCGGCAACCCGCGATGGTAGTGGCGCTGTCGCTGCGGGCGCCATTGGCGCCTTCTCTTTCACCATCAACGGGTTGACGGTCAATGTTGGCGCCGTCAACAACGTTGCGGCAACAGACAACGGCGACGACATCGTCGACCAGATCAACAATTCTTCTGCAGCGCAGGCCGCTGGCGTGGTTGCCGTCAACAACGCTGGCACAGTCGAGCTGTCCAACGCCGACGGCAAGAACTTCACGGTAAACGGCACCGGTCTCGGCACACTCAATATCACAGCCGGCGTCACCACTGATGGTATTCCGGCCTCTGGCACCGCAGTCCCGCCGGTCCCGGCCTTTGCAGTCAAGACCGTCGATGAACTGGTACGCGAGATCAATCGGGACACCGACCTCAAGTCCAAGATCCGCGCCAGCAACGACAATGGCAAGCTGCGCATGGAAAACCTGTCCACCCAGGACCTTGATGTCGCCGGCGTTACCTCGTCAGGCATCGTTGACGGCACCTCATTTGGTGCGGCCAAAATCGCTGGCAACTCCGTGCGCGGCGACCTGGCCGGGCAGTTCAACGAGCTGCGCGATCAGCTCGACAAGCTGGCCGACGACGCTTCGTTCAACGGTATCAACCTGTTGCGCGGCGACAATCTGAAGATCACCTTCAACGAAAACGGTACATCCTCGATCGATATCCAGTCCAAGAATGGCGATGCGCTGAGCGCCGCCAATCTCGGCCTGTACGACCTGGTCGCCAAGAACCTCGATGCAGACACCGACATCGACACCTTGCTCGGCGAAGTGAAAATGGCACTGGGCAATGTACGCTCCCAGGCGTCGTCCTTCGGGTATAATCTGTCGATCGTGCAGAACCGGCAGGATTTCACCAAGGAAATGGTCAATACGCTGCAGACTGGCGCCGCCAATCTGACACTGGCTGACATGAACGAAGAAGCCGCCAACCTGCTGGCCCTGCAGACCCGCCAGTCGCTGTCGTCCTCCTCGCTCTCGCTGGCCAGCCAGGCCGATCAGAGCGTGCTGCAGCTGCTGCAGTAAGATTGTTCGGGCAACGATCCAGTATGTAAGGCGGGCCATGGCCCGCCTTTATTGTTTTCGCCGCCATCACAGGCTAGACCAGTCTTTCCGATTGCGGAGTCGCGGAGACATACCAAATGGCGCTCAAGGTCGAACTCAAGCCCGGCGAGAAATTACTGGTCGGCAATAGCATCATCACCAATTCTGATCAGCGTACGCGATTGTTTATTGCGGGCCGCGCACCAGTGCTGCGCGAAAAGGACATTCTCACCGCCGAAACAGCCAACACCCCTGCCAAGCGCATCTATCTGGCCGTGCAACTGATGTATATCGAGGACGATATCGGCACGACCCGCGATGCCTATTTCCTGCTGGTGAACGAATTTATCCTGGCTGTCCCCTCCGCTACCGAGCTTGTTAACCAAATCAACAACGAGATATTAACCGGACAGCTATACAAAGCACTCAAGGCCTCTCAACGGCTTATCGAATACGAACAGGATCTGATATCCCATGCACCAACAAGGCGCCCAGGCTTACCAACAGACCGCTAATGTCGTAGCATCGTCGCGTGAACGTGAATCCGCGCTGCTCATGAAGGCAGCCGCTGGCCTGCAGAAAATCAAGGACGAGTGGCCCGACAGCTACGATGACCTGAAGCCCGCGCTAACGTTTAACCGCAAGCTTTGGACAATTTTCGCTGCCTCGGTGACCAGGGACGACAGCCCGCTGCCCCATGACGTGCGCGAGAATGTTGCCAATCTGTGCATCTTTATCATGAACCAGACCCGCGAAGTGCTGCTGGAGCCACGGCCCGAAAAGCTGGAAGTCCTGGTGCGCCTGAACCGTCAGATCGCCTCGGGTTTGCGCGGCATGTAGCCCAGCCAGCCCCCGACATACCAAAAACCCCCGCATCACTGCGGGGGTTTTTGCTTGTGATCCGTGCTGGCTGGTGAGCCGCTACATATATTTTGACAGGCTCAGCTGGCTCACCATGGAAGTTACCTGATAGCTCGCCTGTAGCCGCGTCTGCAGCGCCAGGATTTCCATGGCCACGTCTTCCTTGCTCACCGTTTCCACATCGCTGAGCAGATTGTCCAGTTGCGCCTTGTAGTCGGTGTGCCGCGCTGTTGCGCTCTGCAGCCCGTTATGGGCCACCGCCAGTTCCATCGTCAGTATCTGTACCGAACCACGCTCGGCATTGTGCGAGGCGGACAATTGCGCCTGCTGCCGGCTGGCCATCGCATCAAATCGCCCATTGGCGCTGCGACGGTCGGCCGTGACGGCCTTTTCATAGTCAGCCAGGGCGGCAGCGCGCAGCGCTGGATCAGTCTCAGCCATGGCCGCCAGCCGCATCGGCTCACGCGAGGCAAGAATGTTCTCTTCGGTGGGGTAGGTCTCCACCGACAGGGAGGCCATCGTCCGCACCAGCCGCAACAGCCCCGATTCATTGCCTTGTATGCCGTAGGCAACGCGCGTGTTGTCATCAATCTGGGCGGTCACGCTCTGGCGTGGATTGCCCTCTGCCTCAATCGCCGCCTCGGACGCCACGACATTGAGCGCCTTGGCAAAATTGGCTGCGGTTTCAGTGGGGTCCGCGCCGATGGTAAATTGCCCCACGCCTGCCTTTCCCGTTACCGCCGTGAGCGTCAGGGTGCGCGTGATGGTGCTCGGCGCCGGCTCCTGCAGTGTTACCTCAACGGTCTCATCAGCTGCCAGGCCAGCGCCAAACGTCGCGGAGACCGAGCTGCCGGCAGTTGGCGTGGCGGCATTGTAGGTCGTATCGATATTGGCGGTATCAGCAGAGACGCCAGTGATCTTGAAGCCGTGCTGGGCCGAAACAGGAAAGTCCCCCGTCAGCGTGGCGGTATCGCCGAGCGAACCAATCTGCATGCGGCCCAGGCCTTCTGCGGCGACGGCGGGCGACTGCCCCTGATACCACATGACCGTATCAGTATGGTCAGCCACCCGCAGAGCGGTGGCGGTTGCCGGGTCGCCGTCCACCCGCAGCACTGGCTCGCCTGCACCGTTAAAGAAGTTTTCGGCGGCGGCGAAATTTGATGCCCCGGCGAGTTCGGTTTCACCCACAGCCACCAGTTTGGCGTTGAGCGCGGCCTGGAAGTTGGCGGCCGTCTCCCCCGAGTCGGCACCGATAATGAACTCATCCACGCCGCCATTTGACTCGGCAGCAGTGGTGGCCCGCAACGTGATCTGCGTCTCGCTACCGTCCGGCAGGGTGAAACCCAGCGTCACTGTCTGGCCTGACTGGATTTGCTCGGCCGGGTCAGGTTCAAAGGTGACGCTGAGGCTTTTGGCCGTGGGCGGATTGGTCACCACTGGCGTGGTATAGCTCAAGGCCGTGGCGGACGCGGTTGTGGAGATATTGGACAGTTTGAAGCCGAACGGATGCACCCCATCCTCGGTCAGTGTCACTACCGATTCTGTTGCAGGACCGGGGATCGCGGGATCCCCAACCAGCAGGGTTGAACCCAGGCGTCCCTGCCCGTCCAGCCCCGCATCAGCGGCCTTGCGCTCATTGAGGACGGTCTTGAAGCCCGCTTTGCCGCCCTGCCCATCCAGCAGCACATTGGTATCGGGGACCGGCGCACTGTCGGTATTGGTGCCGCCAAACAAATAGCGGCCCGCAACATCGGAATTGAGCAGCGTCACAATTTCATCCAGCCGCGCCTTGGACAGGCTCGGCAGCGTCGCCATGTTGATATTGTTGGTGCCGTACTGACCTTGCACCGTCGCGTTCCGGCCTTCGCTTTCGATTTTCTGCAGGCGCGTCATGGTCTTGTCGAGAAAGCTCAGGCGCAGATCAACCGTCGCGATATTGGCGGCAAAGCCCTCGATCTTGCCCAATCGGGAGCGCACCGACAGCGACAGCGGCAGATCGCGTCCCATGCCGGCAAGCGTCGAGGTCTTCATCCCCGTGCCCAGTTGCATTTGCAGATCAGCAAAGCGGCCTTGCATCTTGGAGATGACGCCGAAACCGGTCTGCAGCGGGAACATCGACTTGTTGACGATCATCTCACGCTACTCCTTCAAACCGCACCAAGCAGGGCATCAAGTAGTTCCTTGACCACCGAAACCACACGGGCATTGGCGGAATAGGCGTTCTGCAATTCCATCAGGCGGGCCATTTCCTCGTCCAGATTGACGCCATATTCGGTCTGCATCTGGTCCGAAATCGTGTCCAGCGTCAGTTGCCGGTCGTCCGCTTTGGTCAGGGCTGCATTGATGGTTGAGCCCTGAAAGCCGATCACCTGACCAATCACTTCACCCAGCTTGCCGGTCAGCTGGAACTTGTCAGCATTGGCTGCCGGATTGCCGCCAGAGGTGAAACTCATATTGGCAAGCTGATCGATGACGTAATTGGCCCGGTCGGCATCGCCCAGGGTGCCCCCGACTTCATGCTGCACCATCAGCTTGTTGTTGGCCACAACCGCGGAATTGACCGAAATTCGGGCTGCAAAGCCCTGCTTTTGCGGTGGATCACCATCCAGATCATTGGTGTAGGCCGCATTACCCTGGTCGACGAACAGATTGAACGCCAGGCCGGCGCCCTGCAGCCCCGTTGAGGTTGAGCGGACAGTGGCCGATTGGACATCGGTGTTTCCCACTGCGCCGTCATCGAGTATGCGCAGATTACCCGCACCAGTGCTGCTGATCGTCAGCCCGCTGAACTTGGCATTCAGCGCCGCTGCGGCAGCTGCGGCCGCAGCGGTCTTGTCGCCCGGCGGAAGGCTCTCTTCGCCCGACAGATCAATGCCGATGACACGCTGGCCCGAAGCATCCAGGTAATCGACCGGATCGGTCGAATTGACTACCCGCACCTGCCTGCTCACCCCGTTTTCCGAATAGCTGAACAGCACGTCATTGCCGGGCTTGAGATTGCTCAGATCAAGGTCAAAACCCGTGGCAGGTGTGACGGGAACGCCGTCGCTCGCCGCCACACCAGGGTTTTTCACTGTCGAGAAAGCAAGCGCCAGTCCCGACGCGATTTCGTCGAGCTGATCCTGCGCTTCGACCAGTGTCTTGTCCCGCAGCGTGACCAGACCGCCCAGTTCGCCGCCCTGCAGCACGCCCTGGGTTACCAGATCGATCGTCAATCCGGATGGCGTCGTCAGTGTCAGCTGGCCGACCTTGGTCTCCGACGACAGCGGGTCAAACACCGAGTTGGCAGAGAGGCTGCCAGCGCTTTCAAACTTGAAAGTCGATACGCCATTGTCAAGCAAGCCGACGCCCGAGCGGGTCATCAGCGCCACAGTCCCGTCGCCACGATAGTCAGCGCGCACGTCGATAAGCTCGGCCACGGAGCCGACCAGACGGTCGCGCTGATCGAGCAGCGATGCGCGGGCGCTGTCGGTCATGCCCAGATCAAGCATGCGGTTATTGACCTCGGCCAGCGAGTTCAGCATGCCGTTCATGTTGTGAACATCAGCGGCGATCTGCCCCTCGGTCTCCTGCCGCATTCCCTGAATGGTACTTGAGAGCCGGTTCAGGGTCTCCGCCATGGTCTGCGCCGACGCCACGGCGTTTGACCGCGAGGTATAGTCGTCGGGGCTGGTGGCAATCCCCTGCAGGGCGTTCTGCAGGTCGCTGAACAGGGTATCGAGCGACCCCGTCGATCCCGGCTTGCCCAGGAAGCCCTGCATTCGGTCGAGATAACTCGCCTGAATGGAGGAATTGGCAGTATCCGATACCTGCCGGTTATAATAGGTTTGCAGGCTGGAGTTGAAGGCGCGATTGGCCCCGATGCTGCGTGCATAAGTGCTCGATTGTGCATTGTAATCGACGACATTCAACGACTGCCGGTGATAGCCCGGCGTCCCCGAATTGGCGATGTTCTTGCTGACGAGCGCCAACGAATCCTGATTGACCCGCAGACCAGACACAGCGTTGGTAAGTGAAGTCGTCAGACCCATATCCTGGGGGCTCCTCAATCAGGAATTACGCCCGGGACACGCGGCCCCGAGCCTTACGAGCAGACCCGCCTCAGCGGATCATATTCAACGCCTCTTGCAGCATCTTGTCGGCCGCACTGACGATACGCGTGCCAGCTGCGTAGGCCTGCTGCGTGACAATCAGCTTGGTGAACTCGTCGGAAATGTCGGTGTTGGAAGCTTCCAACGCGCCACCGAGAATGCCGCCACCGGACATATCCAGAATGGCCTCACCCGATTCCGACGTCGACGAGAAGACGCCGCCATCCAGCCGCTTGAGCTGGTTGATGGCGCTGAACTGCGCCGTGACCACCTGCGCCATGTCGATACGTTCGCCATTCGAATAGGTGGCAACAACACGGCCGCTGTCATTGATGGCCACAGAGACGAACTCGCCGGCGCCATAGCCGTTCTGGTTGAGCGTCGACACGTTCACGGTGCCGTTGACATCAGCAAACTGGGAGACGCCATTGGTGTCGTGCTTGAGTTCGACATCACCAATGGCCACACCATTGATGGTCAGATTGGATAGAGTTGTCGATGTGATGCCGGGCGCGACCAGCGAGCCATCGGCGCCGAAGGTGTAGGCCTGGCCCGTACTGGTCCACATCGGCGAACCGCCCGTGGCGGAACTATCTGACATATAGAACAGGTTCCAGGTGTCGTTGCCGCCCGACGCGGCACTGTCGACCTTGGCCCAACGCATCTGAACGTTCGCCGGAGCGCCGTTTGATGCATAAACGGTGATGGCACCGCCAGCGACCGAGTTGGACTTGAACAGCGCGTCATCACTGGCAGCGATTGTGGTGATCGGATCACGAAGCGGCGCGCTCGAGGTGCTTGGATTGGTCAAGCCGACGTTTGTCAGAAGACCCCCGGTACCACCAGTAACCCTGAATTGGGCATGATAATCCACACCAAGATCAATGCTTAGCGCGCCACCAGCAAGCGTAACATTGGCAGTTGCCGCGGCCGGGCCACCGGACGAGCGCAGCGCCGCCTGCATCTCCGCCCGCACGGTCCCCACAGTGGCAGGGGCGGAGATATCGATGGCCTGATTGCCGGTCCCCGTCACAGTGCCATCATTGGTAAATTCAAAGGTGACGGCTGTGCCATTGACGTCCAGGCTAAGCGTGTCCCCATGCGCAAACCGAGTAGCGCTTTCAGCAGGGTCAGCGTCAGCCCAGGTAGCATTCGTGCCCGCCATCGAAGACGTGGTCGACGTCCCCGCATAGCCCGCGTAGTCAACCGCGTTGATCAACTCGCTATTGTAAACCGTTGCGTTATACGCGGTCGTCTTGGGCAATTGCGGCAGGTTGGATTGATAGTTGATCCTGTTGGTTTCCTGCGCCGGCAGGAAGGCATTGGAAAGCCGGATAACCTCAGGCACCGAGCCCGAAATATTGCCAGTCGTGGTATCGATCGGCAGACCTTTGAGATAGTAGCCGGCGCCGTTGACCAGCATACCATCCTTGTCGATCTCGAAATCGCCACGCCTTGTGTAGAAATTGGTACCGGCAAACACGGAATTGCCGTCCGACTGACCAACCTTGGGCTCAACCACAAAGAATCCGCTAGAGTTCAGCGCGATGAAGGTTTCATTTGACACCGTCTTGATGTCGCCCTGCACATCATTGGTCCCGCGCGACTGCGCCAGCACGGCACCAGGCACCTGACGCTTGATCGGCGCGTCGGGGATCAGGTCGATGAAATCGGTCTCGATACGCTTGTAACCCGTGGTCTGCGAGTTCGCGATGTTGCCCGAAATGTTTTCCAGGGCGTGCGCCTGAGCCCGAAGACCCGTCACTGCACTGGAAAGAGCGCCATAAATGCCCATGAGATACTCCGTAAGCCCCGTTGCGCCGTCCGACGCGTTCCCCTCCCTCAATGCAAGCGCAATGCCAACTCGCTTGGACGTTGAATTTATTGGCTAATTCAATAATCTGGGGTCCGATCACTCCCGGCAACCGGCAATAGAGTCCGGGCGGGCGGCACAAATTGCCGCCCGCTTGTGAAGCGGGGGCCGTTGCCGTAATGGAATTGGCCAGAGAATTGGGGCGTTTTATGCTGTTCAAGTCTGCCGACGAATTCATCAACTCGCCACGCCGGGCCGTGACGGTGTTCGGCATGGCCGGCGTCGGCAAGACGCGCCTGTCCGCCATGCTGCGGGCGTCGAACTGGTTTCACTATTCGGCCGATTACCGCATCGGCACCCGCTACATGGGCGAGGCCATTGTCGACAATTTCAAGCGCGAAGCCATGAAGGTGCCCTTCCTGGCCGAATTGCTGCGCTCGGATTCGATCTACATCTCCTCCAATCTGACCTTCGAAAATCTCGATCCGCTCTCGAGCTATCTGGGCACCCCGGGCGATCCGGACAAGCATGGCCTGCCGCTGGCCGAATACCAGCGTCGCCAGGAACAGCACCGCATCGCCGAAATTGCTGCCCTGCACGATGTGCCGCACTTTATCGAGCGCGCCAAACAGCTCTACGGCTATGACAATTTCATCGCCGACACCGGCGGCTCCCTGATCGAGGTGGTCGACCCCACCGACCCCGAGGATCCGGTGATCAAGGCGCTCGCGGGCTCAACTGCCCTGCTCTACATTCGCGGCACCGGCACGGACGCCGCCGAACTGATCCGGCGCTACAAGAAAAGCCCCAAGCCAATGTACTATCCGCCCCAGTTTCTCATCGAGAAATGGGCGGAGTACAAGCTGATCCACGGCATTCTCGACGACAATGATGTCGATCCGGCCGGCTTCGGCGCCTGGGGCTTTGAGGCCTTGCTGCATGACCGCCTGCCCCGCTACCAGATGCTGGCCGACAATTTCGGCTATGTCGTGGAGGCCTCGGACCTTGCTGTGGTTCGCGATGGCGATGAGTTTATCGATCTGATGGCCGCGGCGATCGAGCAGCGAATGCGCTAGCGCGCTTTCCACTTGGAGGCGCGCATCGCTTGCATTGCTCTGTGATCATCGCCAGCTAAGAGGCTGCCATGCCAATCCGAATTCCCGACAATCTGCCCGCCCGCAAGACCCTTGAGGCCGAGGGCGTCAACGTCATGGATTCCACGCGCGCCGCGCGCCAGGATATCCGCCCGCTCGAAATCGGCCTGCTCAACTTGATGCCCAACAAGGAGCGCACCGAAACCCAGTTTACCCGCCTGATCGGCTCGACGCCGCTGCAGGTGGAATTGACCCTGGTGCGGGTGACCGAGCATCGTTCCAAGAACACATCCGAAGACTATCTAAAATCGTTCTACAGCACCTGGGACGAGGTGCGGAACCGCAAGTTCGACGGCTTCATCGTCACCGGTGCGCCCATTGCCAATATCCCGTTTGACCAGGTGCGTTACTGGCCCGAAATGCTCGATATCATGGATTGGACGCAGACCAACGTGCACCACACCATGTTCATCTGCTGGGGCGCCCAGGCGGCTCTGCACCATTTCCACGGCACCAAGCGTTACCGCATGCCCAGCAAGGCCTTCGGGGTGTTCCGCCACGAGGTGGTCAACACCCGCTCGCCTTTCCTGCGCGGCTTTTCCGATGGCCCGATGATCCCGGTGTCCCGCTACAACGATATCGACCGCACCACATTGGGGCCCGATCTCGAAGTGCTGATCGACAATCCCGACATCGGCATCTCCATGCTCGGCGACGCCAGCCATCGTGCTGTGCACTTCCTCAATCATCTCGAATACGACAATCGTTCGCTTGCCGACGAGTATGACCGCGATATCGCCGCCGGTCTGGCGACCCCGCCGCCGGCCAATCTGTTTCCCGGTGACGACCCCACCGCCACCCCGGAAAACAGCTGGCGCAGCCATGCCCATCTGCTGTTCCAGAACTGGATCAACGAGATTTACCAGAGCACGCCTTACGATCTCGCCGAGATCGGCACCAAATCCTCCTAGCCGCCTCTGGCCCCGCCGCTTTGGCGGGGCCATTGAACGTGCCGCACAAATCCTTATCTTGCGGGTTAATCGAGAGACCAGCGCGTGGCCCAGACTCCAACGACCATTGTCGACGAATTGGGCATCGCCCTGGCCAATCTGGCCGACACGGCGACGGGGGCATTTACCCCAACGCTGCGCCTGGGCGTTACTGGGCTCAGCCGCGCCGGCAAGACCATCTTCATCACCGCTCTGGTGCACAATCTGCTGACCGGCGGCCGCATGCCCGGCTTTGCTGCCATGGCCGAGGGCCGTTTCATTGGCGCCCGACTGGCCGAATACCCCGACGCCACTGTGCCGCGCTTTGCCTATGAGCAGCATCTGCAATCGCTGACAGCCAAATCCCCGGTCTGGCCCGAGGGCACCCGCCGCATCTCGCAATTGCGCATCGTGCTGAAATATCAGTCCAAGCACTGGTATGCCGGCCTGCGCGGCCCCTCCACGCTCAATCTCGACATTGTCGATTATCCCGGCGAATGGCTGCTCGACCTGCCGCTGCTCGGCCTGAGCTTTGCCCAATGGAGCGCCGAAGCGCTGGAACGCGCCCGTCGCCCCGGTTCGGGCAAGGAGGCCACCCCGTTTCTCGATCTGCTCGCCGCCATTGATCCGCTCAAGGACGCCAATGACCCCGACGCCGAGCGCCTCGCCACCGCCTTCACCGACTATCTGCGGCGCAGCCGCGAGCATGGCGCCCTCTCCACCCTGCCCCCGGGACGCTTCCTGTTGCCCGGCGATCTCGAAGGATCGCCCGCGCTGACCTTCGCGCCACTGCCCCCGCCCGCACAGTCTGCGCGCAACGCCAGCCTCTACGCCATGCTCGAACACCGGTTCGAGGCCTATAAGGCCCAGGTGGTGCGTCCCTTCTTTCGTGATCACTTCGCCCGCCTCGATCGCCAGATCGTTCTGGTCGACACCCTGCGGGCGCTCAATGCAGGCCCCGCCGCCGTCGCCGATCTTGAGACCGCGCTGACCTCGGTGATCGGCTGCTTCCGCCAGGGCGAGGCCAATCCCCTGTTGCGCCCCTTCGCCCGGCGGATCGACCGCATCCTGTTTGCCGCCACCAAGGCCGATCACGTCCATCACAGCAGCCACGACCGGCTTGAGGCCATTCTCAATCGTCTGGTGTCCAATGCCAGCAAGCGTGCCCGCTTTGCCGGAACCCAGACCCGTTCCATCGCGCTGGCGGGTATTCGCGCCACCCATGAAGGTACGATTTCCGAAGCCGGACAGACGCTGAACACCATCATCGGCACGCCCCTGCAGGGCGAGGCCCTCGACGGGGTCACCTATGACGGCAAAACCGAGATCGCCTTGTTTCCCGGCGACCTGCCCGAGCGCCCCGATTCCCTGTTTGAAGATGGCAATCCCGTCGCCTTGAACTTCCTGCGCTTCGCCCCGCCGCAACAACTCGAGCGCAATGCCAGCGGCGATGTCATGCTGCCTCATATCCGCTTTGATCGTGCCATCGACTATCTGGTGGGAGATTGGCTCGCATGAAACGCCCCATTGCCCGCCCGACTGCCAACGCGAACGCCACTGGGACCGACCCGGCGCTACGCACCCCGCGCGCCTTTGCGCCGACCGCCGTGGAATTGACCGACAGCGATTTCGACCCTGCGCCGGACGAGACACTGCTTGCGCCGCCACCCAGGCCGATGGGCTGGCTGGGACGTCTGGCCTGGACCAGTGGTGGCGTGCTGCTATCGGCCGCTCTGGGCCTGGCCGCCGACCGGCTGATCCGCGATCTGTTTGCCGCCAATCCCTGGCTGGGCTGGCTGGGTCTGGGCGTGCTCGCCGGCTTCCTCGTCGCCGTGCTGGCCCTGGCGGTGCGCGAAGTCTTCGCCCTGCGCCGCCTGCTGGTGCTCGATGCGCTGCGCCGCGACGCGGCCCTGACCACGCTCGACAATGATCAGCAGCGCGGCCGGCACGTCGTTGACAAATTGGTCGCCATCTATGGCGATCGTCCCGACCAGGCCCGGGCCCGCCAGACCGTCACCGACCACCTGCCTCATTTATTCGACGGCCACGAGATCATCGCCATGGCCGAACGCAGCCTGATGGCGCCACTCGATGCCCGGGCCAAGGCCCTGACCGCTGCGTCAGCCCGGCGCGTCGCTCTGGTCACCGCGGTCTCGCCGCGCGCCCTGATCGATATTGCCTTCGTGCTCTATGAGAGTGTCCGGCTCGCCGGGGCGATTGCCGCGCTCTATGGCGCCCGCCCAGGCCTGTTTGGCTTCTGGCGGCTCACTGGTGCCGTTCTGACCCATTTGGCCGTCACCGGCGGCCTGGTGCTCACCGATGGTCTGGTTGAGCAACTCGTCGGCCAGGGCCTCGCCGCCAAGCTCTCGGCCCGTCTGGGCGAAGGTGTGGTCAATGGTCTGATGACTGTGCGGGTCGGCATCGCCGCCATGCGCGTCGTCCGCCCCCTGCCCTTCGAAACCCAGCCCCAGCCGGTGGTGCGCGACTTTATTCCCGAATTGACCAAACTGGCCACTGACAGCGCAAAGACCACCTAGAACGTTCTGCCGTTTCAGCAAAACGGTGAAACCCAAGGCCCATTGGCCCGCCAATTGTAGGCATGAGCAGCTGTTGCGACACACTTGATGAGAGCATCAATCAGGTCTGCTACACGCGCCGCCCGCAATTGCTTGACGGCAACCTGCAACTGAGGTCTTGCGTTGCGCGTCGGGCCGAGTCACCAAGGATGCTGGGCAGTGATTTGCCCGGAGTCCTGCTTGCATGTCCCTGCTCCCTTCGCGCTTTGCGAGCCCTGAAGCGCGCGCCTCATTCTTTCAGTTTACCGTCTACCTTCCCGGCGCGGTCAGCTCGGTGTTTCTTGGCATCTGGCTGAGCGAGCACGGGCTGCCGGCCGACCAGATCGGCATCGTCAACGCCATCCCCATGCTCTGCCTGCTGGCGCTCAACATGGTGATCGGCCGTATTGCCGATCGCGCCAAGGACTGGCGGAGCGTCATTCTCGTGCTGGCCATGGTCGGCGGCGCCGTGCCGTTCGGCCTGTTTTTCGTCAACGAGTTCTGGGGCATCATGCTGGTCTGGGCCCTGGTGACCATGACCAATGGCGCCATCCCGCCATTGATCGACGCCGCGTCAGTACGCATGACGCGGCGCAACGGCACTGATTTCGGCGTCGTGCGGGCCTGGGCGACGGTTGGCTATGTGGTGGGCGCTGGTGGCATTGGCATGCTGCTCATGGTGTATGGCGCGGGTGCCTTCGTGCCGCTCTTTGTGGCCATGTCGCTGCTGCGGGCCGGGTTGAGCCTGCTATTGCCCCGGTTTCGCGCGCCCGATTATGCCAAGACCCTGGCGGCGGCTCTGCCGCCCACCCGGCTCAAGGATTCGCTGCACCTGTGGTTCGTGCTGCCACTGGTCGCCTTTGCGCTGATCAATGCCAGCCATGCTCTGATCGGTGGCTTTGGCGCATTGCTCTGGCACGCGAACGGCATTCCCGACTACTACATCGGTCCGCTATTCGCCATTTCGGCTGCGGCCGAGGCCGTCATCATGTTTGCCTGGCGCCGCTTTGGCGGGCGTATCACCGCACGCAACATGATTCTGGCGGCATGCATCGCCTCGCTGGTGCGGTTCACTGCCATGGCCTTCAACCCGCCCGTGGCGGTGCTGTTCGTCGTGCAAATGCTGCACGCCGTCAGCTTTGGTGTCGGCTATTTCGGCGTGGTGCACTTCATCGCCAACTGGACCGACGAGTCCAATGCTGCCGAAGCGCAGGGCTTCGCCAATACGCTGCAACAGGGCACGGCAGTGCTGTCGCTGGCCGGCTTTGGCTGGTTGGTGGTGCAATTTGGCAGCTATGCCTTCTTTGCTTCCTCGGTCCTGGCCGTGCTGGGCATTATCTGCGTCCTGATCTCCCTGCGTATCCGCCCGCCCAAGGACGCCTAGGAGCGTTTTCAGCAAAAGCGACACCACTCTGGCGTTCGAAACGCGACCACCCAAAGACCTGAAACGATTCTGCCGTCTCAGTGAAACGGCGAGAAACTCCAGCAAACTGCGCCCAGCATGCGCCGCGCCACCCCAAGCCACGGCGCACCCCGCCCTGCCTCAACCAGCGGGGTGGCGGCGCGCCCATCATGCCAGGCGAGATTGCCCACAGCGCCCAGGAGGCGGCAAAACAAGACGGCCCCGGTTTCCCGGGGCCGTCTCTTGATCTGTTGCGCGTGCTGCCTTACGCGAGGCGGCCGCTGGCATGGGCCAGGGTAGTGTAGACCTTGCCCCGATCCGACAGCAGGTGCTCGCGGGTCTCGGCAGCCGGATGGGCGCCAGTCGCCGCGCGCTTCAGCAATTGCTCGAACTCGCTCATATAGGCGCCAGCGGTACGGGCGAACTCGGGGTCGCGCTGCAGCTTCTTGCGCACATCGTCATAGGTGCCCTGGCCGGACAGCGTATAGATCCGGCGCGAGAACACATTGGATTCGCCGGCCTGATAGCGGGCCCAGGCATCGGCCAGCGCCGCATCGTCAATCGACGCCGCGATCTCTTCGGTCAGGCCCGATAGGCCCGGCTGCACCTGCTGGGTGCTCTGCTGTTTGGCCGTGGCATTGCGCAACACATCGCGCAGCCAGCCGCCTTCGCCCGCCGCTGCCGGCTCAGCCGCTGGGGCTGCTGGCTGACGGACGGGTTCGGGCTGCGCCATCGGCTCAGGCTGACGCACTGGCTCGGGTGCGCGCTCCAGCGTGCGGATCGGATCGATCAGCGAGGACCGCATTGGCTCAGCCTGATAGGCCTCGCGGCTCGGCTCCGGCTGGCGCGCCGGTTGATACACTGGCGCCTCAGGGCGGGTTTCCGGGCGAGGTTCGGGGCGCGCGGCAAGGCGCGGCGTGCTGGCCCGGCGATCATTGAGGTCGTGCGTGGCCGGCTGGCTGCGCACGATCGCATTGAGTTCGCTCAGCGCCTCGATCTGCTCGGCGACGACACGGCGCATCGCAGCGGCGCTGGCCCGGGTTTCCTCGGGCAGTTCGTTGACGCCACGGGCCAGTTCGGCGCGGGTGGCTTCGAGTTCGCTACCCACTTCGCGAGCCGTTTCGCGCATGGCATGCGCTGTATCGTTGAAGCGCTGGGTTGCCTCTTCAATGGCGCGCTGCATTTCGACAACCATCTGCTGCTGGGCCTGCTGCAGCGCCGCATTGGCGCGACGGCCTTCGGCATCTGCCGTGCCCCGGAAGGCGCCCAGCCGCTCATTGACCTGGCCGGTCGTCTCGTCCAGGGCCTGCCGGAACTGGCCGGTATTGGCGGCAATGGCGTTGCGAACCGAAATCGAGCTGTCGTTGAGGGTTTCGGCGAGGGTGCCGGTCGTGGTGTTGAGCACGTCGGTGACATTGCCAGCGGTCGAGGCCAGGACATCGCTGATCCGATGGGCGTTTTCTTCCAGCGCGGCCGACGCCGCATCGGCGGCGCGCCGCACCACATTGTCCATCTGCGCTGCATTGCTCGACAGCGAGGACGTGAAGCGTTCATTGGTCGCGTAGAGCGCGTCATTGACCTCGCTGGTCGATGACTGGATGGCCTCGGTAATCGTCCCCGTGGTCTGTTCGAGCGTTTCCACCACCGTCCCGGTGGTCGCGCTCAGCGCTTCCTCCATGGCGCGGCGCGCGCCGATCAGGCGGCGTTCGGTGTCGTTGACCGTGTCGGCGATCGACTGGGCGAACATGCGCATGCGCCCGTCAATATCATCGGCCCGGGCAGCAAAGCTCTGCGCCAGCGAGTCCATGGCGCCGCGACGCTCTTCCAGATTGCCGATGGCATGGTCACTGGTAATGGTCAGGGCCGTGGTGGCCTGGGACATATTGGTGGTTTCGGCGTCCAGCTTGCCCAGGATCGAGGAGAACTCGTCGACCATGCCGCGAATGGTCGTCTGCAGGGCCCCCACATGCTGGCTGACCATGGAGCCGGCCTGTTCGGTCTGGCCGATGGCGTCGCGCACCGTCGCCGAATAGGTTGAGGTCTGCTGCGCCACGCTGGTTTCGAGATTGGCCAGGTTTGCCGTCGAAGCATCCAGCACCCGCTGCAGCAGCAGATTGGAATCGTTGAGCTTGCCCAGCGCCGAGGTGACATCGGTAAGAATGCGCGAACTGGAAACCGCCATGATCGCTTCGGCTTCCTTGGCATTCTCGCCCAGGGCATCGCGCAGCAGATTGCCGTGACTGTTGAGCGAGGCCTGCAGCTCTGTCGATTTTTCGTTGACCAGGCTCGCAAAGGTACTGGTGTGCTGCTCCACCGAGCGATTGATGTCGGTGAGGCGGGTTTCGATCTGGTCGACCGCGCCCACGGCCTTGACGGTCAGCAACTCGTCGATATCGGTGGCGGCCACGCGGATCTGGTCGAGCGCGGTGCGCACGGCGCTGTCCATGTGATTGGCAGTGTCGCTGATATCGGCGGCAATGTTGCGGGTTGCCGCGGTGATGCGGGTAGCAATGGTTTCCTCGATCCGGTCGGCGCCGGCTTCCAGGTCCGCCATCGACTGGGTGATCGAGGTATTGATCGACGCATTGAGGGCCGACAGCCGATCAGCAGTAATATCGGCCCGCGCGGTGATTGCCTCGGGCAAGGTGCCCAGCCGGGAATCGACCATCTCGGAAATGGCCTGCCGCGCCGAATTGACGCCGGTCTCGATAAGATCGGCGGCCTGGCGGGCGCTTTCGGCCACGGTCTGAGACGCCGATTCGATACGCGCGCTGACGCCATGTTCGGCATCGGTAATCCGCGAGATGGCACTTTCCAGCCCATCACCGAGATGGACATTCACCTCGGACACCTTGCTGACGATCATCGAGGACATCGAGTTGACATGGTCGGTCATCGTGTCGGTGGCGCTGCGCAGCGTGTCGTCAATCTTGTCGCGTGCCTCATCGCCCTGGCGCGTGATGGTATCGGCCAGTTCGCTGGTGCGCATGCCAATGGTTTCGCTGATCGAGGCTGTATGGGTGGCCAGCGTGTCGCCCAGCGCTTCGGTGCGGATATTGAGCGCCTCGGACAGTTGCTGGGTCCTGGTGCCAACGGTCTGCGCCAGTTGCTGGGTGCCCCCGTCCAGGGCGGCGCGCAGTTCAGCACTGCGGGTATCCAGTTCACTGGTCAGCGTAGTCGCGCTGGTGCCCAATTGCTCAACCAGACTGGTCGTGCGCTCTTCCAGCTGGTGGGCCAGGTCACCGGTGCGCGAGTCGATTTCGAGCGTTATGGCCATCGTCTTTTCCGACAGCGTGTCGGACAGATGCTGGGTGCGACCGGCAATCGCCTGATCGAAGGCACTGGTGCCGCCGGTCAGCTTCTCGTCCAGTTCCTGGCTGCGCACGCGAATGGCTTCGTCCATATCGCGGGCCCTGGCATCCAGGGTCTCATCGAGCGTCGCGGCGTGGGTTTTCAGCGTGCTGCCCAGCGCGTCAGTACGGGTCGACAAAACGGTGTCGAGTGCCTTGGTGCGCTCATCCAGCGCTTCGGCAATAATGCCGGCATGGCCTTCGAGCGAGTCCGACAATTCGCGGCTGCGATGGTTCAGCGTCTCGGTAATGGCCTTGGTGCGGGCGCCGAGCACATCGCTCATTTCACGGGTCCGCTCGCTGACAACGTCGTTGAAGCGCCCGGATTCTTCGTTCAGCGCCATTTCAAGCACATTGGCGCGGGCGGCAAAGCTGGTGCCCTGCTCTTCCAGGCGTGCAATCAGATGGTCACCCTTGTCACCAACCACGCCATCAAGGGCGTGCAGGCGGGCATCGAGAATGCTGGTGATTTCGCTGAGCCTGGTATCAAACTGGCTCAGCGTATCCTGGCCAGCCGAGGACAGCGTGATGCGCGCCCGTTCGGAGGTATCGTCCAGCGCCCCGTTGATCTCGATGACAGCCGACTGCATCCGGCTGTCCATGGCGTTGAGCTGAATCGACACCGATTCATCAAGCTGCCGTGTCAGCGCGCTGAGCAGCACCTCGGCCTCGCGTGAGCGCGACGAAATATCGTCGGCAATGCGCTGGCCGATCATGTCAAGCCCGCCGGTCACTTCGTGGCCGCGATCTTGCAGCTGGTTCAGCAGGGCGTCGCCGCCGTCGCTCAGCAGCGTCGACAGCGCACTGGTGCGCTCGTCAAAGGCCGCCGACAGGCGCTCCGTGCCCGATTCAATCAGGCCGGCGATCGACTGGGTACGGTCGTCAAAGGCGGTGGCAAAGCTGCTGCTGCGATCTTCGATGACCCGGGTCCGCTGATCGATAGCGTCGCCGATCTGGTTGGCGCGACCATCAAGGGCCTCGGCCAGCGCGCTGATCCGGCTATCGACACCAGCGGTCAACTGTTCGGCGCGCTCATCCAGTGTCCGGGCCATGCTGGCCGTGTGGTCTTCAAAGCTCAGCGACAGCCGTCCGGCACTTTGATCGAGCGAGGACATGAAGTCGGTGGTGCGGTTATCGACCAGCGATACAAAATTCTCGGTGCGTTCGCCAAAGGCATTGGTCAGCGTATTGCCGGCGGTTTCCAGCGCCCGGGTCAGATTGCCGCCGCTTTCGACAATAGTGCCCGAAATGCGCTGGCTGATCATGTCGAGGTCAAACACCAGCCCGGTATGGCTCTCGGTAATGGCCTCGCGCACCCGATCGGTATTGGTCAGCACGCTTTCGCGCTGGCTGGCCAGTTCGGCGATCAGGGCGCGCATCCGCGATTCATTGTCCGAATAGGTGCGCTCGAGCGCGGTGACCTCGTTGTGGATCATCACTTCCAGCTCGCCGGCGCGCGACAGAGCGCGCTCCAGACCGTCGCCCAGTGCATTGACCTCGCGGCGCACCGCCTGACCGACCGAGGCGACCTTGTCGGCAGCGGTCACTTCGGGCTCGGCCAGCCGCATGGCGGCCTGGGTGATCGAGGAAGCGGCATTGCGCAGATCCTGCGCGCGGCGGAACAGGGTGGCGATGCCGAAAAATCCAACCACCGGCACGACCATGATGGCGGCCAGCGCGATGAAGTCGATAGTGCCGACAAAGCTGCCGAAATCGCTGAACTGATCGCCATAACGCAGCCAGCCGCCGGCGCCCGAAATGGCCAGCCAGGCCAGCGAGACCAGTAGCGCGACCCAGATTGGGGCCAACGACGAGCGGTTCTGCAGGCTGTAGAGGATCTTGGAGGCCGGATAGCGATCGTCATTGGCGACCGGACCCGCCTGCTGGGCGATCTTGTCGGCCGCCCGCAACCGTTCACTGCGGCCGGTAGCGGCCGGTTTGCGTTCGGAAGCCTGTTGGGCGGCATTGTCCATGTTGAACACCGATTCCTTGAGGGCATCTTCGACGGCTGAAAACGCCAGCGCGGCGGGATCGTTCGTGGGGGTCGGGTTCTTCGCCATACTCTTTACAACTCTCGCGTCGGCTTGGCAGCAACAAGGCGGACTCTAGGAGAAGCATGCCCCCAACCCGTTTCCGGGCCCGTGGTCAAATGGAAACAATTCGATGCAAAAGCCCGTATCGTCCCCCAACCCTCGCCGCCGCGCGCTGGTTCAAAGCGCATTAATACATTCAATTTGAAGCAAACCGAATGGAATCTTACCCATAGGTTAATTTTCTGGGGAAGCCCCGGCAACAGGTGGAGCCGCAAAGCAAGGCAAAGGTGTGGCTTAATCACCTGTTCACCTGCCCATTCTAGGCTTATCCATGCAGCATTGTCCCTGTCGGACGCGTAGCTGCGTGTAACGGAGCGACCAGCATGGCCCGGAATTCGGCCCCCCTCGTACAGACCGACGCCCTCCCCACCACGCGCGCGGCGCGGCCGATCGACCTGGTGCATCTGGCCAAGCAGTGCCTTGGCGACGAGCATCTCGAATACGAGATCCTGCGCATGTATGACACCACGGTGTCGACCTATTTCGCCCGCTTGCAGCTGGCCACCAGCTATGACGATCTGGCGCTTAACCTACACTCGATCAAGGGCTCCTCGAATGGTGTGGGGGCGTTTTCGGTGGCCAGTCTGGCCAAGGCCGCCGAGTCCGAACTACTGGCCGGTCGCCCCCTCGCTCCCGAACGTCTCGACGATTTGGGCCTCGCCATCGAGGAAGTCCGCGGCTTCATCGCCCGCATGCTGGATAGCGAACCGGCTTAGGCGGCGCTTGCTATCACCTTCTCAGCAGACCTCATCCTGAGTCTCTCGAAGGACGAGGTCATGACCACGTGTCCGCCCCGGCCCGGCAGCAGTTTGACCGCTTTCCCACCATCGCTTATATAGCGGCCAACTTGCCGCGCCGATGCAGCGGCCCAACCGTCCAGCAGATCCATGTCCTTATCCAGTGCCGCCGAGGCTGCGCCCCGGTCCCTTGCCGAACCATTCCGTACCCGCCGGACCTTTGCGATCATTTCGCACCCCGATGCGGGTAAAACCACGCTGACCGAGCGCCTGCTGGCGGCGGCCGGGGCGATCCAGTCGGCCGGCGCAGTGCGCGGCAAGGCTGGCGGCCGTTCCACTCGGTCTGACTGGATGGAAATGGAGCAGAAGCGCGGCATTTCCATCACCTCCTCGGTGATGACCTTCGATTATGACGGGTTGACGCTGAACCTGCTCGACACGCCCGGCCACTCGGATTTTTCCGAAGATACCTATCGCACGCTGACGGCGGTGGACGCCGCCATCATGGTGATCGACGCGGCCAAGGGCATCGAGGCACAAACCCTCAAGCTGTTCGAGGTCTGCCGCCTGCGCGACATCCCCATCATCACCTTCATCAACAAGGTGGACCGCGAAGGCCTGGCGCCGCTCGATCTGATCGACGAAATCCAGAGCAAGCTGGCGCTCGATCTGACCCCGGTCCTGTGGCCCATAGGCCAGGGCGTGGATTTCCGCGGCTATCTCGATCTGCTCGAGAAGCGGGTGGTCAATCCGCAGGGCAAGCCGATCGCCGAATATGACGCCATCGAAGACCTGCTCGACAATGCGGCGCTGGTCGAGGATCCGGTCTTCATGACGGCGCTGGAAAACCTCGAAATGGCTACCGCCATGCTGCCGGGCTTTGATCTGGCGACCTTTCACGCCGGCCATCTCAGCCCCGTGCTGTTTGGCTCCGCGCTCAAAGGCATTGGCGTGGCCGAACTGCTGCGCACCTTGGGCGAGTGGGGCCCCGAGCCGCGCCCGCAACCGGCCATCCCGGCGCCAATCGAGCCGAGCGACAAGAAAGTCACCGGCTTCGTGTTCAAGGTGCAGGCCAATATGGACGCCAATCACCGCGACCGCATCGCCTTTGTCCGGCTCTGCTCGGGCACCTTCACCCGCGGCATGCGGCTCAAGAATGTGCGCTCGGGCAAGGACATGGCCGTCTCCAATCCAATGTTCTTTTTCGGCAATGACCGCGAACTGGCCGATTCTGCCGTGGCGGGCGACATTGTCGGCATACCCAATCACGGTACCCTCTCGGTGGGCGATACGCTGACCGAGGGCGCCAATATCAATGTGACCGGCATCCCGAATTTTGCCCCCGAAATCATCCGCCGCGTACGGCTGGGCGATCACATGAAGACCAAGCAGATGGCCAAGGCACTATCGGACCTGTCCGAAGAGGGCGTGACCCAGGTGTTCCGCCGCATGGTCGGTGCCGATTGGATCGTGGGCGTGGTTGGCCAGTTGCAGCTCGAAGTGCTCAGTTCACGTATCGAGAAGGAATATGGCGTGCCGATCACCTTTGAAAGCCTCAACTATGAGGTCGCCCGCTGGATCGAGTCCGACGAGCCGGCCGAACTGGCACGCTTCATCAGTGCGCAGAAAATGAACATTGCCGAAGACCGCACCGGCGCGCCGGTGTTTCTGGCACAGAATGCCTGGTGGGCTGATCGCGCCAAGCAGGACTTTCCAAAAATCCGCTTTCTGACCACCAAGGAACGCCATTGACCGCCCCCGACCGTATCGAAGAGCTCTTGAACGCCACCAAAACCGCGTTCATGAACGGGGAACTGGTGCGGCTGAAGCTGGGCGGTTATCACGGCGCTGAACCCGATCTGAAATCGGTCGAGGTCAAGAAGATCACGGTAAAGGATGGGGACAAGTTCTCCTTCACCTATCGCTACAAGACCCGCGACATCATCAAGAATTTCATTCAGCCCGAAGCGCTGGCGCTGCTGCGTGCCGCGCTCAAGGATGAGTTTTCCAGTGCGCAACTGGCGACCACCGGCTTCGACATGGTTTTCGAGCGCAACGGCCTCAAGATCCGCCTCAAGCGCAAGGAAGTGGCGGGGCGCGAGGCGCCCTCAACCGATCACAACCGGGCCAAGAACCGGCCGCTCGACGGCACCGACAAACCCTGGCTGAAGGCGCTCGGCATTGCCGGCAAGGACGGTATCGTACGCAATGACGCGCAGGACAAGTTCCGCCAGATCAACAAGATGGTGGAGATCTTTGCGCCGCTGATTCAGGCAATCCAGGCCGAGCAGCCGTTGATCGTCGATATGGGCGCGGGCAAGGGTTATCTCGATTTTGCGCTCTATGACTATCAGGTCAATGTCGCCCGGCGTGCGGTGGGCATTGTGGGTGTTGAGATGCGCGAGCAACTGGTGGCCGACGGCAATGCCACGGCCCAGGCATCGGGCTTTGACGGGCTCAGCTTTCAGTCCGGCAGCATCCTGGATTTTGACGCCACCGGCGCTGACGCGGTGATTGCCCTTCATGCCTGTGACACGGCCACCGATGACGCTATCTTCCAGGGGATCCGCGTCGGCGCCGCGCTGATCGCCGTCGCCCCCTGCTGTCACAAACAGATCCGCCGCCAGATGGAAGCCGGCCAGCCCGACCCCCACCTTCTCCCCATGCTCCGCCACGGCATCTTCCTGGAGCGGCAGGCCGAGATGGTAACCGACACGCTGCGGGCGCTGCTGCTGGAGCTGAATGGTTACCGTACCAGGGTTTTCGAGTTCGTGTCCGACGCGCACACACCGAAAAACAATCTGATTGTCGCCGAAAAAGATGGCCGTGTTGGCCGCGATCGCGACGCGGTCCTCAGCCAGATTGCTGCTATCAAGACCATGTTCGGCATCGAGCAGCATTACCTTGAGGGTTTGCTGGGGCTCTAGTCCGAGCGCCACCCCCCGATAGGATGTCACCCCGGCCTTGAGACGGGGGCCCATCCTGAGATGAATGACCTGCCGCAAGCTCGTTTGCCCGGACCGCCTTGCGGCTGCACAACGAGAGTGTGACAGCATAGTGGTTCCAAACCACCGCCCCATCCCCTATATCGGCTGCGAACAGCAATACCCGTGAGACCTATGACCAAAATCACCTTTGTCCAGCCGGATGGCGTCCGCGTCGAGACCGAAGCCCAGAACGGCGCCACCGTGATGGAAACTGCCATCATGAATGGCGTTCCCGGCATTATCGGCGAGTGCGGCGGCGCCTGCACCTGCGCCACCTGCCATGTCTATGTTGATGACTCTTGGACAGAAACGGTTGGCGGCCCTTCGATGATGGAAGAAGACATGCTCGACTTCGCATTTGATGTGAAGGAAGCCAGCCGCCTGAGCTGCCAGATCAAGGTCAGGGATGAGCTTGAGGGCCTGGTGGTGCATGTGCCGGGACGGCAGGGCTAACAAAAGCCTGGTTGCAGGTGGGATGCGATAAAGCAAAATTTGCTTGTCGGACCCCTCACACAGATTCTTTTAGCGGGGCTGGAGCATTCTCATCTGCCCTGTTCCAAGCCGAGCCCGCTAAGGGAAATATAAAAGCTATTGAATTTCAAAGCCTTGCTGCAAAGCCGCGGTTTCGCGTATTTTTACGAACCGGTGCAGCAGGATTTTCTCATGGGACACCTCAACACCTTCCCGTTGAGCTTCAAGGTTCGTGGTCAGCGCATCGCCATCATTGGCGGTGGCGAGGAAGCCTTGAACAAGGCCCGGCTGGTCTGCAAGACGTCTGCACAGGTTCTGGTGATTGGCCGGCAGATTGCTGCCGACTTCAGCGGCCTTGCCGTTGAACTGGTCGAGCGCGGCTTCGAACGCTCTGACCTCGATGGCGTTGCACTGGTGTTTGTCGCCGAACAGGGCGCCGATGCCGAACTGGCCAAGGCGACGGCCCGCGCCCGCAACATTCCACTCAATGTGGTCGATGTGCCGGACGAATGCGATTTCTATACCCCCTCCATCGTCGATCGCGCGCCGTTGAGCGTGGCGATTTCGACCGAGGGCGATGCGCCGGTGCTGGCACGGCTGGTGCGGGCACGCATTGAGGCCATGCTGCCCCCCGAGCTTGGCAAGATCGTGCGCCTGGCCGGTGGCCTGCGCCAGCAGGTTGAAAGCCTCATCCATCCCGGCCCCGCCCGCCGGCGCTTCTATGAAGAACTGGTGACCTGCCCGCATGTGGAGGCGGCCTTGGCCGCCAGTCCTGCAGCCGGCCAGCTTGCCGCCGAAACCCTGCTCACACAGCATCAGTCCCAGCGCGACAGCGCCGGCATTGTCTGGTTGATCGGGGCCGGCCCGGGCGCCGAAGATCTGCTCACCCTGCGCGCCCAGCGGCTGCTGCAACAGGCCGACGTCATTGTGCATGACCAGCTGGTGCCCGACGCCGTGGTGCAGATGGGGCGGCGTGATGCCGAACAGATTTCCGTTGGCAAGGCCAAGGGCCATCACTCCTTCAGCCAGGCACAGATCAATACCCTGCTGATCCGGCTGGCGCGGCAGGGCAAGAAGGTGGCAAGGCTCAAATCAGGCGACCCGATGGTGTTCGGGCGCGCCGGCGAAGAAATCGCCGCCCTGCGCAAGGCAGGCCTGGCCTATCAGATCATTCCCGGCGTCAGTGCTGCCCTGGCCGCCGCCGCCGATACAGCGACCCCGGTGACGCTGCGCAAGGTGTCGAGCGGCTTCATCATGGCGACGGCGCATGGTGCCGATGACGGCGATCTGACCCACTGGGCGGCGCTGGCACAGGCCGGTCTGACGCTAGCGCTCTATATGGGCAAGTCGATTGCATCAGACGTTGCCAGCCGGCTCGTCGCCCATGGCGCCCATCCGGATCTCCCCGTGGGCATAGTGGTCAATGCCGGGCGCCCCCGGATGACAACCTATTCGGGCAATCTGCGGTCGCTGATCGAAAGTGATGTGGCGTTCGCCGACGGTCCCGCGATCATTTTTGTTGGCGAAGCAGTCGCGGCGGGCGACTGGGCCAATGCGGCGGCGATCGCCGCCCAGAACTACAAGGTGGCGTGAGCACATGGAAATCCTGACCGGCAATGAACTGACCTCTGGCGGAACAGTTTATCTCGATAACAAGGGACTTTGGATTCAGGATCTGCAAGCCGCCCGGATTTTCGGTGCCGAGGACGTCGCCGCGCGCGACGCTGCCCTGGCCGCAACCAGGGACACCGGCCGGATCATCAGCCTGGAGATCGAGGAAGTGACACTGGATCAAGGCCTTATCGTCCCCAAGCGGCTGCGCGAACGGATCCGCGCCACCGGCCCAACGGCGCCTTTGACACTGAACGGCGCCATCTTCGACCGCCAGAAACTGGGGGAGGACGGTCATGTATCGATATGACGAATTTGACGCCGCGTTTGTCGCGGGCCGCGGCGCACAATTTGCCGATCAGGTAAACCGCCGCCTGTCGGGCGAACTGAGCGAAGACCAGTTCCGCCCGCTGCGGCTGATGAACGGGCTCTATCTGCAATTGCATGCCTATATGCTCCGCATAGCGGTGCCCTATGGCACGCTGTCGAGCCGGCAGTTGCGCAAGCTGGCCCATATCGCACGCACCTATGACCGGGGCTACGGCCACTTCACCACGCGGCAGAATATCCAGTTCAACTGGCCGAAACTAAAGGATGTTCCGGCGATTCTGGCAGAACTGGCCAGCGTCGAAATGCACTCGATCCAGACCTCGGGCAATTGCATTCGCAACACCACAACCGACCAGTTTGCTGGCGCCGCTGCCGATGAAATCATCGATCCGCGCCCCGTCGCCGAGATCATCCGACAATGGTCGAGCCTGCATCCCGAATTCACCTATCTGCCGCGCAAGTTCAAGATCGCCATGACCGGCTCACCCAATGACCGGGCCGCCATTCGCTTCCACGACATCGGCCTGCAGGCGGCGGTCAATGCAGCTGGCGAAACGGGCTGGGAAGTCTGGGTCGGCGGTGGTCTCGGTCGCACCCCGATGATCGGCAAGCTGATCAACAGCTTCGTGCCCAATGAGCACCTGCTGGCCTATCTCGAGAGCATCATGCGGGTCTATAACCGCTACGGTCGGCGCGACAACAAGTACAAGGCGCGCATCAAGATTCTGGTGCATGAAGAAGGTCTTGAGACCATCAAGGGTCAGGTCGAGGCCGAGTTTGCCGAAATTCGCGGTGGCATACTGACGCTACCGTCCGAAGAAGTTGATCGGATCACCACCTATTTTGCGCCTCCGGCCTTTACTGACCAGGCAGGCAGCAAGGTCGATGTGGCCTATCAATCCATCATTGATCCCGCCTATGGCCGCTGGCTCGACAATAACCTCAATGCACACCGCGAGCCGGGCTATGCCTCGGTGACCATTTCGCTCAAGCCTGTCGGTGGCGCGCCCGGCGACGCCACGGATGTGCAGATGGACGTGGTGGCCGATCTGGCCGAGCGCTACTCCTTTGACGAGTTGCGCGTCACCCATGAGCAAAACCTGGTCTTGCCGCATGTGGCGGTGGCCGATCTGCGCACCGTCTATGACGCGCTGGTCGCGGCCGGGCTGGCCGATGGCAATGCCGGTATGATCACCGACATCATTTGCTGCCCGGGCCTCGATTTCTGCGCCCTGGCCAACGCCCGCTCGATCCCGATTGCGCAGGAAATCACGCACAAATTCGCTGCGCCCGAGCGCCAGGCCGAAATCGGCGATCTCAAGATCAAGATCTCCGGCTGCATCAATGCCTGCGGCCACCATCATGTCGGCCATATCGGCATTCTGGGTGTCGAGAAGAAGGGCGGCGAGCTCTATCAGATCACCCTGGGTGGCGATGCCAGCGAACAGGCTTCGGTGGGCAAGATCATCGGCCCCGGCTTTGAAGCCGACGCCGTGCCTGATGCCATCGAAAAACTCGTCGACACCTATATTGCCAAGCGCCACAGCGTAGACGAGACGTTCATTCAGGCCTATCGCCGGCTCGGCGAAGCCCCATTCAAGGAGGCCCTTTATGGAACAGCCTAAGCAGGTCCAGGTGCCGGCCGGGCACGACAAGTTGCGCGCGCTGGGAATTCTGGCGCTCAACGGCATGTTCGATGAAATGGATGCCGTTGGCGTATTGCGTCAGGCGGCCGCTGATGTGCTGCCCGGTGATCTGGCGGTGGTGTCTTCCTTTGGCGCCGACTCGGCCGTGCTGCTGCATCTGGTCGCGCAGGTTGATCCGAGCCTGCCGGTATATTTCCTCGAAACCGGCAAGCACTTCCAGGAAACGCTGGATTACGTCGAGACGCTAAAGCAGCATCTCGGCCTGCTCAATGTGCACGCCATCCATCCCAATCAAGCAGACCTGGCGCGCTTTGACCCCGCGGGCACGCTGTGGGAGACCGATCCCGATAGCTGCTGCCACATCCGCAAGACCGAGCCGCTTGAGCCCATTACCGAGCTCTATGGCGGCTGGGTCACCGGGCGGAAGCGCTTCCAGACCAGAGAACGCGGGGTGCTGCCGCATTTTGAACTGACCAGCGATGATCGTATCAAGGTCAATCCGCTGGCCTATTTCCACGATAGCGATGTCAATCAATACAAGATCGACCATGGCCTGCCCGAGCACCCGCTATTCGCCAAGGGCTACAAATCGATTGGTTGCGCGCCCTGCACCTCGGTCGTGGCCGAGGGTGAAGATCCGCGCGCCGGACGCTGGCGTGGTTTGGACAAGAAAGAGTGCGGCATCCATTTCGATTTCAACGGCGCGATCGCCTCGCCCATGATGGCCGCGAAGCGACACACGCTGTGGAAAGACGGGACCTTCATCGCCGACCCCTTCCACGACTGGACCGATGAAAGCGAACCGGCCACAGCGCGCTACCAGCACGTTCCCTTGCCGGTGTTCCTGGCTCACCGCGAGGCGTTCCTCGCCAACCCGCACCCGCTCGGGCTGCTGGTGGCTCCAGGCGAGAGCGTCGAAGACGTGGCGGACGATCTCGAACGCTTCTCCTCGATCGCCATCAAATTCCCCGGCTTCGCCGACGGACGGGGCTATTCAACTGCACGTCTGGTATCTCAACGTTACCAGTATGCTAACGAGATCAGGGCGGTTGGCGACGTCCTGCAGGACCAGATTCCCCTGATGCGCCGCTGTGGTTTCAACGCCCTGGTGGTCACCCATGAGCCCACCCGCGCTGCGCTGATCGAAAACCGGCTGCCCGAAGTCGCCATCTTCTACCAGCCAGTGGGCACTGCCGAGGTACCGATTGGAACCCGACCCTTCCTTCGGCGCGCCTCGTGATATAGGTGGAGCGTCAGCCTCAGGGTTGCACGCGCCTGCCAGACTTCCTGCAATGACCGAGGGCGGTGGCCCTCCAATTGGACTTGAGATCAATGAGCACTGAAATCACCACCGATGTCGTCGTCATCGGCGCCGGCCCCTGCGGGCTGTTTGCAGCCTTCGAGCTCGGACTGCTCGACCTCAAATGCCATTTCATAGATATTCTGGATCGTCCCGGTGGCCAGTGCACTGAGCTCTACCCCGAAAAGCCGATCTATGACATTCCCGGTTTTCCGGTGGTGACAGGCCAGCAGCTCACCGACAATCTGATGGCCCAGATTGCCCCGTTCGCGCCGGAGTTTCACTTCAACCGAATGGTCAATTCCATCGAGAAGCAGGCTGATGGCTCATTCAAGCTGGCCACCGACGCCGATGAAATTTTCAACGCCAAGGTGGTGGTGATCGCGGCCGGTGGCGGTTCGTTCCAGCCTAAGCGCCCGCCTGTCAACGGCATTGAGGCGTTTGAAAACACATCGGTATTCTACTCGGTCCGCAAGATGGATGACTTCCGCGGTCAGGACGTGGTGATTGTTGGCGGCGGCGACTCGGCGCTGGACTGGACGCTGAGCCTGCAGTCGATTGCGCGTTCGCTGACACTGGTTCACCGTCGCGCGGTGTTCAAGGCGGCCCCGGCCTCGGTCAACAAGATGCAGGAACTGGCAGCCGAGGGTAAGATCAACTTCCTGACAGGCCAGATCGCCAGTCTGGACGGTGAGAACGGGCAGATCAGTCACGTGCACCTGACCACCGATGCAGGCGATTTGTCGCTGCCCGCCACCCGCCTGCTGCCATTCTTTGGCCTGACCATGAAGCTGGGTCCGGTGGCCGATTGGGGCCTTGAACTCAACGACAACACCATCGTGGTGGATACCGAGAAGTTCCAGACCTCGGTGCCCGGAATCTTCGCCATTGGTGATATCAATTCCTATCCTGGCAAGCTCAAGCTGATCCTGTCGGGCTTCCATGAAGCCGCATTGATGGCGCAGGCAGCCAAGGCCATTGTGTCGCCCGGTGAACGGATCGTGTTTCAGTACACGACCAGTTCGACCAAGCTGCAGAAGAAGCTGGGCGTGGCCTGATGAAGATTGTCGTTACTGACCAGGCCGGAGCCGACCATGAGCTTGAAGGGCTCGAGGGCTGGCGGGTAATGGAGGTTATTCGTGACTGGGGCCTCAATATCAAGGCCGAGTGCGGCGGCGCCTTGAGCTGCGCCACCTGTCATGTCTATGTCGACAAGGACTGGACAGCGGTGGTCGGTGCTCCCTCCGAAGAGGAAGAAGACATGCTCGACAGCGTTGGGGATGTGCGGCCAAACTCGCGCCTCAGCTGCCAGATTCTACTGAGCGATGCGCTGGACGGTCTGAAACTGACGCTGGCACTCAGCGCGGCAAAAGACTGATTCTTCGGGATCAGCCGATCCAGCTTGTTCAAGCGCCCTTGGCAGACCAACTTCTTCAATCGCCAACGGCGTCCCCTGCCCCTTAGCTGGCGGCCCGGCGCAGGCGGAATTTGCGCGGCGCGGTGGCCACGGCCATCTCAGTCCACTGGATCAGTTCGAATTCGCCTGCGGGCGTTTCTACGATCGCCGTGCAGCTTTCGACCCAGTCCCCGGTATTGATGTAGTGGATGCCCAGCCGGTCATGCATGGCGGCAAAATGGATATGGCCGCAGATCACCCCGTCAACGCCGGTTTCCTTGGCCTCATGCACCAGCGCTTCCTCAAAGCGGCCGATGATTGACACCGCGTTCTTCACCTTCTGCTTGGCCCAGGCACTCAGCGACCAGTATTGCAAGCCCAGGCGCCGGCGCACCCAGTTTATGGCAATATTGACGCGCAGCGCCGCATTGTAGGCCCAGTCGCCCAAATGAGCGAGCCACTTGGCGTTCATCACCACAACGTCGAACTGGTCGCCATGGATGACCAGATAGGTCTTGCCGGTGGCCGTGGTGTGCACGGTGCGATCGACGAATTCGATCTCGCCGAAATACGTACCCAGATATTCGCGCAGAAATTCGTCGTGATTGCCGGGCAGGTATATGATCCGTGCCCCGGCATTGGCCTTGTCGAGCAGCAATTGCACCAGCACATTGTACTCGCTGGGCCAGTGCCAGGCCTTGGCCAGCCGCCAGCCATCGAGAATGTCACCAACCAGATAAATGGTCTCGGCATCGTGTGCGCGCAAAAAGTCGATCAACTGTCCAACCCGGATCGGCTTCATTCCCAGGTGCACATCCGAAATGAACATGGCCCGTACCTGCCGAACCTCGCGGTCATCCGTCATCAAGCAACGACTCCTGCTTCGTGGCTGCGGACTTTATCCGCGCTTGGCTCGCGAGGGAACCTTTGGCGTCGAGAAGGTGGGGAAACCGCCAGCGATCGGGGGATCAATGGATCCGCGCCTTCAATGCCACGATGCGCGTATAGCTCTGTTCGATGCGCGCGGCAAAGGCGGGGTCATCTGCGGCCGCCGTGAGCAGAATGTCCAGCACCTCCTGTCCCAGCCCGGCACGGTAGTCGGCAGTATTGGAAAACAGCAGCACATCGAGGCCCGCCCGCACGGCCTGTGTTACCGTCTGCGCCAGGGTGAAGTGATCGCGAATGGCGCCCATTTCCAGATCATCGCTGATCACCACACCGTCAAAGCCCAGTTCGCCGCGCAGCACCCCCTCGATCCACTGTGGCGACAATGAAGACGGCGTCTGTTGGCCCGCATCGGCATAGTCGGCGTGGTA
>NZ_JAUYGL010000021.1 GCF_030689745.1 Devosia sp.
AGGGGTCGATGGCGTCGCGCAGACCGTCGCCCAGCGCGTTGAAGGCGAAGACGGTGACCAGCACGAAGATGACGGGACTGAGGATCCAGGGATAGGAGCCGATGACCGAAAAGGTGCCGGTATCCTGCAGCATCAGGCCCCAGGAGATCAGTGGCGGCTTAACCGCAAAGCCGAGGAAGCCCAGGAAGCTCTCCAGCAGCACCACGGAGGGAATCGCCAGGGTAATGGAAACGATGATGTGACTGAGAACGTTGGGCAGGATGTGCCGGGTGATGATGCGGCTATCGGTGGCGCCGACGGCGATGGCGGCGCGCACATAGTCGATGCGCGCCAAAGACAGGGTCTTGGAACGGACTTCCCGGCTGAGCTGCGCCCATCCCAGTACCGCCATGACGAAGATGACGAAGCTGAGGAACACATTGGACGGCGCCGTCACCGGGATCAGCGAGGTCAGCGCCAGGTAGAGCGGCAATTGCGGGAAGGCGAGGACGAAATCGACGAAGCGCTGCACCCAGCTGTCCAGACGGCCGCCGATATAGCCAGAGGTGATCCCGACCAGCGTGCCGACGATCGTCGTCAGCGTCACTACGGCCAGAGCGATCATCAGCGAAATGCGCGAACCGATAATACCGCGCGAGAGGATGTCGCGGCCGAACTTGTCGGTCCCCAGCAGTTGGATCGGTCGACCGTCCACGGACCCGAAGAAGTGGATATTGGCCGGGATGAACCAGAACAGATCATAGCTGTAGCCGGTGACGAAGAAGCCGGTAGGCGTAGGGTCGTCCTTGATCAGGCCGGTGAGGGGCTGGAAGGTCACGGGATCGAACTCGCCGGTATCGCCGATAGGATAGACATAAGGGATCAGGCTGAAATTGCCGTCGGGATACTCGAAGGCAATGACGTCGGGTGGGGCGAAGGGCAGGTTCGCGTCTTTGGGATCCATGGGCGCAAAAAAATCGGCGAAAACCGATACGACCAGCATCAGCACGACCAAGACCAGCCCGATCATGCCCATGGGCGAGCGCCTGAAGCGACGCCAGACCAGCAGGGCATAGGTTTCGTTGCCGCTACCGAAACGGGTCCGCACGGGCGCTGGCGCGATATCGGCCTCTTCGGCCGGCGTCGGCATCGGACCGCCGCTGACGTCGGTCGGCAGGGGAATGGCGGAGTGGGTGTCGTTCTTGTTCATTCGCTGCCTCCGCCGAGACGGACGCGGGGGTCGAGCGCCACCAGCAGCATATCCGAAATGATATTGCCGATGATCAGGGTGACTGCCAGCACGAGCATGAAGGTGGCGGTGACGAACACATCGCCAACACCCATGGAGCCGACAATGGCGGGACCGACAGTGGCGAGGCCAAAGACGATGGCGACCTCGATTTCGCCGGTCAGCATATAGGGCAGCACGACACCCTGATAAGCGACCAGCGGGTGCAGCGCATTGGGGACGGCGTGCTTCATGATCACCGCCGATTCGGGCAGGCCCTTGGCTCGGGCGGTCTCGACATATTGGCTGTTGAGCACATCGAGAAGATTGGCCCGCATGACGCGCATATTGTAGGCGAGGCCGCCAAAGGTCGCGATGAAGATGACCGGCCAGATGTGCTGGAGCAGGTTGACGAATTTGTCCCAGCTCCACGGCGCCCCGCCATATCTGGCCGAAAAGAACATGCCCACTTCCGAGACATTGAGCCGGAAGACGAGGAAGTACAGGATGACGATGGCCAGCAGGAAGCGGGGGATGGTCATGCCCAGAAAGGAGATGATGCCCAGCGTGGTATCGACCCAGCTGTACTGGCGGGTCGCGGCAATGATGCCCAGGCCAATGCCCAGCACCGAGGCCAGGATATGGCAGGTCAGCGCCAGGGCGATGGTCGCAGGCAGGCGCTCGGCGACGACATTGCCGACCGGCTTGTTGTAATAGAGCGAATGGCCAAAATCAAAGCGCGTGACGATGCCGGTGATCCAGCGGAAATACTGCACCACCATGGGATCGTTGAGACCATTGGCTTCGCGATAGCGCTGGGCCTGGATGTCGGCCTGCTCGAAGGTGGCGCCGCCCTGGTTGACGGCCATGGCGCGGATATAGTCGCCATAGTCGCCCGGTGGCGCCTGGATGATGGCGAAGGTCACGACGCTAAGCAGGATCAGCAGGGGGATGGCGCCCAGGACGCGCAAGGTCAGAAATCGGAGCATGGGCCGCAAGCCTTTCGATTCGTGGGCAGGGGGATGGCTCCCCCTGCCAGGGTTCATGCCGCCGTCAGGTCACATCGGGCCGGCTGAGCCAGGAGCGCCCGGCAGCATTTCGGGATGCAGCTCGAAGTCGCCCTGGGCGTCGGCGGGCACAAAGACACGCTCGCGGATGATGTTGTCCTCGGCCCAGTTGAACATGAAGATCGGCGCGCCTTCAGGGATGTTGGCGAAGCGCTTGTTGACGATCAGCGCGCCCGGATATTGCGTCAGACCGACGGAATAAACGTTCTCGGTGAAGATGCGCTGATACTGCTTCATCAGGTCGGCCCGTTCGGCATTGTCGCTGGTGGCGATGAAGGCGTTGACGGTATCGACCAGCTCCTGCTCAAACGGCAGCAGGTCGACAGTGCCATCCGTGCCGGCCTTGTGGAACGGGTGGGTCCGGGGACCCGTCGGGGCCAGCATCGTCGTGCCCTGCACCACCGAGACCATTTCGGCGCCCTGGCGTTCTACGGCCCAGTCAAACTGACCGGATTGAGCCTTGTCGTCACGGGCCGTGCCCGCCTGGAAGCTGGCGATGACGCGGATGCCTAGTGGCTCCATCTGGGCAATGACGCCTTCGGCCAGATTGGTATCGGTGCCGTAGTCGGTATTGGCCAGCAGGGTGATTTCGACGTCACCGCCGCCATCGGGCAGGTTGCGGATACCATTGCCGTCGGTATCGGCGAGGCCGAGCCCGTCGAGCAGGGTGTTGGCGGCTTCGAGGTCGTGTGGATAGTACACGGTTGAGGCCTTGTCGAAATAGGTCGTGCCGGCATAGAGGCCGCCGGGATAGATGGCGGTGAACGGACCGCGGACCAGGGATTCGCCAAGACGCTGACGATCAACCGCGATCGTGATGGCCTTGCGGAAGTCGAGATTGCGGTTGAGCTCGCGAATGGCCTGTTCGCGCTCGTCAGGTTCGCCCCAGCCATTGCCCGAGAGGTTCATGCGCAGGGCATAGCCGATGGTGCGGGCGCCGAACTGCAGGCGGGCCGGAGCGGTCTCTTCTGCCGAGCGGCGCAGTGCTTCGACATAGCTTTCGGCCTGTTCGAGATTTGAGAAATCGCCAGAGCCGGCGACGGCCTGCACGTCACGATCGGCCCAGGTGCTGAGGCGATAGTGCAGCTCGTTGAGATAGGGCAGCTGGTTGCCGGCCTCGTCGACCTTCCAGTAATAGGGATTGCGGCGCATGGCGATGATGTCGTCAGGGCGGTACTCGACCGGAACCCAGGCGCCCATTACCGGCATGTTCATGAATTCGGGCGGGAAGGCGTTCTTGTAGTCGTCATAGCTGTTGTCGGCGTTGTATTTGGGGTGCTCGGGCTTGAGGATATGGCTCGGTCCCGGGCAGAACGAGTCATAGGCCATGGCGTAAAGATATTGGGTGGGGAACGCTTCCTTGAAGGTCCACTTGATGGTGTAGGCGTCGATGGCTTCAAGCGTGGTGTCCACGCCGAAGCGCTCCGGTGTACCGGTTCCTGACGGCACGGCGCTGACATTGGAGTCCTGGACGTTGTCCTCCCAGTAGAACATCACGTCCTCGGCATCGAAGGGGTCGCCGTCTGACCATTTGGCGCCTTCGATCAGGTGCATGGTGAGTTCATGGCCGTCTTCCGACCATTCCCAGCTTTTGGCCAGGTTGGGCATGGGCTCGAGCTCATCGGCTTTGACCGTGAAGAGCGGGCCCGTGCGTGTGAGGCATTCAGAAAGGCCGATATCGATGCCGCCCCAGCCCTGGGACTGGCCGCCGATATAATTCCAGCCTTCGGGCCGGCCGCCGATGACGTGGCGTAGGGTGTCGCCATAGACACCCATGCCGTCGGGCATGTTGGCGGTCTTGAAAACCAGTGGTTCCTCGGGCAGGCGCTCGGCCACGGGCGGCAAGGTGCCGGCATCGACATATTTCGAGGTGACCCAATCGGGCTCGTGATATTCCGGCAGCGCCTTGTATTCCATGATCTCGGAAATGCTGACGAAAGTGGGCTCGCTCTGGGCAGCGAAAGCCGGTGGATCGGGCAGTTCGCCCGTCAGTTCCTGAGCCTGCACCGCCAGCAGCGATACGCCCAGCATCAAACCAGCCCCACCAAGGGCCATTGCGTGTTTTCTCATAAAACCTCCCATGGCAGCGGTTGGCATTGATTGCCCGCGCCGGCCACTCCCTGCCGACTTCTTCCCGTGCTCAGACCACAAGCGTACGCCTTGCCAGCGGTGAAACAATCCGGAATAGTAGAGACTTGTTCCGGTTTCCTAAGAACTCTATGGATAAGCATGACTGCGGAAAATGCGTCAGGTACGCCAACAAGGCGTGAACCAGCGCCGCGCCCCACGCCGCGTCCTGATCGTAACTTCTATTCTTCGGGCAAGGCGTTTGGGCGCTTTGGCATGCGTTCGTTCACGCCACAGATCATGCCTTATGCCCATACCCATGGGCATATCGAGTTCAACTGGCTGACCCAGGGCAGAATGGACTACGACTTTGACGGCGGGCCAGTTTCGGTCGCAGCGGGACGTCTGGTTGCCTTCTGGGCTGGTATTCCTCATCAGACGATTGGCTTGAGCCCTGACAGTGCCCAAGGCCGCCAACTCAACATCTATCTGCCTATGGACGCCTTTCTGGAGATGCCCCAACTGGGGCGTCTGACAGAGATACTGATGGGAGGAGGGGTCATACAGCTCAATCCAGATTGTATCGGTCTTGAAACGCTGGACCGCTGGCATCAGGACTACCGCAGCGGCAATGTCCTGCGTACCGAGATCGTGCGCGCCGAGATCGCGACCATGTTCCGGCGTGCTGCCATCACCGGCTGGGACACCCTCTTGCCTGCCTGGGTGGAAGGCACGGGCGCTCGTACCCGGACAGGTTCCCCGGTGCGCTATGTTGTGCGCATGGTGCGCCATATCGTAGAGAACATCACCGATCCGCTCAGCGCCCAAAGCATCGCCGAGGTGGTTGGGCTCCACCCCAACTACGCCATCAACCTGTTCACCAAGGTGATGCATATCTCGGTGCAGAGATTCGTCACACGCATGCGACTGATCCGGGCGCGTTCGCTATTGTTCGATGGCAGCTTGTCGGTCGCCAATGTCTCGTTCCAGGCTGGCTTTGTCAGCCAGACCCAGTTCTACGAGCATTTCCGCAAAGCCTACGGTATGACACCGACCCAAATGCGCAAGGATACGATCGCCTGATCTGAAACCTCACTCGACAACCCAACCCGTCCACAGCACCAACTGATTTCGTTTTCGGGAACGTCATGACTGAAATGCCAGAAGTAGTGCGCCCATTCAGTCAGCGCGAAAAAATCCGTCAGCCGATTGGACGGTCGGAATGGGGCGCGTTGCGGACGATGTCAGTGCAGTTCTCGATTAACAGAGGCGGGCAAGAATATAGTCGGGCCTGACGATGCTTCTCGTGTCCAGCGGGACGCCAGTTTCCATGAAGACCGACCTCACTCCAGCGCGCTGGCTGGCGAGTATATCTGTATCGAGCTTGTCGCCCAGCATGATTGAGCTCTCCGCGGCGATGCCCATTCGCCTGATCGCCGACTGGATGATTTCTGGCTCCGGCTTGCCCAGAAAGATCGGTATCACGCCAGATGAGACGGCTATGGAGTGCGCGATGGCGCCTGCGCCGGGCTCGAAGCCGTCCGCAAGGGGACGAATGAGATCGGGATTGGTGCCGATCAGCCTGGCGCCGTCCAGAATATTGCCCAACGCTGTTGTCATCATCGAATAGTCGAAGTTGCGATCGAGGGCGACAAGCACCGCTGCGGCGCCCATGTCCACCAGGCGAAAGCCAAGGTTGCGGACACGGTCCTTAAGCGACTGCGAGCCAATCACATAGACGCCGTCGCCCGGCGAGAACTGACCTTGCAGATACTGCAGCGCCACGTCTCCCGACGTGACCACCTGCTCCGCGCCACAGTCGATGCCCAATCCACGGATCTTCTCGGCAAAGGCCTCCGCGGATTTCTCGGCATTGTTGGTGACAAAACAATAGGGAATTCCCGTCGCCTGCCAGCGGTTGAAGCGGTCTACCGCGCCTGGCACGGCTTCTTCGCCGCGATAGACCACACCATCGAGATCGGAAAGCACGGCGGCAAAGCTGAGCTCGTCGATCGAACCGAGCCGTTGGGGGAGGGGAGCAGTCATAGGTCTTTGTTTCCGAGGTTGGGGTCCAGCATGTCGCGCAGCCAGTCGCCGACCAGGCTGATGGCGAGGGTGGTCAAAAAGATGACCGCGCCGGCAGGAATTCCCATCCACCAGGCTGTCGTCAGGTAGTTGCGCCCCTCGCCGAGCATCAGGCCAAGGCTGGTGCCGGGCGGCTGGACGCCGAGGCCCAGGAAGGACAGCGAGGTTTCGAGCAGAATGATCTCCGGGAAATTGAGGGTGATCTGCACCATGATGACGCCGAGCATATTGGGCAAGACATGGCGGATATAGACCTTTGCCGGATGCACACCCAGCGTACGGATGGCGAAGGCATAGCCCTGACCATTGGTGGAGAGCACGAGGCCGCGGGCAATGCGTGCATAGCCATCCCAGCCGAAAAGCCCGATAAGCACGATCAGCAGGAGGAAATTGTTGCCGAAAAAGGCCAGCACGGCCAGGGCGACGATCAGGAAGGGGATTGAAGCCTGGAAATCCACCAGCATCATGATGACGTCGTCGACCCATCCGCGGAAGTGGGCGGCAACGATACCCAGCGCAGTGCCCACTGTGGCGCCGATCACCGTCGCCATGATGGCGATCAGAATGCTGGTGCGCATGGCATAGATGACCCGGCTGAATACATCGCGCCCGAGATCATCGGTACCGAAGAGGCTCTGGGCCGGCCCGCCCATTAATGCTGGCGGCTTGAGGCGGGTGAGCAGGCTCTGCTCGGCAAAGCCGAAAGGAGCGAGGAATTCGGCAAACAGAGCCGCGATGACAACCAGGGCCAGCCAGCCGAGGCAAAGGCCGATGACTACGGGAGGACGCGCTTTCCAAATCCGGGTCAGCCAGCTGTGGCGGCGCAGCTGTCCAGCAACTGGCGATAGGTCGAGGCTGCTCATGCGGTTGCCTTCTTATTGTGCAGCTCTATGCGCGGATCAAGCCAGCCATAGGCGAGGTCCACGGTAAGATTGACCACGACCATGGTGAGGGCGATCAACAGGACCACGGACTGAACCACGGCCAGATCGCGCTGGTTGACCGAATTGACCAGCAGCATGCCGACGCCGGGCCAGGCAAACACCGTCTCGATGGTCACAGCGCCGCCGATCAGACCGCCAATTCGCATGCCGACGACGGTCACCACGGGAATGGCGGCATTGGGCAGCGCGTGGCGCAGCACGCGCCGATCATGGGGAATGCCCTTGGCCTTTGCTGTGCGCATGAAGGGCTGATGCAGGACGTCCAGCATCGACGAGCGGGTGAAGCGGGCCACCGTGGCCGCCGTTGCCGTGGCCAGCGTCAGGGCGGGCATCAGCAGGTGCCAGAAACTCCCGGTGCCGGAGCTCGGCAGCCAGCGCAAGGTCATCGAGAAGATGAGGATCAGGATGATGCCGAGGAAGAAATTTGGCACGCTCTGGCCAAAAATGGTGAAGGACATGGCGGCATGGTCGATCCATTTGCCCCGGTGCAGGGCCGCCAGGATGCCAGCGGGAATGCCCAGCAACAGGGTGGCCAGCAGGGCGGTGATGCCCAGTTGCAGGGTCACCGGAATGCGTTCCACAACCACCTGCAGGGCTGGTCTGCCGTCGCGGAAACTGTCGCCGAAGTCGCCCTGCACAATGGCCGAGAGATAGGTGACATACTGCTCGACCAAGGAACCATCGAGCCCCCAGCGCGCACGGAAGGCGGCAATCGACTCGGGCGAGGCTTCATCCGACAGCATCATCTGTGCCGGGTCGCCTGAGGCCCGCAGCACGATGAAGACGAAGGTCACCGCCAGCAGCAGTGTCATCGCCCCACGCAGGAACTTGGTGAGGAGGAATTGCAGACTCACTTGGCCCACGCTCCCGTTCCCGCGGTCCAGCCGCAGTCGATAATGGTCTTGCCCTCGATCACCCACTGGCGAAGATATTGCTCATGCCCGTGCCGGGTCGCGCTGAGCAAACGTTGCTCCACGATCGGGGCCGTACCGAAGCGGGCATCCTCGCCGACCAGCGCCTCGACCATCGGCCGGCCCTCGCTGCCTATGGTGGAAAGGCCCATCGTGGTGAGCACGGTGGGGATGATGTCGGGCAGCCAGCAGGGCACGTCCGACTTGAACGCCCGGCGATAGGCCGGGCCCTGCGCCGCCAATACGGTTGCGAGTTCGCCGCGATTGAGTCCGCCATGCATGCCACCGCCCGGCGTGATCCAAGTTGCAAAAATGCAGCCGTCGATTTCGGGGCCCCATTGCTCGTCGCAATTGGTAGCGCGTAGGGTAAACCCGACATCGGCGCCCCGTGCGTGGTCATTGCGCACCGCCGACCAGGGCAGGGCGCCGCCAATTGCCTCACCGCCAGCATTGGAGGCAAACACCAAGCCGCAAAAATCCTGACGGACCAGCCAGTCCACGACCTCGGCCTTGCGCGCATCGGAGACGTCGTCGAGATAGATGCCGCTGAACGAGCCGATGGAGGCACGACCGAACTCGGCGGGAATGATGTCGAGCGTCTCGAGTTGGGCATGGCCGGTGATCTGGCCGTGGTCGGACATGACCACGATGTTCTCGGGGCCGTTGCCGGCCTGCCACCAGGCGAGGATATGGCCAAAATTCTCGTCGGTCATGCGTTGGGCGGCTTCGGTCTCGGCGCCGGTGACGCCGAATTTGTGTGAACTCGTATCCGGCTCGTTCATCCAGAACACGCAGAAATCGGGATTATGGCGGGGATAGATAACCTCCATCAGCGCCTGCGTCGCATAGGTCACGCGTGCGCTATTGGGCGCACCAGCAGGGGGAATTTCGCCAAGCTGTGCAAGGACGGCCGCATGGAGGTCGGGCGTTGAAACCGGCATGCCATGGACCGAGAAGACCGGCTGGCCAAAGGCATGAGCGCTTGAGTTCATCATGCGCGAGGCGCCTTTGGTGGCGGTGCTGACCACAGCCATGGTCCGGCCGGCCGCAGCCATGCGCTCGCCCATGGTCTGGCAATCGAGCAATTGCCCGGCCTGGGCCGCAAGCTCGAGGTCCTCCCATTCGGAGGTGCGGAACAGGTCGTCGGGCCGCACGGCATGAATGAACTGGTTGGCGACGACGCCATGGGCACCAGGCGGGGAACCGGTCATGGTCGAGGTGACGGCCACCCGGGTTTCGCTCGGAAATATCGAGCGTGAATTGAGAAAGTCACAGCCCTCGTCCATGAACCGGAAAAGATTGGGCATGAGCTCGGCCGAGACGCGATCGCGCCGCAACCCGTCAAAGGTCACGAGAAGTGTTGAGCCGGTGCTCATGCTGCAGTCTCCAAAATCGAGCTGGTCGATGCGACATCGTTGACGAGGACGCCGCTCACTCCGGCAGAAATCAGGGCGGCGAGGTTTTGCGGGGCGGTGTCGCCCGTTTCATGGGCAGTGCCGCTGCCACCCGCTGTGACCCAGACTTCGGCGCCTAGGGCCTGTAGCTGGGCCACGCGATCGCTGGAGACGTCGCGCTCCCAGAGCCGGATGAGACTGGCGCCGGTGCTGAAAAACACCTCGGCCTGGTCAGGATCGGGGATGAAGCCAAGAATGCCGGTCTCGGCCTTCGCGGCGAAAAACCTCACTGCGTCGAGCGTATGGCAGCCAGCGATGACCAGCGGGCGCTGAGGCGCCGGCACGGTCTCCTCAATCGCCTTCCAGATGGCCTCGAGTGCCGGCGGTGTTTCGTCCTTGATGTCGAGCAATATGGCATGGTTGTCGCTGGCATGGCGCAGAAAGTCTGCCAGTTCTACGATGCGTCCGCCCGCTGCATTTCTCAGCCCGAGCAGTTCGTCGAGCGGCAGGTCCTCGGGTCGCTGGGGGCGGTCGAAGAGCCGGCGCAGATCGGCGTCATGGGCGCAGATGCAGAAGCCGTCCTGTGAAAGGCGAATATCGCCTTCGATGGCATAAGCGCCATTGTCGAAGGCCGCCGACCAGCCTTCGGGCGTGTTCTCGGGAAAGCTGGCACTGTCGCCGCGATGTGCGATGATTTTCATAAGGAGGCCTGGATGGGAGAAGGGGAGCTGGCAGCCGCCAGAGCGGCGAAGGCGTTCATGTCGCGCTCCCGTCGCTGACGCGGGCTGTCCGCAGGAATGGCTGCGAGTAGTCGGCGCGTGTAATCATGCTGGGGGTTTTCGAAGAGCGTCCGGGAGTCGCCGATTTCGAGCAGCTGGCCGGCATGCATGACGCCGACCCGGTGGCTGATGTGTCGGACCACGGAAAGGTCGTGCGAGATGAACATGAGCGACAGATTGAGCCGCTCACGCAGCTCCAGCATCATGTTGATGATCTGCGCCTGTACGGAAACGTCGAGCGCGCTGACCGCCTCATCGCAGATGACGAGGCGAGGCTTGAGCACCAGGGCGCGGGCAATCACGGCGCGTTGCAGCTGGCCGCCGGACAATTGGTGCGGCAGTCGATTGCTCATGGTGCCGAGCCCCACCAGAGCCAGCATGGCCTGGGCCTTGTCATCGGCCTCCGATGCGGCAAGGGCCTCATGCGTGGTGAGCGCCTCGCGCACCTGTGCATGGATGGTCCAGCGCGGATCGACGACGGCGGCCGGATTCTGGAACACCACTTGCACATCGCGGCGCTGACGGCGCCAGTCAGGCGAACCCACCTTGGCGTAGCGCTGGCCCCAGAAGCTTACCGTGCCGCTGGTCGGCGCCTCGATACCGGCGATCATCCGCCCAAGCGTCGATTTTCCACTGCCGCTTTCCCCGACGATGCCCAGGGTCTCTCCCTCGGCGATGGTGAGGCTGACGCGATCGACCGCCCGAAATTCATCTGCCTTGCCCCACAGCTTGCGGCCAGACGAATAAGCCTGAACCAGATTGCTGGCGACAACGCCGCTTTCGCCGTCAGTCATGCGCCCACTCCGCTCTCGAGTCCGGAAAAGTGGCAGGCGACCGCGTGTTGGCCGTAGCGCAGCAGGGGTGGATCGACCTGGCAGCGTTCGCTGGCCATGGCGCAGCGTGGGGCAAAATTGCAGCCGATGGGGCGGGCGGCAGGCGCGGGTACCGTGCCGCCGATGGCGTCGAGCGGCGTGCCGGGCTGGCGGCCAAAGCCAATGCGGCTGCCCATGAGGGCGCGGGTATAGGGATGACGCGGATTTTCGAAAAGCGCGTCGACCGAGGATGCTTCGACCACGCGGCCGGCATACATGACCGCAACGTGATCGGCGATCTCGGCCACGACACCGAGGTCATGGGTGACCAGCACGATCCCAAGGCCGAGTTCCACCTGCAGATCGCGCAACAGCCGCAGGATCTGGGCCTGAATGGTCGCGTCGAGGGCGGTGGTCGGCTCGTCGGCGATGAGCAGTCTGGGCTTGCAGGCCAGCGCCATGGCAATCATGACGCGCTGGCACATGCCGCCCGAGAGCTGGTGCGGATAGTAACTCTTGTTGCGCGCGACATTGGGGATGCCGACCTGGTCAAGCAGTTCCACCACACGCCGATCGACGGTGGCACCGCGCAGCGGCGTATGCTCGACAATGGCTTCGGCAATCTGGGCGCCGACGCGCTGCACCGGATTGAGCGAGACCATGGGGTTCTGGAAGATCATGGCGACGTCGCTGCCGCGCAGATTGTTGAGCACGCTTTCCGGCGCACCGACGGTTTCGGTGCCGAAGAGCCTGATCGAGCCGCCAAGGGAGAGATTATCATCGAGCAAGCCGAGCATGGACATGCAGGTGAGGCTCTTGCCACAGCCGCTTTCGCCCACGAGGCAAAGCGTTTCGCCCGGTCGCACGGAGAGGCTCACGTCCTCGACCAGCGCATTGGAGCCGGCGTGGACGCTGAGGCGCGACACTTCAAGGAGAGGAGCGGCGCCGATGGTGCCCGGAAGCGGCGAGGAGGCGGCAATTGCGCCGCCTCCTTTGGCGTTGGAGAGCCTGACCATCAATCGTTGAAGCTGAGGTTATAGGGACGCAGATCCATGTAGTAGAAAGTGTAAGGCTGCCAGTTGATGTCCTTGGACACGCCATAGGTCTCGAGCGGCTGGTAGAGGATGGTGCCGGGGGCATCCTTTTCCCAGATTTCGAGCATTTCGAAGGCTGCTGGCTGGCGGACTTCCAGATCGACATTGCTCTCGATGATGCGGCCCAGTTCGTTGAAGCGCTCGAGGTTTTCCGTGCCGGCCCAATTGCCGGCGCCGCGCTGCGGACCGCCAAACGGACCCCAGAGGTTCCACAGACCACCGACCGGATCGGGATAGCGGGTGGAATTGGACCAGGTGCGAACCTGCAGGTTAGCCATGTCAAGACCTGTGTAGTTTTCGACGACGTTGAGCTCGACATTGAGGCCAACGGCCTTCCACATCTCGACGATGGCCTGGGCGGCGGGCAGGGCGTTCAGATAGTAGTTTGGCTGGGTGGTGTAACGGATGAGGCCGCCATCATAGCCGGCTTCGGCCAGCAGCGACTTGGCGCGCTCGGGGTTATACTCAAGACCCTTGTGGTCCGGATTATACATGTCGCCGAATTCGGGATACTGATGTCCATTGGGCACCACGGCCTGGCCGCCCCACAGGGCTTCGTTGAGCAGGTCGCGGTCGATGGCCAGGTTCATCGCCTGGCGGACGCGGGCATCGCCGATCACCGGATCCTGTGTCCCATAGGCCAGGACATGCGAATTGGCGAGCACCACCGAGCGGGTCTCGATATCGTCATAGCCATTGATCTGCGGGATCTGATCCGGCGCCACATTGGTGATGATGTCGAACTCGCCCGAGACGAGACCGGCAACACGCGTCGAGGGCTCCGGAATCTCGCGGAAAGTAACGGTCGCCGCCGTGGGCACGCCGCCAAAATAGTCGTCAAAGGCCACCAGACGGATGGACTCGTCTGCCTTGTATTCATCGAGCATGAAGGGGCCGGTGCCGACGGGAAACATCGGGATGCCGCCATCGGTAGCGGCCTTTGCTTCCCAGTCCGCCTTGTTGATGATCCACGAGGCCCAGGAAGACAGGCGATGCTCAAGCAGCGGATCGGGTGCCTTGGTGATGAAGTGCACGGTGTGCGCGTCGATCGCCTTGACCTCGGCCAGGACCGAGAAATAGGCGGGCCCTTCCGTCAGGACGGC
>NZ_JAUYGL010000026.1 GCF_030689745.1 Devosia sp.
GCTCGATGCCGAGATCATGGACGAGGCCGCCAGCCTGATTCTGGGGCACCATGACTTCACCACCTTCCGCTCCACGGAGTGCCAGTCCAATTCGCCGATGAAGACGCTGGACGTGCTGACGGTGCGGCGCGAGCACGACCATATCGTGGTCAATGCCAGCGCCCGCAGCTTTCTGCACCATCAGGTGCGCTCGATGGTGGGGTGCCTCAAGCTGGTGGGGGAAGGCAAATGGACGCCCGCCGACTTCCGCGCCGCGCTCGACGCCAGAAACCGTAGCCATTGCCGCGCCATGGCCCCTTCAGATGGGCTTTACCTGACGCGGGTCGACTACTAGCTGACGGCCGGCATGAACATGCCCGGCGCGATCATGGCGATAATCAGCCCCATGGCGACGGCCTGAATGACCAGCTTGGCGACGATAAAGATCACGGTCTGCAAGGGCGCCAGGGTGACGATCAACCGCGCAATATTGACCTCGACCACAAGAGCCGCGACGCCAACGGCAATGGTGGCGAACTGGCCGACGCCGACCATCAGCAGCACGAGAGTGATCAGCGACGCGAACAAATTGATCCAGTTGAAGGCCACAATATAGGGCACAAAGCCATCGAGCCGGGCGAACTGCCTCAGCACGATCCATGCGGCGCCAGCCTGCAGCACATAGAGCATGGCACTCAGCAGCAGGCCGGTGGACGCCGCGCCGGTTTCAGCCGAAAATCCCAGCAGTTTCGGGCCATAGGCCGATATGGCACCGGCAATCAGAAAGGCGATAAAACTGCTGACCAGACCACGTTGACTGAAGTCAAAATGGGTCGGCGCCTTGCGGTCGCCGGTCAGCAGGGCAAAGCTGCCTTGCGCCGCGGCAATCAGTTCATCGAAGAATGTCGGGGTCGGCTGGGCCAAGGCGCGTCTCGATTGGTCAGAGGAGAGTGGTAGGCAGCATGTAGAGCGCCAGGCGCATTGCTACAAGCAGCACGATGGTCAAAGCGGCAAATCCGGCGGCCACTCCAATGCTCCAGAGCAGTGCAATGCGCGCCAGACGAAACAGCAGATAGCCGGTGCCGAACCAGGCCAGCATGACAATGGGGCCGCCAATCAGGGCGAGCAGACCCTCAAACAGCAGGAAGCCTGCCATTGCATAAACGCCGGGGACCAGCACGGGCAGCATGGGCGCCTGACTGTTGATGAAGCTGCGCGAAATCATCAGTGTCGCCACCAGCGAGATGACGGGCAGTGCCAACACAGCCATGGCGGTCAATACGCCCATGCCCCCCGGCATGCCGATGCTCATCGAGGCCGCAGCCACACCGAGAAACGCGACAAAGATAAACACGAACAGGGCGGTTGCCAGGCCAGCCGCACTGATGGTGAACTGGCTGCGCCAGCCAGGCTGACCGCGCACGATCATTTGCCAGCCGACAATGGCCCGGTTGACGACGGTCCAGAGCTTCACGAGACCGCTCCGAAAAAGCGCAGCATGAAGGCGCGGTAAATTTCGGTCAACCCGGTCAGATCGCTGAGCGCAATGTGCTCGTCGGCCTTGTGCATGGAGGGCCCGACCAGGCCGCACTCCACCACGGGACCATATTGGGCGATGAAGCGCGCGTCCGAGGTGCCGCCGCCGGTGGAGAAGCTCGGACGCTGGCCGGTCAGGTCGGCAATGGTCGCCGCCAGGGTTTCCACATCGTCGCTGAGCGGCGACAGGAAAGAACGCGACGGCTCGCCAGCCAGCGCGAAGCTGATAGTGCTGCCCGCTGCGTCAACACTGGCCATGCGGCTGCGGACCCAGTCGGCAAGGGTGTCAGGCGTCCACAAATCATTGTAGCGGATGTTGAAGCGAATGGTCCCGGACGCCGGAATGACATTGGAAATGGCATTGCCGACATCGATCGAGGTGACCTCGAGATTGCTGGGGGGAAAATGCGCGGTGCCGGTGTCGATGGTGGTGTCGAGCGCCGTCACCACCCGCGCCAGGGCCGGCATGGGATTGTTGGCCCTGGCGGGGTAGGCGACATGGCCCTGTGTGCCGGCGACGGTGATGACACCAGAGAGCGAGCCACGCCGGCCGATCTTGATGCTGTCACCCAGGTTGGCGGTCGAGCTCGGCTCGCCGACAATGGCAAAATCAAAATGGTGTTGCTGCGCCTGCGCCCAGGCCATCAGCTTGGCGGTGCCATTGATGGCGTCGGCTTCCTCGTCATTGGTGATGGCGAGCATGATGGTGCCAGCCTCCACAGGAATGGCGGCCGCAGCAGCGACGAAGGCGGCAATGCCCGATTTCATGTCGGCAGCGCCCCGGCCATAGAGCTTGCCGTCGGCTTGCCGCGGGGTGAAGGGATCGGTGGTCCAATGGGCCAGATCGCCGGGAGGGACTACGTCGGTATGGCCGGCAAACAGCAGACGCCGCCCGGCATTGCCGCGTATGGCGAAGAGATTGTCTACCGGATAGGAGCCGTCACCCTCAAAGGTCAGCCGGGTGACAGCAAAGCCGATCGCGTTCAGCGCCGCTTCGAGCACGTCGAGCGCCCCCGCTTCGGTGGGGGTGACCGAGGGACAGGCAATCAGGTTCTTGAGGAGCTGGACAGGATCGTCTGCAGTGTTGTCGGTCACCAGGTGATCCCGTCCTTGTTCGTTCAGGCCGCGCCGTCGAGCGGGTCCCGGCCAAAGCTGTTGCTGCCAGTGGTGCCCCGCAGGAAGCCAAGCTGGACCAGGACATAGATACCGTAAATGCCCACCGCGAAGTAAACCAGCGACAGGGGCAAGGAGGGCATCTGGGTCGGCACGCCAGCCACGTCGACGTCGGTCGTGCCGATGCCCAGCGCCTGCAGCACGGTCAGGATGCCGGAGATGGCGAGAAATATCTTGAAATCACGCGCGTCGCTATCGCGATCCTGGCGGCGCTTGATGCCAATGGACCAGTTGGGCACGAACATGATCGCAAAAGCGATCAACTGGGCCCAAGCCGCGCTGATGCCGAAAACGCCGAGAATGAGGTTGAGCACGATGCTGGCCAGGATCAGGATGACGACGCCAAACCACCAGGTCTTGCGCGAAATCCTGCCGTCTGTGGTGGTGAAGAGCGGCACGAGACTATCCATGATCTTCCCCTCAAAAAATCAGCAGGTAGGATGCCGAAAAGCTCCGGCATGCCGCATGTTAGGTGACTCGCGCAGTTTGCACCAGAACGGGGCTAGTCGCGCAGCAACTCGTTGATGCCGGTCTTGGAGCGGGTCTGGGCATCGACCGTTTTGACGATCACGGCGCAGTAAAGGCTTGGGCCGGGCTGGCCGTTGGGGAAGGGCTTGCCGGGGAGCGAGCCAGATACCACCACCGAATAGGGCGGCACCTTGCCGATGTGGATTTCGCCCGTGGCACGATCGACGATCTTGGTGGAGGCGCCAATGAAGACGCCCATCGAGATCACCGCGCCTTCGCCGACAACGACGCCTTCAACCACTTCGGAACGGGCGCCGATGAAGCAGTTGTCTTCGATAATGACCGGACCGGCCTGCAGCGGCTCAAGCACGCCGCCAATGCCAACGCCGCCCGAGATATGCACGTTCTTGCCGATCTGGGCGCAGGAGCCGACGGTGACCCAGGTATCAACCATGGTCCCCTCCCCGACATGGGCACCCAGATTCACGAAACTGGGCATCAGAATGACGTTGCGGCCAATGAAAGCGGAGTGACGGACAATGGCACCGGGCACGGCGCGGAAGCCGGCCTCGCGGAAGGTGTTCTCGCTCCAGCCTTCAAATTTGGTGGGCACCTTGTCCCAGAACGACGAGCCGCCCGGCGCGCCTTCGATCAGCTTGTTGTCGTAGAGGCGGAATGACAGCAGCACGGCCTTTTTCAGCCACTGATTGACCTGCCAGACGCCATCGACCTTCTCGGCGACGCGGGCTTTGCCGCTGTCGAGCAGGTTGAGGGCCTCGTTGACCGCGTCGCGAACGGGACCTGTGGTGTCGAAACCGATTGTAGCACGGGCCTCGAAGGCGTCATCGATGGTCTTGGCGAGATCGGTAAAAGACATGGTGAGTTCCTCAGAATAGTGCGCGCGGACCATAGCGGGACAGCAAGGGGTGTCAATTGGCTAGGGAATGGCGCAGCAAGGTGTTAGGCCCGGCGCGAACTCCGGAGAGCGCCATGGCGACGATGTATCTCGTGCAAGCCTTTAAACAGAACGGCAAGAAGCTGATTGCCGACCCCGTGCAGCAAGCCAAGAGCGAAGAAAAGGCGATTGCCACGGCCGAGCGTCTGGCGCCGATGCGCGCCGGTGTGCTGGTGTTTTCCCAGGAGGTCGACGTCGAAACCGATGCTTATGACGAACCACGGGTGATCCTGCGCATCGGCAGCCTGCCACCCGGCCTGATGGACGGCTGAACTAAGCGCCGTCAGCTGCCGGGTAGACTCCCAGAATACGGAAGTAGTCGGTAAAGAAGCCGAGCTCTTCAAAAGCATTGATCACGTTGGGGTCCGCGGGGTGCCCCTCGATATCGGCATAAAACTGGGTAGCGGTGAAATTGCCCCCTACCATGTAGCTTTCAAGCTTGGTCATGTTGACACCATTGGTGGCAAAGCCGCCCATGGCCTTGTAGAGCGCTGCCGGCACGTTGCGGACGCGGAATACAAAGGTGGTCTTGACCCTGCCACCCTGGGGCGCTCGCTTCTCGTCGCGTGACAGCACCAGAAAGCGCGTGGTGTTGTGATCAGCGTCTTCGATATTTGCGGCCAGCACATTGAGACCATAGATCTCGCCGGCAAAGCGGGAGGCAATGGCTGCCACCGACTTGTCGGCATTCTCGGCCACTTCGCGGGCCGAGCCCGCGGTATCGACCGCATTGATGGTGCGAAAACCATGATCGGTGATGAACTTGCGGCATTGGCCCAGGGCCACCGAGAGCGACTGCACCGCCTTGATATCAACCAGTCGTGCGCCGGGGACCCCGAGCAAGGTCATCTCGACGCGCAGAAAGTGGTCGCCGATAATGAACAGGCCGCTTTCGGGCAGCAGGTGGTGAACGTCGGTAATGCGTCCATAGAGGGAATTCTCGACCGGCACGACGGCGAAGTCGGCCTTGCCGGACTGCACCGCAGCAATCGTCTCTTCAAAGGTAACGCAGCCAATCGCCTCCTCGCCGGGGAACAGATTGTTGGCGGCGGCGTGGCTGAATGCGCCCGGCTCACCCTGAAAAGCGATCTTCTTGGTCATCTGCGGGTCCAGTTCTGGTTGGCGCAGAGGCTTTTGAACCCCGGGACAAGCGGAGTCAATTGATGCAGCAGCCGGCCCACACGGCACTTGCGGTGGGGAAATGTCGCAGTCTGGGATTGCATGGTTGCGCCACGCCAGCCGTCGGACTATCTTCCGCCCGCGTCGCGCCGTTCCGTTGAAGACGGATTCCCTATTGGGGTTTTCGAATGTGGTGGGGAGCGCGACTATCGTCCGCAGGGGATGGACTGGCAGAGAGACCAAATGGATTCGTTCGAGCTAAACAAGATCATGGGTGCCGTTCTGGGCACCTTGTTGTTCGTTATGGGCACCGGCTTTATCGCCGAAGCTATCTACCATCCCATCCAGAACAATGGGCCGGGCTATGCCTTGCCTGAACCCGAGGCGGTGGAAGGTGGCGCTGCGCCGGCCGAAGCCGAGCCGGAAGTGCCGCTCGGCCTTTTGCTGGCTAGCGCGGATGTCGCCAAGGGCGCCAACGCGGTCAAGAAGTGCCAGTCGTGCCACAATTTCGGCGAGGGGGAACCCAACAAGCAGGGTCCTCACTTGTATGGCGTGGTTGGCCGGCTAGAAGCTAGCGTCGACGACTTTGCCTATTCGGACGTGCTGCTGGCCCACAACGCCGCCGGCGATGTGTGGAGCTATGAAAACCTCAACGCGTTCCTGACCAAGCCCAGCGACTATGCACCGGGCACCAAGATGAATTTTGCCGGTATCCGCACACCTGAAGAGCGCGCCAACATCCTGGCCTATCTGCAGACGCTGGACGCTGCGCCGGTGCCATTCCCGGCGGCTGATGCCGTGGAAGCAGCATCGCCGGCGGAAGAGGCTGCGGTGGGCGATGAACAGTCACCCGCCAGCACCACCGAAGCGCCTGCCGCCGCACCGGCCGATGCGCCGGTCCTGGCGCCCGAATCGGTGATCGAGACGCCGACGGAAGCGCCGATGGAAACCGATATTCAGGGAACTCCCACCACCACGGCGCAGTAATCCACTCCATCAGACTTTTTTCAAAGCCGCGCCCGGTCAACGGCGCGGCTTTTTGCTGGAAGGAACAAGATCATGCTGTTGCTGCACCTGACCGATGTCGATGAAGCAGGCTGGGCCGAAGCGCTGCGCGCTGCCCTGGATGGCTACCCCGTCGTGCGGCGTGGCGATGACCATGACCCTGCCGCGATCCGCTACATCTTTGTCTGGAAGCCTGAGGCCAATGCCTTTGTTGGCTTGACTGGGCT
>NZ_JAUYGL010000033.1 GCF_030689745.1 Devosia sp.
CAGATGCGGCAACCCACGCCAATGGGCACCACCTGGCTGTCGCCGGTCAGATCCATGCCATCGGCATAGATCATTTCCTTGGCGTGGTGGATCGAGCAGCCCAGCCCGATCGACATATAGCGGCGCGGCGCGTTGTAGCGGTGGTCGCCCTTGATGATGGTGCGGGCCAGGCAGAAATAGCGTTGCCCGTCGGGCATCTGGCTGATCTGGATATTGATCCGCTCCGGCGCCAGAAAGGCTGAATAAATGTTCCAGCGCGGGCAGGCCCCCGAATGGCGCGGAATGTGGATGCCCGACAGCGAAAACCTCTTGGAGATATTGCCGGCAATATCGGTGCGCACCAGATGGAGCGGAATCCCCGCCGCGCCGGGGCGCTGCAGCGTGGTCATGCGGTGGCAGACCTGCTCGAAACTGGCGCCGAAGCGGCGGCCGATGCGCTCGATATCATAGCGATAGTCGCGGCAGGCGCCCAGAAACGGCGCATAGGGCATGACCAGGGCGGCGGCGAAATAGGCCGACAGCACATTGCGCGCCAGCGCTGGTGCATCGCCCTCGGGCAGGCTGGAGGCGGCGATAATGGCGTCAATTTCCGCGCTGGCGGCCAGCTGGCCCAATTGGTGGCCGACCAGAAACAGCGCCGATTCGGCCGGCATGATGTCGGACACCAGCAAGTGGCCGCGCGTGGCATCAAGCTGGCGGGCGATGCCGTGCGGCAGCGAGGCCAGCCGGACCTCGACGCCAAACACGTTGAGCAGATAGGTGCGCAGGCCCGCCTCGAAACTGTCGCCCGAACGGTCAATATCGCTGCGGATACGCTCGGCGGCGGCTTCGAGCGCCGGGAAGTGGTTGGCGTTCTCCTGCAGGAAGTCCGAGATCGCGTCGGTGGCCAGATGGAAGGGTTCACCCACGCCGGGCTGGGTCGGCGTGTCGCCCGATTTGGCGACCAGCCGATAGCGGTCATAAAGCTTGAGAATAGCCCGGGCCGCCGCCGGATTGGCGTGCGCCAGATCGCGGATTTCCAGATTGGTGACGTCGCTGTCGGCAAAGATGTCGTCGCCAAAGGCCTCCATCAGATCGCCCAGCAGCCGGCCTTCATCGCTGTCGACCAGTTCGCCCGGCTCAACGCCGAAATAGCCGGCAATGGCAAACAGCAGCGGCACGGTGACCTTGCGCCGATTGTGCTCGATCAGATTGAGATAGCTGGCCGAAATGCCCAGCGCCGTCGCCAGATCGGCCTGGGCCAGCTTGCGGGTGCGGCGCAGGCGCTTGATGCGCCCGCCGATCTGCATGTCGCTCGCATCGTTCATCGGCTCCTCCCGGCCTTGCTGGCCGCATTTGTTTACAGGCTTTACAGAAACCGCATCGCAGCTTGTGTAGCGATTTACAGGTTTACTGGGCCTATTGCGCTTATTCCTTGCATGTTTGAGCCATTTGTCAAATCTTTACAGACAAGAAATGAGGAGACTTTCGGATGAGCCCTTCCAGCAGTGAACGTGAAGAATATCTGACCATCATTGCCCCGACCGCGGTTGAGGCCATGGCGCAGTTCAGCGCCCGCGGTCTGGCCAGCCAGGGTTATGCCATTGCCGGCAAGATCGGCCGGCACCAGTTTTCGCTGGTGGGCGGGCAGGGCAGCACCGAACTGTTTTCCGGCGCCGGCATGATCGCCGCCACTTTCAGCCGCAAGGTGCTGGGTTAGCCTTTTCCCCTCTCCCTCAGGAGAGAGGGGAAAGCCGGACCAACGCCCCTATTGTTCCACGTGAATCACAAAAAAAAACGCCGGTCCACCGGACCGGCGAAGCCATGCCCTAAAGGAGGACATACCATGCTTGACCAACCCAAATTCCCCGCGCCCGACTATGCGCCGGACCGCTGGCACAATATTGCCCGCAACTACGCCCCCAGCGCCGTGGCCCGGCTCGCCGGATCGCTGCCGATCCGCCACACCCTGGCCGAACAGGGCGCCAAGCGGCTGTGGGAGCTGCTGCAGAACGAGGATTTCGTGCCCACTTTGGGCACGTTTACCGGCAACCAGGCAGTGCAGCAGGTCAAGGCGGGCCTCAAGGCAATCTATCTGAGTGGCTGGCAGGTGGCGGCCGACGCCAATAGCAGTGGCAATATGTATCCCGACCAGAGCCTTTATCCGGTCGACAGCGTGCCGGCGGTGGTCAAGCGCATCAACAAGGCGCTGCAGCGGGCCGACCAGATCCAGACCATGGAGCGCGAAGACGGCATCGCCACCACCGATCTCGACTTTTTCGTGCCGATCATCGCCGATGCCGAGGCCGGCTTTGGCGGCGCACTCAATGCCTTTGAGCTGATGAAGGCGATGATCGAGGCCGGTGCTGCTGCCGTGCATTTCGAGGATCAGCTGGCCAGCGAAAAGAAGTGCGGCCATCTGGGCGGCAAGGTGCTGGTGCCGACCAGCCAGTTCATCCGCACGCTCAATGCGGCGCGGCTGGCCGCCGATGTGATGGGCGTGCCGACGCTGATCATGGCGCGCACCGATGCGGAAGCGGCGCGGCTGATCACCTCCGATATTGACGAGCAGGATGCGCCATTTGTCACCGGGGAACGCACTGCCGAAGGGTTCTATCGGCTCAAGGGCGGCATTGACGCGGCGATTGCGCGCGGCATTGCCTATGCGCCCTATGCCGACCTGATCTGGTGCGAAACCAGCACGCCGAGCCTGGCGGAAGCCAAGAAATTCGCCGAGGCGGTACGCAAGGTGCATCCCGAGCAGATGCTGGCCTATAACTGCTCGCCGAGCTTTAACTGGGCCAAGCATATGGACGAGGCGGCGATGGCCAGCTTCCAGCGCGAAATCGCGGCGATGGGCTACAAATACCAGTTCATCACCCTGGCCGGCTTCCACAATCTGAGCCTGTCGACCTTCGAACTGGCCCGGGCCTACAAGAACGAGGGCATGGCGGGCTATTCCCGGCTGCAGCAGGCCGAGTTCGCCGCCGAACAGCACGGCTTTTCGGCAGTGCGGCATCAGCGCGAAGTGGGCACCAGCTATTTCGACGCCGTGTCGATGGCGGTGAGCGAAGGCAAGAGCGCCACCACCGCAATGGGCGAATCAACCGAAACGGCGCAGTTCCACTAGCCGGCTAGGGCAAGGCGATGCTGACCCAGCCCAGGGCCAGCATCGCCAGACCCAGCACATGGATCAGGGCAAGGGCCCAGGTGACGGCGACAAAGCGCGGCTTGACGGTCTTGTGGCGGTAGATTTCCTGGGCGATCAGGCCGCCGATAATGCCAAAGCAGAAATCGACAACATGCAGATTGGCTTCGCTGACCCGCCAGCGGTCATTGAGTGCGTAGAGCTTGTCGAAGCGATAGAGCAGGGCTGAGGCCAGGCCCATCAGCGTATAGATGGTGCCAAGCCAGAGCGGCGCCCGATCGGTGACGATGGCCAGCAATATCAACAGTGTCAGCATGGTCGCTGCCGTGGTGCGCAGGCCGATCTGGTAGCGCGGCACCGCGTCGGACAGGCGTCGGACGTCGCGCATGCTGCGCTCGGGGACCGGCGCGGCAGCGGTAACCACGATATTGATCGCCGCCGGACGGCCATTGCGGCCGGTCGCGATGTCAAACCTCAGTTGATCGCCCGGCTTGGGCCGTGGTTCACCGTCGGCCAGTTTGGAAATATGGACGTAAAAGTCGTTGCCGGTGCCATCGCGGACGAAGCCATAGCCGCCCTTGTTGTTCCACTGCACCAATTCACCCGTTCGCGACATCATAACCTACCAGTTCAGTTACAGCCTTTAGCCGCGGCACGTTAATGAGAGCTGAGCAGAACGGGCTTGATCACACAAAACCACCGGCGTTAAACTGAGTCATTGCCGATCAAGCTTTTGTGCGCGCCATGTCAGAATCCGCCAGGCGGTTTGTGCTCAGCCAACTCGAACGGACCGGTATTACGGTCAATGGTCCGGCTGCAGCCGATCCAGTCATCCACAATGAGGCCCTTTGGGGGCGGTTGCTGCGCGACGGCACGCTGGGGCTGGGCGAAAGCTATATGGATGGCTGGTGGGATGCCGAGGCGCTCGACCAGTGCCTGTTCGCGCTGATCCGGAGCGATGTGCAGCGGGCCTTCCCCAAGGATCTGGCGGTGATGTGGAGCCTGGCGCGCGGCAAGCTGCTCAACCTGCAGCGGCTGCGGGTGCGCGAAGTGGCCGAGAAGCACTATGATATCGGCAATGATCTCTACGCGGCCATGCTGGACCGGCGGATGATCTATTCGTGCGGCTACTGGAAGGACGCCACCGATCTGGACGCGGCCCAGGAGGCCAAGCTTGACCTGATCTGTCGCAAGGTGGGGCTGCAGCCCGGCATGCGCATTCTTGATATCGGTTCGGGCTGGGGCGGGTTTCTGCAATTTGCCGCCGAGCGCTACGGGGTGTCGGGCGTGGGGGTGACGGTCTCCAAGGAACAGGCGGCGCTGGCCAATGCGCGCACCGCCCATCTGCCGGTGGAAACCAGATTGCTCGACTATCAGGCGCTGGACGGCCAGTTCGACCGCATCATCTCGATCGGCATGTTCGAGCATGTCGGCTACAAGAATTACCGCAGCTATTTCAGCAAGGCCGCCAGCCTGCTGGCCCCGGACGGGCTGATGCTGCTGCACACCATTGGTGGCCATACCAGCGTCGTGCATGGCGATCCATGGAGCGAAAAATACATCTTCCCCAATGGCATGCTGCCCTCGATCGCCCAGATCGGCCGCGCCATTGAAGGGCTGTTCGTGATGGAGGACTGGCACAATTTCGGCGCCGATTACGACACCACGCTCATGGCCTGGCTGGCCCGTTTCGAGGCGGCCTGGCCAGAGCTGTCGGCGCGCTATGACCAGCGCTTTTACCGCATGTGGCGCTACTATCTCAGCGTCTTTGCCGCCTCGTTCCGGGCACGCCAGATCAGCCTGTGGCAGGTGGTCCTGTCGCCGCGCGGCGTCCTGGGCGGCTATACCAGCCACCGCTGAGGCAGATTCACGTGAAACAATTGTCCACAGGGTAACGCAAGGGCGGTTTGCTCAGACCTGCTGGCGCTGCAGTGGCAACCGGATCGGG
>NZ_JAUYGL010000048.1 GCF_030689745.1 Devosia sp.
TGCCCATTTATACTGCATGATCAAAACGCTCCTCCCCCGTATCGTTCTGTTCCGCAAGGAAGTCGTCCTGCTCTGGCAAGCCTTCTTTGCCCCGGCAACGCCATTCTATCTCAAGGCGGCGACGCTGTTCACCGCCTTCTACCTGCTCAATCCGTTTGACATCATCCCCGATGTCATCCCGGTGCTGGGCTGGGTCGACGACCTCATTCTGGTCCCCTTGCTGGTCAGCTGGATCGTCAGTCGCCTGCCGATCAAGGCGCGCGCCGACCATCGCGACCGCAATGATCGCCAGGGTCGCCACGACGGTCCCGTGATCGAGGGCACCGCCCGCCGGCACTAGCCAACAAGCCCTATGCCCGACTGAACCATTCTGACGCTCTGACGTTGCAGAAAAGGACACCGCACCCGCGCGGTGTCCTTTTTGCTTTGCAGGGGAGAGCGCCATGGACTGGTCAGCAATGTTCTTTCAGGACGCACAGGGCATAGTGCGGACACTGATCGTCGGCACCCTGGCCTATATCGTGCTGGTGCTGTTTCTGCGCATTTCGGGCAAGCGCACACTGGCCAAGCTGAACGCCTTCGATCTGGTGGTAACCGTCGCCTTGGGCTCAACCCTCTCGGCCATCCTACTGCAGGAATCCATCGCCCTGGCGGAAGGCGCCACGGCACTGGCGCTGCTGATTTGCGCGCAATATCTGGTGACCTATGTCTCGGTCCGCTCCAGCCGCTTCGCCGAAATCGTCCGCAGCGAGCCAAGCCTGCTGGCCAAGGATGGGAAATTCTGTGCCGCCGCCCTGACCCGCGAACGCGTTACCCGTGACGAAGCCCTCAGTGTGGTGCGAGCCCAGGGCGGCCGCGACATTGCCGATGTGCAACTGCTCGTGCTCGAAAGCGACGGCAGTATCAGCGTCCGCCTCAACCCCGATTGAGCAGCAAAAGGCCCGGATCGCTCCGGGCCCAATTGTCCGCTATTCCAGACGGATCAGCAGATCCTTGGCGTCGATCTGATCGCCCGGCTTGACCAGCACTTCGGCAATCACCCCGTCGATTTCGGCATGGATGGCGGTTTCCATCTTCATCGCCTCGATCGAGCAGAGCACGTCGCCTGCGGTGACCTGCTGGCCCTCCTTGGCATTGAGCCCCGAGATGACGCCCGGCATCGGCGCGCCGATCTGTTTGGCATCCCCCAGCGCGACCTTGGCCCGTACCTTGACCTCGCCCGCTTTCAGGCGATCGGGCACGGTAATTGTGCGCGGTTGACCATTGAGGTCAAAAAACACCCGCACTTCGCCCTTGTCATTGGTTTCGGCGCGGCTGAGATATTGCAGCACCAGCGTCTTGCCTTTCTCGAGGTCAACCAGCAATTCCTCGCCTTCACTCAGGCCATAGAAATACACCGGTGTCGGCAGCACCTCCGTGGGGCCATAGCGATCCTGGGTCTTTTCAAAATCAGAGAAGACCTTTGGGTACATCAGATAGGAGGCGAGGCGGAAATCATCGATCGGATGGCCGACTTCATCGGCGATCTTGCTGCGCTCGGCTTCAAGATCAACATCCTTGAGATAGGAGCCCGGACGCTCGGTAAGCGCCTTCTTGCCCTTGAGCACCTTTTTCTGCAGCGCCTGGGGGAAGCCGCCCGGCGGCTGGCCCAGATCGCCGGCAAAAAAGCCCACGACCGAGTCAGGAAAGGCGATGTCGCGCTTGGGATCTTCCACATCGGCGCGGGTCAGACCCGCCGAAACCATGGCCAGTGCCATGTCGCCCACCACCTTGGAGCTTGGCGTCACCTTGACGATATCGCCGAACATCTGGTTGACGTCGGCATAGGTCTGGGCGACCTCGTGCCAGCGGGTTTCCAGACCCAGCGAGCGTGCCTGTTCCTTGAGATTGGTGAACTGGCCGCCCGGCATTTCATGCAGATAGACTTCCGAGGCACCGCCCTTGAGATCGCTCTCGAAGGCCCGGTACTGCGTGCGCACCGCTTCCCAGTAAAACGAGATCTGCCGGATGGCCCTGGCATCAAGCCCGGGATCGCGGTCGCCATCACGCAGCGCCGCGGCAATCGAGCCCAGTGTTGGCTGGCTGGTCGTGCCGCTCAGCGCATCCATCGCTGCGTCAACCGCATCCACCCCGGCATCCACCGCCGCCAGCACCGTGGCGGCGGCCGCCCCAGAGGTGTCGTGGGTATGCAGGTGGATCGGCAGACCGATCTCCTGCTTCAGCGTCGCGACAAGCTTTTTGGCCGCCGCAGGCTTGAGCAGGCCCGCCATGTCCTTGAGGCCCAGCACATGGGCGCCGGCCGCCTCGAGCTCCTTGGCCAGACCAACATAGTATTTCAGGTCATATTTGGCCCGGTCGGGGTCCAGCATGTCGCCGGTATAGCAGATCACCCCTTCGGCCACCTTGCCGGCCTCGATCACGGCGTCGAGCGAGACGCGCATGTTCTCCACCCAGTTCAGGCAATCGAACACCCGGAAAATGTCGACCCCGCCTTTGGCGGCCTGCGCCACGAAGAACTTGACCACATTGTCGGGATAATTGGTGTAGCCCACGCCATTGCTGCCGCGCAGCAGCATCTGCGTCAAAACATTTGGAGCGCCTTCGCGCACCTTGGCCAGCCGCTCCCACGGGTCCTCATTGAGGAAGCGCATCGAGACGTCAAACGTCGCCCCGCCCCAGCACTCAAGGCTGAACAAATTGGGCAGCCCCCGGCTATAGGCCTGGGCGATGCGGGTAATGTCGAAGCTGCGCATACGGGTGGCCAACAGGCTCTGATGCGCGTCACGCATGGTGGTGTCGGTAAACAGCACCCGCTTCTGCTGCTTCATCCATTCCGCCAGCGCCGTCGGACCGTCCCGATCCAGCACCTGGCGGCTGCCATCGATCTCGGTCAGTACGCCGAATTCGGGCACCACGGGCTCCGCCGCATCTGCAGGTGGCCGGGGCCGGTCGCGCACTTCGGGGTGGCCGTTGACAGTGACGTCGGCGATGTAGCTCAACAGCTTGGTGGCGCGATCCCGGCGCGGCTTGAAATTGAACAATTCCGGCGTCGTGTCGATGAAGCGCGTCGTATAGCGGTTTTCGACAAAATCGGGATGGGTGATGATGTTCTCGAGGAACGCCAGATTGGTCGAGACGCCGCGAATGCGGAACTCGCGCAGCGCCCGGTGCATGCGGGCAATCGCCTCGTCGGCCGTGGGCGCCCAGCAGGTGACCTTTTCCAGCAGCGGATCATAGAACCGTGTGATCACCGCGCCGGCATAGGCTGTGCCGCCATCAAGCCGCACACCAAACCCTGTGGCGCCGCGATAGGCAGTGATGCGGCCATAGTCGGGGATGAAATTCTGTTCGGGATCTTCAGTGGTCACCCGGCACTGAATGGCATTGCCGTTGAGCCGGATATTGTCCTGGCTTGGCACCCCCGATTCCGGCGTGCCGATCACCGCGCCATCCAGCATGTGGATCTGCGCCTTGACGATATCGATGCCGGTGACCTCTTCGGTCACCGTATGCTCGACCTGAATGCGCGGGTTCACTTCGATGAAGTAGAATTTGTCGGTATCGGCATCCATCAGGAATTCGACGGTGCCGGCGCCACGATAGTGCGCCGCCTTGCCCAGGCGCACTGCGGCGTCAGTCAGTTCCTGCCGCACTGCCGTGCTCAGATAGGGCGCCGGTGCGCGCTCGACCACCTTCTGGTTGCGCCGCTGCACCGAGCAGTCGCGCTCATACAGATGCACCAGATTGCCATGCGTATCGCCAATCAGCTGCACCTCGACATGGCGGGCCCGCTCGACCAGCTTTTCGAGATACATCTCGTCCTTGCCGAACGCCGCCTTGGCTTCGCGCTTGCCCTCCGACACTTCGGCCAGCAGCGTTGATTCGTCCATGATGCGGCGCATGCCGCGCCCGCCGCCGCCCCAGCTGGCCTTGAGCATCAGCGGATAGCCGATCTCTTCTGCCATCTGCTTGATCGCTGCCGGATCGTCCGGCAGTGGCGCCGTGGCCGGCACCACCGGCACATTGGAGGCAATCGCCATATTGCGGGCGGCAACCTTGTTGCCCAGGTCGCGCATGGTCTGGGCGCGCGGGCCGATGAAGATGATGCCGGCGTCCTCGCAGGCGTCGACAAATTCCGGGCTTTCCGAGAGCAGGCCATAGCCGGGATGGATCGCGTCGGCGCCCGAAATGCGGGCCAGCCGGATATATTCATCAATCTGCAGATAGGCTTCCACCGGGCCCAGGCCCTTGCCGATCACATAGGCCTCATCGGCCTTGAACCGGTGCAGGGCCAGCTTGTCTTCTTCAGCATAGGCCGCCACCGTCTTGAGCCCGAGCTCATTGGCGGCCCGGAACACGCGAATGGCGATTTCGCTGCGATTGGCGACGAGAATTTTCTTGATGGGCATCTGTGTCCGTCCGAGCAGGAGGGGTGAAGGGCCGTAACGGCCGGGCTCAGCTATGGTGTGACCGGCCGTGACGGTTGCCCGTCGGACCGTCAGAAAACTGTCTAGTTGCGGCCCAGATGGCCGGCAAGATGGCTCATGTCGTAGCCCGCCTCGGCCGCCTGGGCGATGATCTGACTGGCATCGACTTGTCCTGCCTGGCTCAGCGCCCACAGCGTGGTCGAGCGCGTCCCGGACCGGCAGTAGCAGAAGACCGGCCCCGTGCTCCCCTCGAGCACAGCTTTGGTCTGGGCGACCATCTCCGGGGAAACCCCTTCTCGGCCCAGTGGAATGGCGTGATAGACCAGGCCCGCCGCGACTGCGGCAGCCTCGATCTCTGCACCGGTGGGCTGATCTGGTGATTCCCCGTCTGGGCGATTATTGACGATGGCGACGAAACCTGCGGCTTTGAGCGCTGCGACGTCTTCGGGCCGGATTTGTCCCGAAACGCTGACGTGATCGTTGATCCGCTTCAAGTCCAAGTCACTACTCCCATTCGCGCAAAAGGCTTGCCTGGGTCCTTATATCCGTGCGCCGGCACGCGACGCAACCGCGGCATCACAATCGCTGTCATCAAGGCGTCACGAGGCCTCCCGCCGGAGGGGTTGCTCAGGCCGCCGTGGCTACCCGTTTTTCGGCCAGCGGGAGAGGCCGGCCGAGCAGGAAGCCCTGGTAGCGCGTGCAGCCGGCCTGTCGCAGCAGGCGGAACTGTTCCTCGGTCTCGACCCCCTCGGCCACCACCTCGACTGGCAGCGAGCGGGCGATATCGCAGATCGCCGCAACGATAATGGCGTCAATCCGGCTGGTGCCCAGGCTGGATACATAGGTGCGGTCGATCTTGATGATGTCGAAGGCAAAGCCACGCAGATATTGCAGGCTGGCATGGCCGGCGCCGAAATCATCGATGGCGATGCGCACGCCCAGTGCCCGCAGCGCATCGACATTGGCCAGTTCGATCCCCTGGGCCTGCAGCGGCACCGTCTCGGTGATCTCCACGATGATGCTGGCTGGATCGGTGCCGGTTTCCGCCAGCAGCGCCGCAAAGCGCGGTGCAAAATCGGCGTGCCGCAACTGGGCCGGCGAGACGTTGACGGCCACCGGTGTGCCCAGCCGCGGCAGATCCTGGCAGGCACGGCGCAATACCCAGTCGCCCACCTTGTCGATCAGGTCGCTCTCTTCGGCGATGGCGATGAACTGGGCCGGCGACATGATGCCCCGCACCTTGTGGCGCCAGCGGATCAGCGCCTCATGCGACCTCACGATGAGATCGCCGTCAAACACCGGCTGATAGTGCAGTTCGAGCTCGTTCAGCATCAGGGCCGCCCGCAGTTCACGCTGCACAAAACGGCGGTGACGCTCATCACCGAGCATGTCGGGGTCGAACGGCACCACGACGTGGCGGCCACTCTTCTTGCCCTTGTACAGCGCCAGATCCGCCTTGGAGATCAGCTCATCCACATCGGTTGCGTCCAGCGGCGCCATGGCAAGCCCGATCGTGGCGGCCAGCCGCACCGGCCGTCCCGCAATGGTGACGGGGCGCTCGAGCCGCCGCAGCAATTCTTCCCCCAATCGCCTGAGCGCCGGACGGTTGTCATGACCAAAAACGGCAATGCCGAACTCGTCACCACCCAGGCGGCCGACCAGCGCACTGGGCAGCATGTCGGCGATTGTAGCGGTCAGATGCTGCAGCGCCGCATCGCCCGCGCCGTGTCCGGCGCTGTCATTGAGCACCTTGAGATTGTCCATATCGAGCTGCAGATAGCCCACTGGCCGTTCCGAGCCGTGATAGACCTCGTTGCGCAGCGTCTCGAGGAAATACGAGCGTGTCGCCACCCCGGTCAGCGCATCACGGTGGATCGAGGCCATGATGTCCTGCGTGGCCTGGTCGGCGGCATCGACCCGCGCACCGACGACGCGGTGGCCCACGCTGAGAACCGCCAGCAGCAGCGCGCTGGCCATCAGCATTGCCACGGGGAGCGTCGCCTCCTTGCCAGGCGCCCAGCCCAGCAGGGCCAGCGCGCTGGCGACAACAGCGGCAATGATCACCGTGGCTGCAGCCAGGGCAATGCTGCGATAACCGTCGACAATTTTGGAAAGCGCAGGGTTGCGGCGCATGGCAAGTGTCCAGTCCCGCCCGAAAATGTCGAGCACTGAACCATAGGGCGTCAGACGTGAATAATCGGTAAATCGCCTGCACTATAATCTTTGTGTATCAATGACTTAACTGCCACAAGCAGGCTGGTCAGACAGGCTAGGCACCTTGTGTGACAGCCACACGACAACGCCCCTGCGGCTGGGCCGGATAGTAACCCATGGGTTAACGTGTGGCCGACCCCACCCAGGCGCGCCAGATTTCCTCACGCTCGGCAACAAACCGGTCGGCAATGCCGGCAACAGTGGCGCCCGGTTCATTGAGCTGGGCCAGCAGCATGTTCATTTCCGCCAAAGGCAGGCTGCTGCGCTGAAAATAGCCGGCAATGGCCGGAATATCGCCAAACACCCATTCGCTGAGCGCCACCACCACCGTTTCAGGGGGGAAAGCGCTGGGCTGTGGTGCGGCACAGACCAGTTGCGCCAGGCACTTGGCCGCCGCGCCATCATAGGGCCCCATATCCAGCGCGAACAAATCGAGCTGACCGAGCACCGCATTGGGTTGCCAGTAATACAGCAGCACCGGCTGGTTGCGACCGGCTGCCTCGGCAATCAGCGTGTCCATTTCAAAGCGGTTGGCGGGCTCAATCAGTTCCACCAGATCGCTCAACCCATGGGCGGCGATCAGATTACGGTTGATCAGCGCGCAGGCCCAGTCTGGCGGGCAGGAAATGAACCGCACCCTGCGACCGCCATTGAGCGTCGGCAAGACCGCCGCCAGGTCCGCAGCCTGGCGTAGCGCCGGTTGGGTCTGCGCCAGGGTACCCGGAATGAACCAGCCTTCAAATGCCGTCTCGACATAGGTGGGCGCCGCAGGACGCAAATTCTGCGCGGCAATTCCCCTGTTCCAGATCTCGGCTATGCGCGTCGCCCACATCTCCGGCGCTACCGCCGGTTGCCCGCTCGAGCCCATCGACGAGCCGGTCGAGACCAGATCGCCCGGCGTCACCCGCACCGCACAGCCATAATGGGCGGCCAGCAAGCGGGCATGGATTTCAGCCAGGACCTGCGCTGCGGGCCAGCTCATGCTGGCAATGCTGATCGTCTGGTTGCCACAGGGTGGCGGCGGCGCCTCCGGCGCTGCCTGCGCCACGCTGGTTTGCCCGATTGCGTCCTGCGCCTGATCGAGCACGGTGAACTGTGCCGAGGCCGGCGCACTCGACAGGGCCATCACCAGCAATGCCACAATCCTGGTCCGGCCCGCAATACGCACCACGCAACTCCCTGTCAGGCCCATTCTATGCAAAAATCGCCGCCGTTAAGCAACAGCGAGGGCGGCGCTTCAGTTCCGAGCAATACCCGGTGACTCGCCCGCCTGATCTGTGCAACAGTCTGCCCAGCGGGGCGCGGGTTGCGCCCCCTTTATCGCGTTGTTTCGCCGGGCAAGACGGCTCGCCCAAGAGCCGCTCCACGGAACGACCTAGCAGAGGGACGTACATGATCAATTTCAAGCAAACCCTGGCCCTGGCCGTTGCCACATCAGCACTCGTCATTGCTGCACCGGCTATCGCCCAGGAAGTCAAGCTCGGCTTCCTTGCCGACGTCACTGGTCCCATCGCCGGCTTCGCACCAGGCATGGTCGATGCGGGCAATCTGGCCATCACCAATATCAACGATCAGGGCGGCATGTTCGACGGCCAGGACCTGGTTTCCGTCATTGCTGACAGCGCCTGCGACGGCGGCGCCGCTGGTCCGGCAGCTGACCGTCTGGTCAACACCGAGCAGGTCGTAGCGATCTTCGGCGCCTATTGCTCGGGCGCCACCATTGCCGGTGCCAATGGCTCGGCCATTCCGGGCAATGTCGTCATGATCTCCCCCGCATCGACTGCTCCAGCTGTCGCCGAACTGGACGATAACGATCTGGTGTTCCGTGATGTGGTTCCCGATTCCATTCAGGGCGTGAAGGCGGCTGAACTGCTGCTGGCCCAGGGCATCACCGAAGTTGGCGTGACCTTTGTCAATAACGACTACGGTTCGGGTCTGGCTGGCGCCTTCTCCGATGCTTTCGCTGCCGGTGGCGGCACCGTTGCCGTCAGCGTTGCGCACGAAGACGGCAAGGCCGACTACCGTCCGGAAATCGGCCAGGTTGAGGCCTCCGGCGCCACCACGCTGGTGATCTATGGCTACGAAAACGCCGGTGGCGGCGCCATTCTGAACCAGGCCATCGAGGCCGGCTCGTTCAGCCAGTTCGTCGGTGGCGACGGCATGGCGGGTGACGCTTTGGTCGCGGCCCGTGACTCGGCTTCGCTCGAAGGCATGATCCTGACCCAGGCCGCGGCGGCTGCCGGTCCGTCCTTTGACGCCCTGAACGCGCTCACCAGCGCTGCCGGCCAGGACGCCAATGGCACCTATGTAACCAACTCCTACGACGCCGTCTTCCTGCTGGCTCTGGCCATCGAGAAGTCCGGCTCGGCCGATCGTGAAGGCGTCTCTGCTGCCCTGCGTGAAGTTGCCAACGCCCCCGGCGAAACCATCCTGCCCGGCGAATGGAGCAAGGCCAAGGAACTGATCGCTGCCGGTACCGACATCAACTATGAAGGCGCTTCGGGCACCATCGAGTTTGATGATGTCGGCGACGTCGCCGGCGCCATCAACTACTTCGTCATCGAAGGCGGTGCCGTGGTGAACAAGGGCCTGATCGAGTAGGCTTTCGGACCTGATCTATCCGAAGGCCCGGGAGCGATCCCGGGCCTTCTACATTTGGGGGCCGGAACGTCACTATGATGTTTCGGCCTCAGTTGTCCGCTGACGGTTAGCACCGTGGCTTTTGTTGAGGACCCGCTCGTGGCCGATGACAAGACACTCGCCTTTTACGCTGCCCATGCTGCCGACTATGTGCATCACGGCACCGACCAGCCCAATCTGCGGCTACAGGGCTTTCTCGATAAACTGCCCCAAGCGGCCCGCATTCTCGAACTGGGCTCGGGGAGTGGACGTGACGCTGCCGCCATGTTGGCCCGGGGGTTTGATGTGCAGGCCACTGATGCCTCGCCCGAACTGGCCGCCGAAGCCGAGAAACGACTTGGCCGCCCGGTTGCCATCCTGCGGTTCGACCAGCTCGACGTCCAGGCTGACTATGATGCCGTTTGGGCCAATGCCAGCCTGTTGCATGCGCCTGCCGCCGAACTGAGCGCCGACCTGCGCCGCATTCATGCGGCGCTGCGGCCGGGCGGATTGTTCACGGCCAGCTTCAAGGCCGGCACGGGCGAAGGCCGTGACAGCCTTGGACGCTATTACAACTACCCTGCGCCCAAAACTCTTCTGGCGCACTATGCCGCCGCCGCGGCCTGGAGCAGCGTCGAGCTCGAAACCGTCAACGGCAGCGGCTATGATCGCCTACCCACCCAGTGGCTCTGGGTCACGGCGCGCCGATGAGCAACGCCCCGCCATGCTGGAGCAGGGCGGGGCGTCGGATATTATTCGGCAGACCAGACCTCAGCGGTCGTGGCGGATCACTTCGGGGATCAGCCCCTTGGGGGCGAAGCGCAGCGCCACGGTAATCACCACACCCAGCACGAACACCCGCATCTGCAGCGCCCGGGAGTCGATTTCCGGGATCGCGCCCCAGCCGAGATTCTGCGTCACTTGCGACAGATTGAGAAAGATCAGCTGCGCCACCGGGTCAGACAAAATCCACACCACATAGATCAGCAGCGAGCCGAGCAGCACGCCCCAGCTATTGCCAGCGCCGCCCACGATCACCATGACCCAAATCATGAAGGTGTGATTGATCGGCTGGTAGCCTGATGGGTCAAAAATCTGGCTGAACGTCACCAGCATGGCGCCGCCAACCCCCATCAGCACCGAACCCAGCACAAACAGTTCCAGCTGCCGGCCTTTGACATCCTTGCCCATCGAACTGGCTGCAATATGGTTGTCGCGGATCGCCCGCATCATGCGGCCCCACGGTCCGCCATAGGCGCGCTGGATGAAGTAGAACACGATGACCAGCAACCCGACCGCCAGGACCAGAAAGCCCAGACGGGCCTGCACGAAACTCTCGGCGATACCCACGCCCTGGGCCTGCAAGGCCTGCGGTAGCGGGGTTGGCCAGGGCATGGGTGACACCGACATTGTGCCGCGCGTCAGCCAGTCCATATTCTTGATCAGCGCCCGCAGGATCTCTGAGATGCCGATGGTCGCAATGGCCAGATAATCGGTGCGCAGGCCCAGGCTGATCTTGCCCACAAAAAAGGCAATGACCGCCGCCAGCAGGCCGCCGAACATCCAGCCCAGCACCGGATTGAGCCCCAGTCCGCCGATAAATCCGGCAGTGGATTCAATATAGGCCGCCGCCGGATCGATCTGGCTGCGATAGATCACATAGGCGGCAAACCACGCCAGCACGACCAACAGGCCATAGCCGAAGCCACGCAGGCCCAGCCGCCTGGTCTGGCGCGCCGCATAGACCACGCCCAGCCCGATCAGAAAGGCCAGCAAGGCACGCCCCAGCAACATCGGCCCCTCAGAGTCCCAGAAGGCTGGATTGACCGGATAGGAAATAAAGGTAACGGCGGCGCCGCCCACCATCATGAAGCCCATAATGGCGAAATTGAACAGGCCGCCATAACCCCACTGGATGTTGAGCCCCAGGGCGATCAGCGCAAAGCCGGTCGCCTGCACCAGAATGAGCAGCATGCTGGCGGTACCCTGCGACACGCCTGCTACCACCACCAGAACGAACAGGGCGATGAACAGGGCGATGCCGCGATAGAGGGGGCGATCCAGCAGCCGGACCTTGGCCTCTGCCGTGCTCATGTGGAGGCTCCCTTGAAGATGCCGGTGGGTCGCACCAGCAGGGTCACAACCAGAATGACAAAGGCCACCGTCAGCTTGTACTCGGTTGGCACCAGCGACAGATTGGACGGCAACGCCATGCCCTCGGGCAGCAAGCCATTGAGCGGACGCAGCACCGCTGTCCAGTTGAACACGGCGAGGGTTTCGGCAAAGGCGATCAGAAAACCGCCGACAATGGCGCCATAGGCGTGCCCGAGACCGCCCACAATGGCGGCCGCGAAAATCGGCAGCACGATGTTGAAGGCCAGGTCGGGCATCAGCGCCACGTCGAGCGCCAGCATCACCCCGGCCACGCAGGCCAGACTGCCCGCAATGATCCAGGTCACCCGCACCACCAGCGCCGTGTTGATGCCCGAGACCTGCGCCAGATCGGCATTGTCGGCCATGGCGCGCATCGCCTTGCCCAGCCGCGAGCGGGTCAGGAACAGGTGCAGCGCGATCACCAACGCGGCGGTGACCACGAACATCAGCACCTGCGGTTCGGTAATCGAAATGGGTCTGGTGCCGCCGAAGGCCGACATGTCGATGCGGAAGATGTCCTTGGATTCCGTCGCATAAAAACTGCGGGTGCCCGAACCAAAGATCAGCCGCAGCAGGCCCTGGATCATCAGCGTCACGCCGATCGAGGCGATCAGCATGGTCACCGGTTTGGCCCCCCGCTCACGCAGCGGCGCATAAAAACCCTTGTCGATCCCCAGTGCCAGAAATGCCGCGATCACCATGGCGACCGGCAGCACGACAAAACCCATGGGCAGCGGCGTGACAATGCCCATGGCAGTCAATAGCCCCGCCAGCACAAAGGCGATGAAGCCGCCCATTGTCATCATGTCGCCATGCGCAAAATGGGCAAAGCGCAGAATGCCGAAAATCAGCGTCACGCCGATGGCGCCCAAGGCGTAGATCGACCCCAGCACCGTGCCGGAAATCAACACCCGGTTGATAAAGAAAATCAGCTCGTCCATGTCCTTCAGCCCCCCAGAAAGCTTTTGGCGACTTCGGGATCGGCAATGAGTTCTGCGCCCGTGCCGGTAAATCGGTTCTGACCACCCGCCAACACAAAGCCCTTGGAGGCAAAGGCCAGCGCCTGGCGCGCATTCTGTTCGACCATCAGAATGGCCACGCCCTCGGCGTTGACCCGCACAATGGTCTCAAAGATCTCGATGACATAGCGCGGCGACAGCCCCGCTGACGGCTCATCGAGCATCAGCAGCCGCGGCTTGCTCATCAGCGCCCGGCCCATCGCCACCATCTGGCGCTGCCCGCCCGAGAGTTCACCGGTCGGCTGGCGCCGTTTTTCGGCCAACACCGGGAACATCTGGTACACCCATTCCATGGTATCGGCGAAGCTGTCGCGTCGGGTGAACGCCCCCATTTCGAGGTTCTCTTCCACGCTCATCGAGGTGAAGACGTTCTTCTCCTGCGGCACAAAGCTCAGCCCCTTGGGCACCAGCCGGTCAGGCAGTGAATTGGCGATCTCTTCGCCGTCAAACTCGATCGTGCCGCCAGTCACCTTGAGCAGGCCAAAAATCGCCTTCAGCGTCGTTGACTTGCCCGCCCCATTGGGACCGACGACCACCCCGATATCGGACTGGTCGATAGCCATGTTCACGCCGTTGAGGATCGGCGCGCCGCCGTAACCGGCAACGACGTGCTTGAGTTCAATCAATGCCATTACGCGGTCTCCACCGGGGTGCCGAAATAGGCCTCGACAATCGCCGGATTGGCGCGAATCTCGCTCATCGGCCCCTGGGCAATCGTTTCGCCCTGCGCCATGACGATCACCGGGTCGCACAGCCGCCCGATCAGATCCATATCATGCTCGATGACGAAGAAAGTGTAGCCCAGCTCGGTATTCATGCGTTCGATATTGGCCGCCAGATCGTTGAGCAGCGTGCGGTTGACGCCGGCTGCCACTTCATCGAGCAACACCACCTTGGCGTCCACCATCATGGTGCGCCCCAGCTCAAGCAGCTTTTTCTGGCCACCCGACAGATTGCCCGCCAATTCGTTGCGCACATGGCCCAGCTTGAGGAAATCGATGACATCAAGCGCCTTCTTGCGCACCTCGGTCTCGCGCGATTTGCTGAGGCCTGGACGGAACCAGGCATTGCCCAGATACTCGCCGGGCTGATTGCCCGGCACCACCATCAGGTTTTCCAGCGCCGTCATGTTGGAGAACTCATGCGCGATCTGGAACGTGCGCAACATGCCGGCGCGGAACAGTTCGTGCGGGGCAAGGCCTGTGACATCCTGGCCGTCAAACATCACCACGCCCGCATCGGGCACGATATTGCCGGCCACGATGTTGAACAGCGTCGACTTGCCGGCCCCGTTGGGGCCGATCAGCCCCGTGACCGAACCACGCCGCACCGAGAGCGAGCAATTATTGACAGCGGTGAGGCCGCCAAAGCGTTTCGTAACGTTGCGAACGTCGATAACCAAGTCTGAGGACACCAAATCCGTCCCGTTTCCTGAGGCCAAGGGTACCCGGTTAAATCCAGGCGATTTTGCGGCATCTGCTCATATGGCAGCCAACCGGTCAACCTAAAGCCAGCGCAACCCGGGGGCTTTGCCCTCACAGATACGCCAGCACGGCATTGGCAGTGGCTTCGTTATTGGCACACATGACGTCGTAAAGTGTTGCCAGACGGGTTAACGCCTTCACGTCGACATCATGGGGTTGGGCGGAAAGCGGGTCGATGAAAAAGATCAAAACGTCCAGCCGGCCCTCGGCAATCATCGCGCCCAATTGCTGATCACCACCCAGAGGCCCGCTTTTGAGTAGGGTCACCGGCATGCCAGTGGCCTCGATAATGCGGCTGCCGGTGGTGCCGGTGCCCCATAATTGGTGCGCGCCAAGCTTGGTCTTGTGCCGCAGCGCCCAGTCGCACAGCTCATCCTTCTTGTCGTCATGCGCCACCAGGCCAATGCGTGCCATGCCACCCTCCAGCTTTGGGAAGATGTTCAACCAGCTTCACGCCGATAGGGCAATGGCCTCGCTGAGCAGAATGCCGATCATGTCAACCGGAATGTCGTCATCGGGCGCCAACCGCAGATAGCGCCCCTTTTTGAGCCCGTCGCCTTCCAGCAAGCCGTGGCTATTGTCGAGCAGTCTGCCGTGCTCGAAATACAGGGCGACGCGGTCGCGATGCGGGAACACCGCGCAGACATGCCCCGCCACGCCATGGCGAAAATTCACCGATTGCCAGCCCGGCATCACCTTGCCGCTGAGGCCGGGGTGGGCCCCGACCAGCGTCACCAGCCGCGCTGTCAGCGCCGCTATGTCTGCGGGCAGAGGCGCCACCAAAGCGCCAAAGGCGTCTGGATAAACCGGATCGACAATGGTGGTCAGCATGGCAAGGCCCTCGCGGTTGAGACGACCATGTCGCCTCGGCACGTCGACCTTGCCGCATGGTGCTGACAAACGGTGTCAGCACCGCCCGAAAACTAGAACTCGTTCCAGTCCCGCGAGATGGCCAGATTGCTCGTGCGCTTCAGCGCCGGCACCGGCTGGGCAGTACGGCGCACCGCGGCACCGCTGCCACCACCAAGCTTGAACACATCGACAATGGCATCAAGCTCGCCGGCCCGCGCCTCGGTTTGTTCGATCGCCGCATTGGTCTCTTCCACCAGGGCGGCATTGTGCTGGGTCATCTCATCCATGTGCCGCACCGCGACCGCTACCTCGCCCAGGGCATCCGATTGCTGCTGGTTGGCCCGCGCAATGGTATCGATCAGCGCGGCGCTCTCTTGCGCGCCCGAGAGAATTTCATTGAGTGTTTCGGTGGCCTTGGCCACCAATTGAGTGCCATTGCGCACTTCGCTGGCACTGCTCTCGATCAGCAGTTTGACATCGGCAGAGGCACTGGCGGCGGACTGGGCCAGGCGCCGCACTTCAACGGCTACCACGGCAAAACCCTTGCCCGCATCACCCGCCCGCGCCGCCTCGACCGAGGCGTTCAGCGCCAGCAAATTGGTCTGGAAGGCGATGTCGTCGATCAGCCCGATAATATTGGAAATCTTGCCCGACGAGGTCTCGATGGCACCCATTGCGCCATTGGCGTCCGACATCACTTCGCCGCCCGACTTGGCATTCCTGGATACGGTCTGGGCCTTGTCGCTGGCAGTCCCGGCCAGCCGAGCACTTTCCACCACGGTCGCGGACAGCTGTTGCACCGCCACTGTGGTCTGTTCGATGGTCGCGGCCTGACGCGTCGTGCGGTCAGCCAGGTCATTGGCCCCGGCGAGGATTTCGCCAGTCGCCGTTTTCAGCGACCGCGACGTCTGACGCAATTGCGTGGCAATCGAGGTCAGACGCTCGGCGACCGCATTGGTGTCGTCCTTGATCTGGGCAAATTCTGGCTCGAACTCGTCGGTGATGCGGCTGGTGAGGTCACCCTCTGCCAGATCCTTGAGCACCGCGCCGGTCAACCGCACGGCGCGGGCGGTCTTGGCCTTGGCGGCATCATCGGCAGTGCGCGCATCCCCGGTCAGCTTGTCGAAATAGGCGGTTATCCCGATATCAAGATCAAGCAGCATGGATTTGAGAATCGCCACCAGCGCCTCGGACATGGTGTCGACATCGGCCATCACGGCGCTAGGTTCTGGCGCCACCTTGCGGCCGAATAGCCCGGTCTTGGGCTCCAGAGCCTTGGCCATGCAATCATGCACCACGCCCTTGATCAGGGTCTCCATGATGACGCCATAGCCACCGATATGCCAGCGCGGCTCAAGGCCAATCTGGGCATGGCGCAGCCCGACCTTGGTGCTGGCTTCAAAATAGGCAGTATCAAGCTGGCCGCTGGCAATCGCCTTCCAGTGGCCCAACTGCTTGCCCTGGGCCCGGTTCATCTGGGCCTTGCCGTCGAAGAACTTAGACACCGCCGGCACCTGCGCGATCTTGCCGTAGAACGTGTCCAGCGCCGGGGTCAGGTGGGCATCAATATGGTCTTGAATCCCCGCCAGATTATCCCTTGTTGCCTGGTCCAGCCCGATAAAGGCAAGGCGGGACGACAGCAGGTCGTTGGCGGATTCTTTGGTCAAGGCGCACACTCCAAAAAGGCTTTTCCAGCAGAGATAAGTCCGTTTCAGCGTTCGCGGCTTTGATCCGGATCAAGATATCAAGGCTATGTTAGTCTTGGTGAACCTTCGGTAAACGCCAGGGCTATCCTTAAGTTTAATAACGGAAATCGAGGGTCGGCAGCCGCTTGGGCTAGCGCCCGGCAACCATACGCTCGCGCTGAGCAACCGGCGCCTGCAGGCGGAATACATCAATGATACTGTCCAGTTCCTTGGCCCGTATTTCGGTTTGTTCAATCGCCGCATTGGTTTGTTCGACCAGCCCCGCATTGTGCTGCGTCATGGCGTCCATCTGGCGCACGGCAATGGTGACCTCATCAATCGCCGATGATTGCATGCGGCTGGCCTGGGCAATGCCGTGCAACATCCCGGCACTGGTCTTGATGGCATCCTGCACCGCCACCAGGCGTTGGGCCGCATCCTCGACCAGACGCGAACCACCCGCCACCTCGCTGGCACTCTGCTCGATCAGCAGTTTGACATCGGCCGAGGCGCTGGCCGCCGACTGCGCCAGGCGCCGCACTTCCACCGCCACCACGGCGAAGCCCTTGCCGGCGTCGCCGGCGCGCGCCGCTTCCACCGAAGCATTCAGCGCCAGCAGATTGGTCTGGAAGGCGATATCGTCGATCAGCCCGATGATATTGGAGATTTTACCCGATGATTGGGTAATCCGACCCATGGCTTCGGTTGCCTGTACCATCACCGCGCCGCTTGCTTCCGCGTCGCCCGAGACCAGATGGGCCTGTCGGCTGGCGGCATCGGCCTCATTGGCATTGTCCTGCACCGTGCGGCCCAGTTGTTCGATGGCGGCGGCAGTTTGTTCGATCGTGGCGGCCTGCCGCGTCGTCCGCTCGGACAGATCATTGGTGCCGGCCAGAATGTCGCCGGTCACCGTCCGGAGCGCGCCCGACGTGTCGCGCAACTGCGTAACGATGACACTGAACTGCTCGGCGACCGCGTTGGTGTCGGCCTTGAGCTGGCCGAAGGCGCCCTGGTAATCCCCCTGCATCCGCACGCTGAGATCCGCCCGGGCCAGTGCGGCCAGCACAATACCGGTTTCGCCCAGCCCACGGTCCACCGTTTCCACCAGCGCGTTGACGTTCTCGGCCAGCTGGCGCAGATCCGCGTCAGGCTGATCGAGCGGCAAGCGCTGCGAAAAGTCGCCGGCAAGCGCCGCCGCCACCACGACACCAATATCGTGCTGCAGGCGCTGGATAACCCGGACCTGGCTGGCGCGCTCGTCACTCATATCCAGCTCGGCCGAGCGCAGGTCGCGCATTTTCAGACCATTGCTGCGGAAAACGTCGACCGCTTCGGCCATGTAACCCAGCTCGTCGGCGCGTTCGAGGCCCGGCACCGCCAGATCGAACTGGTCCGCGGCGATCTCGGCCATGGCCGTGGTCAGGCGTGAAACCGGCCGGGTAACAGCGCGGGCAAACAGCACGCTGGCAATCGCCGCCAGCACCAGCATGACCAGACCGATAATCAGCATGGTGTTGCGCAGGTTGGCCGAGGCCGCCGCGATCTCCTGCTGGCTTTCCAGCGCCACCACCGCCCAATCGACGCCGCCAAAGCTGATCGGCTGACTGGCGGCGACATATCTGGTGCCATTGGCCTGTTCGAGCGGGCCCAGTCCGGCGCTGCCGCCCAGCGCCGCCGCGACCGCCTGGCCATCAAGCTTGAGCGTCAGCACGTCATCGTCTGCCGTTGCCGGCGAGTCAGTCCGCGCCAGATTGTCCTGACCGACAATGAACAATTGGCCACTCTCGCCGAGGCCTTTGGTCTGCGCCAGCACCGCACCAATCCGGGTCGCCGACAGCTGATAGGCCAAGACGCCGATCAGGAAGCCCTGATCATGGACCGGCGAGGCGATGAAGCTGGCGGGCGCGCCGGCACTGGGCCCATAGGGCGCGAAATCGGAGAGGAATACCTGACCGGCTTCACCGGCCATGGCGGCACGCACCACCTTGCCCAGATCGGTATCCGACCATGGGCCAGCACCCTCGGCGAAATTCGTGCCGAAATCGGCCTGCTTGGCCACGGAATAAACGTTGTTGAACGCGGTATCGAACAGCAGCACATCATCATAACCGCGCTTGACCAGCAGGTCGCGGGAATCGGCATGCAGCGCGCGGTGGTGCAGATCATAAACCGGCAGCTTGTCGGAGCTGTCGAGCAGCGCGCGTTCGCCAGCCGGATTGGCATTCTGGGTAATATAGGCGTCCTGCAGCAGCGCGGCAGGATCGCCCTGCCCCCTCAGCGACCCCATAGCGCCCGAGAACAGGTCAATATTGGCGGCAATTTCGGCGCGCCCGGCAAACAGCGTCAGATCCCCGGCAACATCCTGCAGATAGGCGCCCAGCGCCGAAGTCGCATTCGATGCAGCAGCAGTCAGACGCTGTTCGGCCTGCTGGGTGACAATGGCGTTGCCCGCAAAATAGGCTGCCAGACCCAGGCTGACACCGCTTGCCAGCGCAATGATCACCACCATGGCCGGCAGCTTGAAGGCGAGTTTGAGTTGAGGCATCGGGGCTTCCGGAAGTTTTGGCAAGACGGCCTGGTACCGTGCTGTGCCCACAGTTCCATGCCACGGTCACCACACCGTCAAATCATACTCAACAATTGGTTAATGAAGCGCTTTGAAGCGGCAGCCCCGACCAACTGCCGGAAACGACAACGCCGACCTCGGAAACCCGCGGTCGGCGTTGCATTAGTGGCAGTATAAGTCGGCCTAGAACTCGTTCCAGTCCGTCGACACTGCGGCATTGCCGTGGCTGAGATATTGCTTGGCAGCCTGGCGTACCGGCGCGGCCGGCTTGGTTGCGGGCTTGGCCGCCAGGGCGGTCAGGGCCATCGCCGCACTATTGGCTTTGCCAGCAGTGGTGAACACGGCCACGATCCCGTCGAGCTCGGAAGCCTGACTTTCGGTCTGCTCGATCGCCGCGTTGATCTCTTCCACCAGCGCCGCATTGTGCTGGGTCATCTCATCCATCTGCCGCACGCCGACATTGACCTCTTCGATTGCCGAGGCCTGTTCCTTGCTGTCGCGGGCAATGGTTTCCATCACCTGGCTGGTTTCGCGACTCCCCACCAGGATCGCCTCCAGCTTGCCGGCGGCATCAGCCACCAGCCTGGTGCCACCTGACACCTCGGTGGCACTCTGCTCTACCAGCACCTTGACGTCAGCCGAGGCCGACGCTGCCGACTGCGCCAGCCGCCGCACTTCCAC
>NZ_JAUYGL010000055.1 GCF_030689745.1 Devosia sp.
TGTACCCGCGCCAGATCGTCCGGCGTCAAATCGCTGCGCACCGCACCGTCCTGGGCAAGGGTCAGGCCGCCGAATAGCACGGCGACAAGAGCAATGGTGAGACGAGTTTTCATGGCTCTGCCTGTTTCCGGCTTTGGCGCACCGCAGCATAGCCCCAATCAACAGGGCTGCAGTAGTTCCCATCACCTCACCCTCAGTCCCTCCCCATTCGGGGGAGGGATGCGCAGGGCCTGATTTCAGTTTTCATCGTCTCCCCTCTGTGGGGAGGGAGCAAGGGTGGGCTAACTCTCCCACCCACCAGCACTCTTACTGAAACACCGCATCCGGGTTCGACAGCGAGTCACTATCCTCGATAGTCACCGCATCGCCCAGCTCCAGCAGTGCCACGGCGCGCTCGATGCCGCGCGTCTGCGCGATCAGCCCGTCAATGGCGGCCTGCACCACACTATTGCCTTCAACATTGCCTTCGCCGATCTGCTGGTCATAGGCTTCGCCGGCTTCCGCCCGATCCGCCATGACCTGCATTTTGGCAATGGTATCGGCCAGTAGCGTCTGGATTTCGCCGTCCAGCCCCGCATCCTTGTCGGCAATCACCTCAGCCAGCGCGGGCCCCTCGACTACCGAGCCGTCAACCCGGGTGTACTTTCCCAGATAGACATTCTGGACGCCCACCGCATCGTAGAAATGCGACATGTGGGTATTGTCCGAGAAGCAATCATGCTCTTCTTCCGGATCATGCAGCAGCAGGCCCAGCTTCATGCGCTCGCCGGCCACTTCGCCAAAACTCAGTGAGCCCATGCCGGTCAAGATCGCCGAAATACCCAGCTCGGGCAGCGCCGCCCGGGCAGCGCCGTCTGCCGTCCAGTTTGCCACCATTTCTTCAAGGTCCGACACCAACAGGGTCGACGCCGCCTTGAGATAGGCCGCGCGGCGATCCGCGTGCGCGGCGGTCGAGTAATCAGTGAACGCGCGCGCACCGGCGCCGGCATTGGTGCCGTTCAGATCCTGACCCCACAACAGGAACTCGATAGCGTGGTAGCCCGTCGCCACATTGGATTCGACACCGGCCGCTTCCTGAAGATGTTCCTGCAGCAGCGCTGGCGTAATCTCGGTCGCATCGAGCTCGTTGCCATCGATGGAAAGCCTGGAATTGGCGATGACATTGGCGACATACAGGGCATTGCTGTCGCTCTCGGTGCCATAGCTGGCATCGACATAGTCGATCAGGCCCTCATCGAGCGGCCAGGCGTTCACCCGCCCTTCCCATTCATCGACAATCGGGTTGCCGAAGCGGAACGCCTCGGTCTGCTGATAGGGCACCCGCGCGGCCTTCCAGGCATCCTTGGCGGCATTCAGCGTGGCGTCGCTTGGCCCCGCGATCAGCGCATCAATCGCCGCGTCCAGCGCCTTGGCCGTGCTCAACGCATCTTCATAGCCCGCCAGTGCCAGATCGGCGTAATTGGCCAGCACCTCAGCCTGGGTGGGCGCGGCAGCATAGGCTGCGACGGGCGCGACCGACAGGGTAAGGGCGACGGCAAGGCTGCGCAGGGTGCGAACACCGGTCGAGATCATGGCTGATCCTCCTGAGTTTGAAGTTAAAAGCGGATTATCAAAGTCAGCTTATAAAATCAATTGTAAATCAATAGCTTAGAACAATTCTAAACTTGCACCATGCGCATTTGGCTGCCCATCCTATCGTTCGGCCCACCCCGAGGCCGTCAGTTCCACCAATGCACAGCGCCGGAATCCGATTTTTGACCATCTGGACGAGACTGTCACAAAGGCGCAGTGTCACAATTGCAGCTGGGGAGGCAGGCATGGGTACGCGGCAATGCGACTTCCGTTAGATTGCGCCCGTAGGCGCGTCGTTCAGATGCACCTTCTCAGCCAGTCTCGCCGTCATCGCACTGTCATCCCGTCTCACTACTCCCCTCCCGGTCCGCCGCAGCGCTCACCAAAGAGCGTTGACGAATTTACAGGGAGACTGAACATGTCTATCAAGAAGTCGCTCGGTGCATCCGTGTCGATGCTTGCCGTTCTCGCCGTTTCCACCCCCGCCTTTGCTCAGGTCGATCTCGACGCGCTCTATGCTGCGGCCAAGGCCGAAGGCGAGCTCACCACCATCGCCCTGCCGCACAATTGGTGCGCCTATGGCGACGTGATTGCCGGCTTCAAGGCAAAATATCCCGGCATCACCGTCAACGAACTGAACCCCGATGCGGGCTCGGCTGACGAGATCGAAGCCATCAAGGCCAATCAGGGCAATATGGGCCCACAGGCACCTGACGTGATCGACGTCGGCCTGTCCTTTGGCCCCTCTGCCAAGGCCGATGGCCTGATCCAGCCCTACAAGGTCTCGACCTGGGACTCGATCCCCGACGATGCCAAGGATGCTGAGGGCTATTGGTATGGCGATTATTATGGCGTCATGGCCATGCTGGTGAACACCGACATACTCGACACCGTGCCAACCGATTGGGCCGACCTGGCCAAGGACGAATACGCCAACGCCGTCGCCCTCGCTGGCGATCCACGTGCTTCTGCCCAGGCCATCCAGTCGGTTTACGCCGCTGGTCTGTCCACCGGCGCAGATGCCGCTGGTGCTGCGGAAGCCGGTCTGAAGCTGTTTGCCGATCTCAATTCCAAGGGAAATTTCGTCCCCGTCATCGGCAAGGCCGCGTCGCTGGCCCAGGGCACCACCCCGATCGTCATCGCCTGGGACTACAACCTGCTCGCCTGGCGCGACAGCTTTGAAGGCAATCCTGCCGCCGAGATCGTTGTCCCGGCCACCGGCGTTGTTGCGGGCGTCTACGTCCAGGCCATTTCGGCCTATGCACCGCACCCCAACGCGGCCAAGCTGTGGATGGAATACCTCTATTCCGACGAAGGTCAGCTCGGCTGGTTGGCTGGCTATTGCCACCCGATCCGCTTCAACGATCTGGCCGCCAAGGGCGCCATCCCGCAGGCCATGCTCGACGCCCTGCCCCCCGCTGCCGCCTATGAAAAGGCCGTGTTCCCAACCATCGAGCAGCAGAACGCTGCCAAGGAAGTGATCACAGGCCAGTGGGATTCAGCCGTCGGCGCCAACGTCGAGTAACAATGCAATCGGGCGGGGATGGTGCCAGCCATCGCCCCGCCCCCTTCCCCATCCAGGGGAGGACAATAGGGGTGGGCCACAAGCTCGATACGTCTGATGTCAACAACAACCTCATCCCGCCGCCGCTTCTCCTTGGAATTTCTGGGTGTCGCCCCCTTCATCATTTTCGGCCTCATGTTCCTCGTCCTACCCACGCTTTACCTGCTGGGCGGCGCCTTTATCGGTCGCGATGGCGAACTGACCTTCGACAATATCCTCGGCCTGTTCACCGACCAGATCATGGCCGCCTACTGGATTTCCATCCGCATAGCCGGCGCCTCCTCGATCATTGGCGCGCTGGCCGGTCTGGCCATTGCCCTGGCCATTATTCGCGGCCGCCTGCCCGCCCCGCTGCGCTCGGCGATCATGACCTTTTCCGGCGTTGCCAGTAATTTCGCCGGCGTGCCGCTGGCCTTTGCCTTCATCGCCACCCTGGGCCGGCTCGGTCTGGTCACCATCATCGCCAAGACGGTCTTCGGTCTCGATCTCTATCGCGCCGGCTTCAACCTGCTCAGCTTCTGGGGCCTGACCATCACCTATCTCTATTTCCAGATCCCGCTGATGATCCTGATCATCGCCCCCGCTATTGATGGGCTGAAAAAGGAATGGAGTGAGGCCGCTGCCAGCCTCGGCGCCCAACCCTGGCAGTTCTGGCGCTATATCGGCCTGCCCATTTTGTGGCCCAGCTTTCTTGGCACCGTCTCGCTGCTGTTTGCCAATGCCTTTGGCGCCATCGCCACTGCCTATGGCCTGACCGGCTCCTCACTCAACATCGTGCCCATCCTGCTCTATGCGCAGATCCGCGGTGATGCCCTGCAGAATCCCGGCCTCGGCGCCGCGCTGGCCTTGGGCATGGTGGTCATCACCGCCTTCGCCAATATCATCTATCTGGTCATTTCCCAGCGCGCCGAAAGGTGGATGAAATGAAACAGAACCGCTTCTGGGCCTGGGTGGTCTTTCTCCTCGGCGCGTCCTATTTCATCGTCCCGCTGGTTGCCACCTTCGAGTTTTCGCTGCGCATGCGGCGCGGCTACTACAGCTTTGACAGCTATGCGTCAGTGTTCTCCGACCCCAATTTCCAGGCCACGTTCGGCTATTCGGTGCTGATCGGCATTTTCTCCATTCTGGTGGGTATCGTCATTGTTGTGCCGGCTGTCTATTTCGTGCGGCTGCGCTTGCCCTGGCTGCGCCCCTTCATGGAATTTTTCACCCTGTTGCCGCTGATTATCCCGGCCATCATCCTGGTTTATGGCTATATCCGGCTCTACAATTCGAGTTCGATCATTCCCTTCACCGGCAGTGCGCTGGGCACCGATATCCTGCTCACCTTCGCCTATGTCACCCTGGCCCTGCCCTATACCTATCGTGCCGTCGATACCGGCATGCGCACCATTGATGTGCAGACCCTGACCGAGGCCGCCCAGATCGCCGGCGCCAACACCATCCAGATCATCAGCCAGATCATCCTGCCCAATATACTGGTGGCGGTGCTCTCGGGCGCCTTCTTGACCTTCGCCATCGTCATCGGCGAATTCACTATTGCCAGCCTGCTCAACCGCCCGGCCTTCGGTCCCTATCTGCAGAATATCGGCGCGAACCGTGCCTATGAGCCGGCGGCGCTGGCCATCATTTCCTTCATCATCACCTGGGGTGCCATGGGCATGATCAACGTGCTCGGCCGCTTCGCCCCCCGCACCTCCGCCAGGACCGATTGACTATGACAGCCGATTTTCTCTCCGTTTCCGGCCTCACCAAGACCTACGGCAGCAATACCGTGGTGAAGGCCGTCGATTTCGCCTTTGCCCGGGGCGAGTTCATCTCCCTGCTCGGCCCCTCTGGCTGCGGCAAGACCACCATTCTGCGCATGATCGCGGGCTTTGAAACACCCAGTGCCGGCACCATCACCATTGACGGGCAGGACATCACCACCCTCAAGCCCAATCAGCGCCAACTCGGCATGGTGTTTCAGGCCTATGCCCTGTTTCCCAATCTCAATGTCGGCGACAATATCGGCTTCGGCCTCAAGATCGCCGGCGTGCCGCGCGAGGAGCGTCGCGCCCGCGTCGCCGAAATGCTCAAGCTGATCGGCCTGCCCGGTTACGAACAGCGCTACCCCTACGAGATGAGCGGCGGCCAGCAGCAGCGCGTGGCCCTGGCGCGCGCCATCGCCCCCCGGCCCCGCATGCTGCTGCTCGATGAACCGCTCTCGGCACTTGACGCCAAGATCCGCGTCTCGCTGCGCGAAGAGATCCGTGCCATTCAGCTCGATTTGGGCATCACCACCGTCTTCGTCACCCACGATCAGGAGGAGGCGCTATCGATCTCCGACCGCGTCGTGGTGATGAATGCGGGTCGTATCGAACAGCTCGGCGCGCCACACGACATCTACAACAAACCGGCCACCCGCTTCGTCGCCACCTTCGTTGGCCAGCTGAATAATCTCGATGTCGTCATTACCGATCCTGCCAACAAGATCGTGACCATTGATGGCCAGCCCCTCACCCTGCCCGATCTACCCGCAGATGCGGGGCTCAATGCCGCCAGTGTGCTGACAGTACGGCCCGAAGTGCTCACCATTGGCGCGCGCGAAGGCAATGATGTAACCCTGACAGGCACCGTCGCCGACGTCACCTTCCTCGGCTCGGTCATCCGCGTCCGCGTTGCGCTGGGCAAGAACGTGATCAGTCTGGATACTTTCAACGATCAGCGTTCCATTCCGCCCAGGCGCGGCGAGAGCATAACCTTCAGCCTGGCCAGCAAGGATCTCTTGGTCCTCGCCAATTAGGCATTTGACCTCTACACGCGACGGGGCCATCTTCCTGTCGCAACCAGAGGTATTGAGCCGTGAATGATCCGTTCGTTACCACCGAGTGGCTGGCCGCCAATTTGAGTGACCCCAATGTGGTGGTGCTGGACGGCAGTTGGCACATGCCCAATGCCGCCCGCAATGCCCAGGCCGACTATCTGGCCGGCCATATCCCCGGCGCGGTATTCTTCGATATCGATGGCGTCGCTGATACCGATAGCGCCCTGCCCCACATGCTGCCCTCGCCCGCCGCCTTTGCCCATATGGTCGGCGCCCTGGGCATTGCCGACACCATGACCATCGTCATCTATGACGAGATTGGCCTGTTCTCGGCGCCGCGCGTCTGGTGGACATTCAAGACCATGGGCGCCATGGACGTCCGTATTCTCTCGGGCGGGGGCCCGCAGTGGCGCGCCGAAAAGCGCCCCACTGAAACCGGCCTGGTCGCCCGGCCCAAGCAGGTCTTCAACGCCGCCTTTGACGCCAGCCGCGTTGCCGATTTCGACACCGTGCGTGCCCGCAGCCAGGACGGCACCAGCCAGATCACCGATGCCCGTCCCGCCCAGCGCTTCCACGCTGAAGCGCCCGAGCCGCGCAAGGGCCTGCGTGCAGGCCATATCCCCGGCTCCACCAACCTGCCGGTCAGCCTGCTGACCGAAGCCGGACAGCTGAAATCCCCCGGGCAATTGGCCGTCCTGTTCGCCGAACGCGGCATCGCGCTCGACCAGCCCCTGATCACCACCTGTGGCTCCGGCATCACCGCCGCCACATTGGCGCTCGCCGCCGAACGCGCCGGCGCCAAAACCGTGGCGGTCTACGACGGCTCCTGGACCGAATGGGGCAGCCGGACCGATGCCGAGGTAGAAACCTGATCGCCATCAATCCCACCGACAGGTACTGGCCATTGAAAAAGGCGGAGGTGATCCCCCGCCTTTTCGTTTAAAAGCTGCTCAGGCAGCCAGTATTGCCTATCTAGCGGGCGTCGGACACGGTCTCTTCCGTCAGCACGCCGAAATCATTGTCCCAGCTATTGCGGATAAACGTGCCGATCTGGGCGATCTCCGCGTCACTGAGCATCTTGCCAAAGCTGGGCATGTAGCCAAAGCCATGCACGATGGTGCTCGCAACGACTTTGGCATCAGCCAGCTTCTGGTTACCCGCCAACGCCAGAGCCGAAGCACCTTCACCGCGTCCGCCATGACAGGTTGCACAGCTCACGATATATTGCGGCCGGCCCAGAGCCGAAACCGCTACGACGTTGGAATCCTCGGTGACCATTGCGGCTTCATCGTCGGCATCGTCGTCTTTGGCATCGTCACCGGCTGGCGTCTTACCGGTATTGGGATCTTCCCATTCCTGCACGCCGGTAGTGCCCGACGCCGCTGGCGCGGCCTCAAAGTCATTGCCCGACACCACGCCGAGCGCACCGCCTTCTTCGCCATAGGCAAACCGCAGGATTGCCCCGGGATTGTGCAGCACGGAGGTGTTAAGCCCGTCGCCAAATTTCTGCGCCGCCGAACCGAACGCGTCGGTGGCGATGAACACGGTCTTGCCATCCGGCGAAACCAGCACGTCGCGATAGCGGTTCTGCGTGCTCAGCCAGGCCTCCGGCTCGCCTTCAGCCGCCTGACCGTCCGCGCTCAGATGCTGTACATACAGCGTACCGTGCTTGAGGGTCGGGATCAGCACCGAATTGTCCCATTCGGCAATGCCGTCGTCACCCGCCGCGTAATACAGCGCCGATGACGGGGCCATTGTCGGGTCGCAGATATAGCCGCAGATGTCGCCGATGGGATAATCGTCCTCGACCACCCAATAGGCCGCAAGCGGGTCAACCATATCGCCGGTGAACGCGCTTTCTTTGAACTGCGGAACGGAGTCGGGCAGCGGATCGGTATTGCGATCGACGCTTTCGGGTGCCTCGCTCCAGTTGATATAGCTATAGGCCTTGTCGTCGATAAAGCCCGACACATCGGGCCAGCCATAATTGCCGCCCGGCTGGATGATATTGAGCTCGTCGCCGCTGGCCGGTCCGTGCTCGGTGCTATACAGCGTCCCGTCAGGCCCGAAACCCAGCCCCTGCGGATTGCGGTGACCATAGCTGTAGAGATGGCTCCTGACGCCGTCGATCTCGGGATTGTCCTCGGGGATCGAACCATCCAGGTTCAATCGCAGAATCTTGCCCGAATAGGTATGCCAGTCCTTGTCGACAACCTCTGCTGCCGTCGGCAGCTTCTGTGCAAGGTTTGGCTTGCGCAGATTGGGCCCGAAATTGTGGCCCTGTTCACCGATCGAATAATACAGCTTGCCATCCGGCCCGAACACCACACGGCCGGCATTGTGGTCATTGCCGGCAGGCAGGCCCTCGATCAGGATCATCGGCTCGCCAAGCTGCTGGATCTGGTCGTCCCAGCTGAAGCGCACGATCTGCGCCGATGGCTCAGGCGCTTCTGCCGTGCCATTGTTGACCGTATAGCCGACATAGACATAGTCATTGCCCGTGCCCTGGCCCAGCTCAGGATGCAGAGCTAGTCCGAGCAGACCCTCGTGCTGCGGCCCGGTATAGACATCATCGATTGTCAGCACCACTTGCTGCACGCCGGTCACCGGATCGACCCGGGTCACGTCGCCGCCGGTCCGTTCGGTCACCCAGATCTGGTTATCCGGCCCCCAGCGCATTGCCCAGGGATTGTCGAGGCCCGCCGTCAACACCCGGCCAGCAAACAGCTCACTTGCGCCGGTCTTGATCTCCACCGGAGTAACCTGGGCAAATGCCATACCTGTCGGTGCCAGCGCCGCCGTAGCGAGCACGCAACCGGTCAAAAGCTGGACGGCAATGCGCTTGTTCAAACGCCTGCCGGCTGTATTTGCTGTAGTGGCCATGAGGTCTGGTCTTTCTATTCTATCTACCGACACCGCCTTGAGCGCGGCGCCCGGAGAAACCCAGGGAATATGTCCCGAAATCTGCCTCGACCGCGTCTACGCCGCGGGAGGCCGCGAAGAGCTCTTGTGAGTGCTCTATTTTCTCAACGCCCCCAGGCGCGATACGTTGCATCCGCATCGCCACCCTTGCCGATGGCAGTCTTGTCCGCCATGCCGACACTATTCCATTGCCCGGAATCGAGCATCAGTGCGATAGCCCGGCGCAGCTGACCGGTCTTGGCCAAGGCGCGAACCACGCGCGGGACACCCCCGACCGCTGGGCTACCCTCACTAAGGCCTCTCCAAACAAAAGACCGCCGGGTAACCCCGACGGTCTTGGTCGTTGCACACGGCTGAAACCTAACCTGCGCGCTTCTTGTTGTAGAGATCAAAGAACACCGCTGCCAGCAGCACCACGCCCTTGATCATCTGCTGCCAATCGATGTTGACGCCCATGATCGACATGCCATTGTTCATCACGCCCATAATGAAGGCGCCGATCACCGCACCGGCCACCGCACCGACGCCACCCAGCGCCGAGGCGCCGCCGATGAACACCGCCGCGATCACGTCGAGTTCGAGCCCCTGCCCGGCTTTCGGCGTCGCCGAATTGAGGCGCGCCGCGTAGATCATGCCGGCCAGCGCCGCCAGCGCGCCCATGATGGCGAACACATAGAACGTCATCCGTTCGGTCTTGATCCCCGACAGCGAGGCTGCCTTGAGATTGCCGCCCAGCGCGTAGATACGCCGGCCAAAGGTCATCCGCTTGGTGACAAACACGAACACCGCGATCAGCACCGCCATGACCACCAGCACATTGGGCAGGCCACGATAGGAGGCCAGCATATAGCTGAAAAACAGCACCAAACCGGCAATGATCAGGTTTTTGGCGATGAACAGCGCGAAGGGCTCGGTCTCATAGCCGCGTGCCATGCGACGACGCCGACCCAGCACGGACATCACGACCATGATGACAACCCCGACAATGCCCAGTGCCAGCGTCGTACTGTGCAAGACCAGCGGATGCACGCCCTCGGCCTTCTCGATCAGCGTCCACGGCCCGATCAGATCGGGAATAAAACCGGCCGACAGCAGCTGGAATTCAGCCGGGAACGGACCCACCGACTTGCCGGCCAGAATGGCCAGCGACAGCCCCTTGAAGATCAGCATGCCGGCCAGTGTCACGATGAAGGCCGGGATCTGGTAATAGGCGATCAGATAGCCCTGGGCAGCACCGATGGCGGCCCCGGCTACAATACAAATGGCACCGGCCACGAACGGATTGGCCAGAAATGCCAGTTCCGGCGGGAATTTCCAGCCCACCATCAGCATGGCGGCCAGCGCGCCGACAAAGCCCGATACCGAGCCGACCGACAGATCGATATGGCCAGCCACGATGACCAGCAACATGCCCAGCGCCATCACGATGATATAGCTGTTCTGCAGGATGATATTGGTCAGATTGACCGGCTTGAACAGCACGCCATCGGTGAAATACTGAAAAGTCAGCATGATCAGGATCAGGGCCGCCAGCAGGCCGTAATCGCGCATATTGGCCTTGAGTGCCCCCCAGACGGTTAACTGGTGCATCTTGGGCTGCTCGCCGGTTGCAGTCGCGCCCGCCAGTGCGGTTTCAGTGGTCATGATGCCTTCCCTTCCGCACGAACAATCGCACGCATTATTTTTTCCTGGCTGGCCTCGACCGTCGGCATTTCGCCCACGATCCGGCCCTCGTTCATTACATACAGCCGGTCGGTAATGCCGAGCAGTTCGGGCATCTCCGAAGAGATCACCAGAACCGCTTTGCCCTGCGCCGCCAGATTCTTGATGATGGTATAGATCTCGTACTTGGCACCCACATCGATGCCACGCGTCGGCTCATCCAGGATGAGCACATCCGGATTGGCAAACAGCCATTTGCTCAGCACCACCTTCTGCTGGTTGCCGCCACTCAGATTGCCCGTCACCTGATAGACGCTCGACGAACGGATATTGGTCTTGGTGCGGTATTCATTGGCAACGTCCATTTCGTGCAGATCATCGATCACCCCGATCCGCGCAATGCCCTTGAGGTTGGCAATGGTGGTGTTGTGCTTGATGTGATCGATCAGGTTCAGGCCATAGGTCTTGCGATCTTCGGTGGCGTAGGCAATGCCGCGCGCCACGGCTTTTTCGACCGTCGACACGTCAACCTTTTTGCCGTGCAGCAACACCTCGCCGCTGATGCGCTGGCCATAGGAGCGGCCGAACACGCTCATGGCGAACTCGGTGCGGCCCGAACCCATCAGTCCGGCAATACCGACCACCTCACCCTGGCGAACGTGCAGGTCGATATTGCTGATCACCTTCCGGTCGCGATGCTGGGAATGATAGACTGTCCAGTTCTTTACCTCGAACACCGTCTCGCCGATCTGCGGCGTGCGGGCGGGGTAACGATCTTCCAGCGAACGTCCCACCATCGAGGTGATGATCCGGTCTTCTGAAATCTGATCCTTGTTCATGGTTTCGATGGTGCGCCCGTCGCGGATCACGGTGATGCGGTCGGCCACCTTGCTGACCTCGTTCAGCTTGTGACTGATCAGGATCGAGGTAATGCTCTGCTTGCGGAACTCGGTCAGCAGTTCGAGCAACGCCGCACTGTCCTTTTCCGACAGGCTGGCAGTCGGCTCATCCAGAATCAGCAATTTGACCTCTTTGGACAGCGCCTTGGCGATTTCCACCAATTGCTGCTTGCCCACTCCGATATTGGTCACCAGCGTGTCGGGGTTTTCACTCAAACCCACCATGCTGAGCAGTTTGCGCGCGCCATCGCGCGTTGCGTCCCAGTCGATGATCCCGGCCCGGGCCTGCTCATTGCCCAGAAAGATGTTCTCGGCAATCGACAGCAGCGGCACCAGCGCCAGCTCCTGATGGATGATGACGATGCCCTTGGCTTCGCTATCGGCAATGGTTTTGAAGTGCTGTTCTTCGCCCTGAAAGATGATTTTGCCGTCATAGCTGCCGACCGGATAGACGCCGCTGAGCACCTTCATCAGGGTAGATTTTCCGGCCCCGTTCTCACCGACAATGGCGTGGATTTCGGCTTCCCTTACGTCCAGATTGACGTCCGACAGCGCCTTGACGCCGGGGAAAGTCTTGGTGATGCCGCGCATCTCCAGAATGGTCTTGGTCATTGGCAGCTTTCTCGTACGCCCAGGCGCGTCCCATTATAGCGCCCCGGCCCGTTCACGGGAAAGGGCCCCGCGTTACCGCGGAGCCCCGATGTTCCAGCAGCCAGGCTTACTGGAGTTCTTCGGCCTTGATGTAGCCGCTGTCGATGACGCGTGCTTCGTAGTTGCTCGCGTCCACTTCATAGGGAGTCAGCAGGATTGACGGCACAACCTTGACGCCATTGTCATAGGTGGTGGTGTCAAGGCCAGCTGGTGCGCCGCCCGAGATCACGGTGTCAACCAGTTCAGCCGTGATATTGGCCAGTTCGCGGGTGTCCTTGAACACCGTCGAATACTGCTCGCCGGCGATGATCGCCTTGACCGACGGCAGTTCGGCGTCCTGGCCCGAAATGATCGGCCATGGCTGATCGGCAGCGCCATAACCAACGCCGCGCAGCGACGAGATGATACCGCGGCTCAGGCCGTCATAGGGCGACAGCACGGCATCAACGCGCGAGCCGTCCGAGTAGTGGGCCGACAGCAGATTGTCCATACGGGCCTGGGCAACAGCACCATCCCAACGCAGGGTACCAACGGTTTCCATGCCCGTCTGACCCGACTTCACCACAAGGGTGCCGTCATCGATCAGCGGCTGGAACACGCTCATGGCGCCGTCATAGAAGAAGAAGGCATTGTTGTCGTCTGGCGAACCACCAAACAGTTCAACATTCCATGGGCCTGTCTTCTCGGGGTAGCCGAGACCCTTGAGGATCGAGCTGGCCTGCAGCACGCCCACTTCAAAATTGTCGAAGGTGGTGTAGAAATCGACATTGCCGCTGTCGCGGATCAGGCGGTCATAGGCAATGACCTTGATCCCGCCATCGGCGGCCTGCTGCAGCACGGAGCTGAGCGTGGTGCCATCGATCGAAGCGATCACGAGGGCCTTGACGCCCTTGGTGACCATGTTCTCGATCTGGGCCAGCTGGTTGGGAATATCGTCTTCTGCATACTGCAGATCGACCGAATAGCCCTTGGCTTCGAGTGCAGCCTTGAGCTCATTGCCGTCAGAGATCCAGCGCAGCGAGGACTGCGTTGGCATGGCAATGCCGATCGCTCCCTTGTCCTGGGCAAAGACCGCAGTCGATGCGGTCAGCGCCATGGCGCCGACGGCCAATACGGTGGCAAGCGTCTTGATAATCTTCACGTCTCGACTCCCTTTTTTGTAATTCGAGTTCAGAAGCTTTGGATGGTCGTCAGGGGAGAGGCCTTGAGGCTATGCACGTGTCCGGTCGGAACCGGCATTACCAATGAATTCGATCCCGGGCAGACAGCAGAAACGACCGAGTAAACACTCGGAGGCGCACGATCTGTCGATACCGCATGGAATTCCTCCTGCACGACGGCAACAACCGTCAGGGCTCTCCCAAGCCCACGCGACGGAAACTAGAATGATCAGACAAGCCTTGTAAAGCAGGATCGCCGCCTCTCACCATTTTTTTCGATTCTCGAATATTAACGATAGCGCCTGATACGCGGCATTTTCGGCTCACCGGAATTGTCACAATTGGCAAATTTCTGCGGAAGACTCTGGCTAAATTGCGCGTATGACTCTACTGCTTGAGGTAAAGGTATCAGATATCTTGGAGGAGATATGAGCAAGTCTGTCCCTGCACGCGCCGATCAACCAACCGCTGCCGGGGCGGTCGCCGAACACCTGGCGCAGATGATTCTGGGTGAGTTGACGCCCGGCAGCAGCCTGCCCAGCGAGGCGGCGCTGGCCACGCGCTATGCGGTCAGTCGCCTGACCATTCGCGAGGCGGTCAAGCTGCTCGAGGGACGCGGCCTGCTCGAGATCGCGCGTGGTCGCAAGGCTGTGGTGCGGGAGCCGGACGGCGCCGCCTTCGCCGATTTCCTGACATCCATCATTCGCTATGATCCCAAGGGCCTGTTCGATCTGGTCGAAATCCGCCTCTCGCTCGAGGTGCAGTCGGCAACCCTGGCCGCCAAGCGGGCCAACCGTGCCGGCATCGCCGCCATCGAAAGTGAACTGCAGGGTATGCGCGACACGGCAGGCGCACCGGGCCAGCCCATGTCAGACGATCAGGAACTGAGCTTCCACACCCATGATGTGGGCTTTCACGAAGCTGTGGCCCTGGCCAGCGGCAACCGCATTCTCGGCTTCCTGTTCGAGGCCATGGCCCAGCCGCTACGAGAGGGCTTCTTCATCAGTCGCCGCGGCCACGAAAAGCGCGGTCACACCCGGCACGACACCATTGAGGCGCACCAGCGCATCCTCGATTGCATCAAGGCCGGCAATGGCCGGGCCGCCGCCGAAGCCATGCGTCTGCACATCAAGGATACCGAGCGCGATATCCGCGTCGCGCTAAGCCAATTGGCCCACCAGCCGGTCGAACATTCATAAACGCCTTGCAGCCGCCCGCCGCATCGCCGAATAATTTGCGCGCAACCAACAGGATGATTGATGGCGCAACGAATGGATAGTTCCAGCAACCGCCTGGACGACGCAGCACGCGCCGGCTGGCTGTATTATGTGGCCGGCAATACCCAGGAGGAGATCGCCAGCAAGCTGGGCATCTCGCGCCAGTCGGCCCAGCGCCTGGTCTCGCTCTCGGTCAGCGAGGGCCTGATCAAGGTGCGCCTCGACCACCCGATTGGGCGGTGCATGGATTTGGCGAGCCGCCTCAAATCGCGCTTCGCGCTCGATCTGGTCGAAGTGGTGCCCTCCGACCCCTCCAGCGATTCCACCACCATCGGCGTGGCCGAAGCCACCGCCACCGAGATCGAACGCTGGCTCAAGCGCCCCGACCCCATCGTCATGGCCATCGGCACCGGTCGCACGCTCAAGGCCGCCGTTGAACAGCTCACCCCGATGGATTGCCCGCACCACAAGGTGGTGTCCTTGACCGGCAATATCGCCCCCGATGGCTCGGCCGCCTATTACAACGTCATCTTCAACATGGCCGATACCGTCAAGGCGCGCAGCTTCCCAATGCCCCTGCCGGTCATTGCCTCCTCGGCCCGCGAGCGCGAACTGCTGCATGCCCAGCCCATGATTCGCCGAACCCTGGCGCTGGCGGCCCAGGCCGATGTGACCTTTGTCGGCATTGGCGACATCGGCCCCGATGCCCCGCTCCATGTCGATGGTTTCATCACCGATGCTGAGCTCAAGGAACTGCAGAAGGCCGGCGCCATCGGCGAGATCTGCGGCTGGAGCTTTGATGCTGACGGCAAGCTGATCGAGGGCCTGACCAATGACCGCGTTGCCTCGGCCACCATTCCCTCGCGGGAACACGCGCTGGTTGTAGCAATCGCCATGGGCAACAGAAAATTGCCCGGCATCAAAGCTGTGCTCAATCGCCGCCTGGTTAACGGATTGATAACCGATGAGCGCACCGCCGAAGGCCTCCTGAAACTGCTTTAGCCGCCTGCAACCTCAGCGATATAGGCGTTCTTCTCCCTATGGCGTGATCCGGCCGCCACGCGTCTTGCGCATGGCACCCTTGACTCTGCCACATAAATGTTGAGTATTTGCTCACACACGGGACAAATGCCCGCTTCGATTACTGGGAGGAATACCAATGAAACTGACACCCATTCTGGTGGGCGCGTTCAGCGTCGCGCTGGCCGCAACTGCCTCGGCGCAGACGCTCACCATTGCCACCGTGAACAATGGCGACATGATCCGCATGCAGGGCCTGTCTTCGGCCTTCACCGAAGAGACCGGCATTGAGCTGAACTGGGTAGTGCTCGAGGAAAACACCCTGCGCCAGAACGTCACCACCGACATCGCCACCAATGGTGGACAGTATGACGTGATGACCATCGGGACCTATGAAGCGCCGATCTGGGCCAGGCAGGGCTGGCTGTCGCCGCTCGACGGGCTCGGTGCCGACAGCGCTTACGACGTGGATGACCTGCTCCCGCCCATCCGCGATGGTCTTTCCTACGAGGGCAAGCTCTATGCCGCGCCCTTCTATGGTGAAAGCTCCTTCATCATGTACCGCAAGGACCTGATGGATGAAGCCGGCCTGACCATGCCTGACGCGCCGACCTGGGAATTTATCGGCGAGGCCGCCCGCGCCATGACCGACCGCGACAATGACATCAACGGCATCTGCCTGCGCGGCAAGGCCGGCTGGGGCGAGAACATGGCCTTCCTCACCGCCATGTCCAACTCATTCGGCGCCCGCTGGTTTGACGAAAGCTGGACCCCCCAGTTCAGCACGCCCGAGTGGAAGAACACACTCGACACCTATCTCGGCCTGATGGCCGATGCCGGCCCGTCCGGCGCCTCCTCCAACGGCTTTAATGAAAACCTGACCCTGTTCCAGCAGGGCAAATGCGGCATGTGGATCGACGCCACCGTGGCGGCCTCCTTCGTCACGAATCCTGACGATTCCACCGTCGCCGACCAGGTCGGCTTTGCCCTTGCGCCCGACAACGGCCTGGGCAAGCGCGGTAACTGGCTCTGGGCCTGGTCACTGGCCATCCCCAACTCGTCGCAGAACAAGGAAGCGGCCGAGCAGTTCATCAACTGGGCAACCAACAAGGACTATCTCGCAACCGTCGCCGCGGCCGAAGGCTGGGCCAATGTGCCCCCCGGCACCCGCACCTCGCTCTACGAAAACCCCGATTACCAGGCCGCTGCGCCCTTCGCCAAGATGACGCTGGACTCCATCAACTCGGCTGATCCGACCCAGCCGACCGTTGATCCGGTGCCCTATACCGGCGTGCAGTTCGTCGCCATCCCAGAGTTCGCCGGCATTGCCACCAATGTGGGCCAGCTGTTCTCGGCCGCTCTGGCCGGCCAGATGTCTGCTGACGATGCCCTGGCCCAGGCTCAGGACGCCGCCACCCGCGACATGACCCGCGCTGGCTATATCAAGTAATCGCCTTTCTCCCGAAGACGGGTCGCCCGACCCATGGCTCGTAGATGGGCCGGGCGACAAATAACAGACCCCGGATAGGGAAACGTCCGGAACTTCATCGCAAGCCGGTCCATCATCGCGACCAGGTCGAATGGAACTGCAGCAGCAAACGGCTGAGGAAATCATGGCCACCGCACAAACCAAGACCCTGTCCCGCATCATGATGGCCCCGGCCGTCATCGTGCTGCTGCTCTGGATGGCCGTCCCCCTGGCGATGACCATCTGGTTTTCCTTCCAGAACTACAGCCTGATCAACCCGATGATGACCGGCTTCGCCGGCTGGGCGAACTACATCTACGTCATCGGCGATCCCAGCTTCACCCAGGCGCTGGTCAATACGCTTGTTCTCGTCGGGGGCGTGTTGCTGATCACCGTCATCGGCGGCACTTTTCTCGC
>NZ_JAUYGL010000056.1 GCF_030689745.1 Devosia sp.
GCGATACGTCGCACTCTACAACACGCAGTTGCCGCAGTCAGTCTTGGGGAGCCGAACACCGATGCAGGCCATGAAGGACTGGCACAAGTCCCACCCCCATCTGTTCGTCAAATCACCCCGCAACCTTCCGGGACGCGACACTTAGGTGCCACATGGCGCCGACCATGAAGAAAGGATTGGATCATGCCCGCCAAATCCAAAGCCCAGCAAATGGCAGCAGGTGCCGCGCTGTCAGCCAAACGGGGCGAAACCAAGATATCTGCTTTGAAAGGCGCCTCGAAGGAAATGGCCAAGACCATGACCGAAAAGGAGCTCGATGATCTGGCGTCCACGAGTCACAAGGGCTTGCCTGCCCGCAAGGAAGATTGAGCGCGCCGTCGTCAGATCGCTGCGTTTGCCAGAATGCCCGGGCACCATCGCGAGCGTATGAACGCGCGCGACGAAAGTGGGGACGTCATCAGGCCGGTCACTGGCTGGGTGGGCAAATACTCTTGGCAACCAATCGATGTCTCAGGCGTTGTCATCCTGAGGACGGGCTGGTCAAAACGGCCCGACAGATCGAGAGGAATGCACCATGTGGAAAACCAGACTCCCGCTCCTGTTGGCTGCCAGCTTGGCGGTGGCAACGCCCGTGAATGCTGAACCGGATTTCGGCAAAATCGTCTCTGGGATCGCCCAATCTCTGATCAATCAAGAGCTTGATCGGACTGCCTTTGTCGAAGCGCAACGCCTGAACACGGTCAGCGCCTACCGCAATTATCTGACGAAGTTTCCAAAAGGAGCCTTTCGCGTCAATGCCGAGCAAGCCCTGGCAAAGCTGGGCGTACCGGTCAACCCCCTGCCGACCGGCGGCGGCTATCATAGTGCCGCCTCGATTGAGGCATCTATCGGATTGAGCCGAACGCAACGCATCCAGATCCAGAAGCAGCTGACAGCGATAGGCTATGCTACTGGCGTTGCTGATGATCTATGGGGAACAAACACCCGCAGCGCCATCTTCCGGTGGCAGACCGCAAACAAGCTGGCGGCAACTGGTTACATCACCGCTCAACAGGTCAATTTGATTGCGCAGCAGGCAGGCCCCGGAATTGGCACTGATCCCGTAGGACCAGTCGCTGGCAATGATGCGGTCGAGGAACGTCTGCTGGGCCTGACCTATGCCGAGCGTCGCGAAGTCCAAAGCAGGCTGACCTCTCTTGGCTACAATACGGGCGGAGTCGATGGCGTGTTCGGAGCCAATACGCGCCGGGCATTGGCTTCTTGGCAACGGGACGAGGCTGTTCGGGTCAGCGGCTACCTGACTGCGGATCAACTGCGCGCCCTTCGGAGCGAGACAGGCGGATAGCATGGGACGCGCCCATGGCTGTTGAGGGATGCCCATTGGTTCAGGATCCCCAATTGTGCCTGATGATTGGCTGCGATTTAACCCAATGAAATTGCTACAAAATGTGGTAGCTTCTAGCATTTTTGTTGGGGGGACTCGTCAAACGTTGACGTGGCGTTGACGTGTATTGCGATTGGCTATACACAAGCGAAACGCTCAACATTTAAGCCATTGATATGTTTATATAATTTGGTTGCGGGGACAGGATTTGAACCTGTGACCTTCAGGTTATGAGCCTAAATCGCAGTGATTCCAATAGCTTAGACTTTTCAACGGCTTACACGACAAGCCTTTGATTTTACGCATTTTCCATCCTTGCAGTGGGCCAGTTTCACAGACTTTCGGCAGCAAACTTGGTGCGAAACATGCATTCGCGGGTTGATGTGGCGTTGATGTAAACTGACCGTTGGTTCCACGAGTATAATCGATTTCGGCCGATAACTGACGGTCGAGATGCCGGAGGGAACGGCCACAGGGCAGTCAATAGCTGCCGGTCGAACCCCACTGCTACTAGAGCGATCACAACCACGCCTATAGATGCAACTCTTTGCCACGGCAGAACCGAGGTCTGCCCACTCCGACCTCTTCTGGTGTTCAGCCATTCCGCCAGCCAGATGCCAAGAAGCGCCCAAAGAGCGCCGACGAGGTATCCGTTAAGGACATCGCTCAGATAGTGCTCGACCAGATAGATGCGGCTCAGTCCGATCAGAAAAACGAGGGTTGCACCGATGAGGAAAGAAACAAAAAACGGGCCGATCCGTTCGCGGATAAGAACGTAGGTCAAAAATCCAAAGAATGCGACGCTGGCAGCGCTATGACCGCTGGGGAAAGAAAAGCTGCTTTCGGCGTAAACCGCCATCTCGGGCCGCGGCCGGGCGAAGATGTTTTT
>NZ_JAUYGL010000060.1 GCF_030689745.1 Devosia sp.
AGGCTCGAGGTGGTGAAGGGCGCATAGGGATTGCGCTTGGTCGGCTTCTTGTCGACGGCCGAAACGTTGAACTGGCCGGCTTCGATGAGCTTTTTCAGCTCGGCGGCATTCTCGCCGTCCTTGATGGCCAGCTTGTCGGTCTTCTTGCCATCTACCGAGAGGAGTCGGGCGAGGAAGCTCTTGCCGGACTGGGCCAGCTTGGCTTCCACCGACCAGTATTCATCGGGCTTGAACTTTTCGATCTCGGTCTCGCGATCCGACACCAGGCGCAGGGCAACCGACTGCACGCGGCCCGCCGAGCGCGAGCCGGGCAGCTTGCGCCACAGGATGGGCGAAAGAGTAAAGCCGACGAGATAGTCGAGGGCGCGGCGGGCCAGATAGGCATCAACCAGCGGCATGTCGATTTCGCGCGGCACCTGCATGGCCGCCAGAATGGCGTCCTTGGTGATAGCGTTGAATAGCACGCGGCGGACGGTGACGCCCTTCTTGATGGCCTTCTTCTGCTGCAGAACATCGAGCACGTGCCAGGAAATGGCTTCGCCTTCGCGATCCGGGTCAGTGGCCAGGATCAGTTCGTCGGCGCCCTTGAGCGCGTTGGCAATGTCGGCAATGCGCTTCCTGGAGGCGGTGTCGACCTCCCAGGACATGGCAAAATCCTCGTCCGGGCGGACGGAGCCGTCCTTGGCCGGCAGGTCACGGACATGGCCGAAAGAGGCAAGGACGTGGTAATCCGACCCCAGATATTTGTTGATTGTCTTGGCTTTGGCCGGACTTTCAACGACAACGACCTTCATGGAATACCTGTCCGCAACCGCTTGATGAGAAGTGGCGCAACATGGTGAAGCTGGAACAAAGTGTCAACGGGCACAGTGAGCCAGCCCCGGCCTCCCCGTAGGGGAGAGAAATCTTGCATACAAGCTTGCGGGGGTGCAGACTTGAGTGGTGCGCAGCTCTGCGCCGGACCCATTCACTTGAAAGCGACACTTCTGGCCTGCGCCATTGGCGCAGCAGTCACTTGTCCTTCGGGTCGACCACGAGGAGATATTGCAATGGAATACCGCAAACTCGGTAATAGCGGGGCCGTCGTGTCGGCCTATTGCCTGGGGACAATGACCTTTGGCGCGGAATCGGATGAAGCGACCGCGTTCCAGTTGATGGACGACTATGTCGCGGCCGGCGGCAATTTCATCGATACCGCCAATGTCTATAGCGCCGGGGTGTCCGAAGAGATTGTGGGGCGCTGGCTCAAGAGCAGGCCGGGCGTGTTGCGCGATCTTGTGCTGACCACCAAGGGGCGTTTTCCGATGGGGCAGGGCCCCAACCACCTCGGCCTGTCGCGCAAGAATCTGAGGGAGGCGCTCGATGCCTCGCTAAAGCGGCTGGGGGTGGACCATATCGATCTCTACCAGATGCACGCCTGGGACGCGCTGACGCCCATTGAGGAAACGCTGCGCTTTCTCGATGACGCGATCGGCAACGGCAAGATTGCCTATTACGGGTTTTCCAATTTTCTGGGCTGGCAGCTGACCAAGGCAGTGTGGACCGCCAAGGCCAAGGGCTTTGCACCGCCGGTGACCTTGCAGCCTCAATATAACCTGCTGGTGCGCGACATCGAGCATGAGATCGTGCCGGCAGCGCTCGATGCCGATATCGGCCTGATGCCGTGGTCGCCGCTGGGCGGCGGCTGGCTGAGTGGCAAATACAAGCGCGACCAGATGCCGACCGGCGCGACCCGGCTGGGCGAAGATCCCAAGCGGGGCATGGAGGCATTCGACAAGCGCAATGCCCAACCGATCACCTGGGCGGTGATCGGGGCGGTTGAAGATATCGCCAAGGCGCGCGGCGCCAGCATGGCGCAGGTGGCCCTGGCCTGGCTGTCTCAACAGCCCGCGGTGACCTCGGTGATCCTGGGGGCGCGCACGACCGACCAGCTCAAGGACAATCTGGGCGCGGCCGACCTGGTGCTGAGCGCGGAAGAGATCGCCACGCTGAGCGATGTCAGCAAGCCGGAAATGAGCGATTATCCCTATGGGGCCGGCGGCATCGGGCAGCGCAACCGCAACATTGAGGGCGGAAGGTAGCGGCCTCTTCCCTTCTCCCCTCAAGGGGAGAAGGTGCCGCGCAGGGGCGGATGAGGGGTGAGACATATCCCGCGAGATCCACGCGTGGGACACGCAGAACCCCTCACCCTGACATTTCTGCTGAACGCAGACATGTTGTCCCTCTCCCTCAAGGGGCGAGGGGCGCTCCCATTTAATATCGCAACGCCACCAACTGCCCGGATGACCATTCGATCTGGCCGGCAAGGTCGAGTTCCAGCAGCAGCATTTGCATGGACGCGGCGCTTAGGCCGGATTGGCGGACCAGTTCGTCGACCTCGATGGGGGTCGGGCCAAGGGCGGCGAGCAGGCGGGATTTGTCGTCGGCGCTGGGCGGCGGCGCATCGGGAGCCGGATCGGGTTCCCAATCGCGGTCGAACAGCGCGCTGCGCGATGGATCGGCGCTGCCCAGGGTTTCGATGATGTCGGCGGCACTGGTGATCAGCTTGGCGCCCTGCTGGATCAGGGCATTACCACCTTCGGCGCGGGGGTCGAGCGGGGAGCCGGGGACAGCGAAGACGTCGCGGTTTTGCTCAAGGGCAAAGCGGGCGGTGATCAGCGAACCGCTGCGTTTGGCCGCTTCGACCACGACAATGCCCAGCGAGAGACCGGAAACCAGCCGGTTACGCCTGGGGAAGTCGCGGGCTCGAGGTTCCCAGCCGAGCGGCATTTCTGTGAGCAGGGCGCCGCCATGGTCGAGAATGGCGTGGGCGAGCGGGATGTTTTCGGCCGGATAGATCCTGTCGAAGCCGCCGGCCAGCACTGCAACAGTGCCAGTGGTGAGCGTGGCCTGATGGGCGGCAGCGTCGATGCCACGGGCCAGGCCGGAGACAATGGTGTAGCCGCGATCTCCCAGATCGGTGGCCAGCAGGCGTGTCATCTTGACCCCAGCCGCCGAAGCATTGCGGGCTCCAACAATGCCGACGGTGCGCTGCCAATCCAGATTGGGGCCGGCGGCCAGGGTGAGCAGCGGCGGCGCGGCGGGGATATAGTGCAGGAGTGGCGGATAGTCGGGGTCGCTGCTGGCCACAAGGCGGGCGCCATAGCGCGTCAGACCGGCAATCTCGTCCTCAGCCTCGCTCTGGCTGGCGATACGGACCGACTTGCCACTGCGCCGGATAAGGCTGGGCAGGGCCTCCAGCGCGGCCTCGGCCGAACCGAAACGGTTGATCAATTGCCGAAAAGTCGCGGGGCCCACATTTTCCGTGCGGATCAGGCGCAGCCAGGCGAGGCGCTGCGCCGGTGTCAGTCTGGCGGCACCCTGGTCAGGCGCCATCGCTTAGGCCGTCTTTTTCTCGGAGCCGATCTTTGGCTCGGTGCCCTTGATGAGTCGGGCGATGTTGTCCCGGTGCTGGAAGAACAGCAGCAGGGCCATGACGGCGGCAGCACCGGCCAGCCACTCATTGACCACGACATAGGCAAAGATAGGGGCTGTGGCGCCTGCCGTCAGCGCAGCCAGCGAGGAAAATCTACGGGCAAAGGCGATGAACAGCCAGACAGCGCAAAAGATCACGCCAACCGGCCAGCTCAGCGCCAGCAGCGAGCCGATGAACACCGCGACGCCCTTGCCACCCTTGAAATTGAGCCAGACCGGGAAGCAATGGCCTAGAAAGGCGCCGATGCCTGCCAGCATGGCTGCCTCTTCGCCCCACAGACCCCTCGCGAGCAGGACGGGCACGGCTGCCTTGGAGGCGTCCAACAGCAAGGTTGCGGCCGCGATCCAGCGATTGCCGGTGCGCAGTACATTGGTGGCGCCGATATTGCCCGAGCCAATGGTGCGGATATCCCCCAGGCCGGCAGCCCGCGTCAGCAGCAAGCCGAAGGGGATGGAGCCAAAGAGGTATCCCAGCACGACGGCATAGAGGAGCGGCATCAGGTCAATAGGCATTGGTTTCCCCTCGTCTTTGAAGTGAGAAGTATGCGCAGAGCGGGGGTTGCGGCAAGGGGGCGGAGCCGGACGATGACTGAAAATGGGTGACAAATACCCAGATCGTCACGCTCGGGCCTGACCCGAGGGCACTGTACCTAGCCAGGGCGCAGCAAGTGTAGAGCCCTCGGGGCGAGCCCGAGGTTGACGACTGGAGGGTGGGGCTAGCGGGAGCTAATCTACGTGCTCGAACACCGTTTCGCCGCCCACGATGGTGCGCATGACCTTGCCGGCGAGGCGGGCGCCTTCGAAGCTGGTATTGCGCGAGCGGGAGCGGAGTTGCTGCTCGCTGACCTGCCAGGGATATTCCAGATCGAACAGGATCAGGTCTGCCGGGGCGCCAACGGCGATACGGCCGGCGGCAAGACCAAGAATATCGGCGGGGCGGCTGGTCATGGCGCGCAGCACGGTGAGGATGTCGACATCGCCGGAATGAACCAGGCGCAACGCAGCCGCGAGCAGGGTTTCGAGCCCGATGGCGCCGTCCGAGGCTTCAGCGAAGGGCTGACGCTTGACCTCGGTGTCCTGCGGGTCGTGATCGGAATGGATGGTGTCGATCGTGCCGTTGCGCAGGCCTTCAACAATGGCCTGGCGATCATCTTCGGAGCGCAGGGGCGTCGACAGCTTGAAGAACGTGCGGTAGCGGCCGATGTCGTTCTCGTTGAGCGCGAGGTTATTGATGGAAACCCCTGCTGTAACGGACTTGTTACGCCTTTTGGCTGCCGCCACCAGTTCCACTGAGGCGGCGCAGGAGATCTGGGCGGCGTGGTAATTGACGCCAGTCAGTGCGGCCAGTTGCAGATCGCGGGCCAACGGAATGGTCTCGGCCTCGCGCGGAATGCCCTTGAGGCCCAGAATGGTGGCGAATAGCCCCTCATTCATCACGCCAGCGCCGGCCAGGTCGGTGTCGCAGAGATGATGGACGAAGATCATTCCATAATTGGCGGCGTAGCTCATGGCCGTACGCAGCATGGCCGGCGACTGGATGGCGTGGCGGCCATCGGTGAGGCAGACGGCACCTGCTTCCTTGAGCAGACCGTATTCTGTCATTTCCGTACCATTGAGGCCCTTGGTGATAGCACCGGCCGGCAGGACGTTGACCCTGGACGTGGCCTTGGCGCGGCGAATGAGGAAATCGACCAGGGCGCCATCGTCCACCACGGGCGTGGTGTCGGGCATCATCACGAAACTGGTGACGCCGCCGGCAGCGGCGGCATCGCCCGCCGATTGCAGGGTTTCGCGGTATTCCTTGCCGGGCTCACCGGTAAAAACGCGCATGTCGATAAGCCCGGGCGCCAGAATCAAGCCTTTGGCGTTGATGACTTCGGCGCCGTCAGGCACACCGATGGGCGCACCAATGGCGATTTCAGCGATCAGGCCATCTTCGATCAGCACCGCGCCCTGACTGTCAGTGCCGGAGGCAGGATCAACGATGCGGGCGTTTTCGATGAGCGTCGGGCGGCTCACGGGAGTGCTCATGGTTCATTCCTCGACGGCAACAGGGCATCGAGCACGGCCATGCGCACGGCAACGCCCATTTCCACCTGATCGGTAATGACCGAGGCGGGGCCATCGGCAATGGCGGGGTCGATCTCGACGCCGCGATTCATCGGGCCGGGATGCATGACGATGGCGTCGGGCTTGGCGTAGCTGAGCTTTTCGGCATCCAGACCATAGAAGCGATAATATTCGCGTACCGAAGGGATCATGCGGCCCTGGGCGCGTTCGTGCTGCAGGCGCAGCATCATCACCACATCGGCGCCGGCCAGACCTTCGCGCATATCGGTGAAGACTTCGCTGGCCAGGTGTTCAATGCCGACAGGTAAAAGATTTCGTGGGGCAATGACGCGAGTGCGCACATTGAGCGCGCCGAGCAGCAAGAGATTGGATCGGACGACGCGGGAATTGGCGATGTCGCCGCAAATGGCGACCGTCAGTCCAGAAATGCGGCCCTTGTGATTGCGGATGGTCAGGGCATCGAGCAGGGCCTGGGTAGGGTGCTCGTGGGCACCGTCGCCGGCATTGATCACGGCGCAGCCGACCTTCTGGCTGAGCAGTTCCACCGCGCCCGCCGCTCCGTGGCGCACGACGATGACGTCGGGGCGCATGGCGTTGAGCGTGGTGGCGGTATCGACCAGGGTTTCGCCCTTGGAAACAGAACTGGATTTCACCGACATGTTCATCACCAGTGCACCGAGGCGCTTGCCGGCGATTTCAAACGATCCCTGGGTGCGGGTGGAGGGTTCAAAGAACAGATTGATCTGCGTCTTGCCAGTCAGGGTGGGGTGGCTTTTGCGCTCCTGGCGCGACACCGGCACCATGGCTTCGGCACGATCGAGCAACTGGATGATCTCGTGCTGCTGCAAATCGGCAATCGAGAGCAGATGGCGCTGGTTGAAAGGGGGAAAATCGCCAGATGAGCTGGCGGATGACGTCGAGGTTGTGCTGGCGCGAGCTTGGGCCATACGCTCCCATTCCCTATGATTTGACGCGGTGTAGCGGAGGGGCGCGCGCGGTTCAACTTTTTGTTGAGTTTTCCCGACGCAACGCGCCCGATCAGGCGTGGCGCAATCGGTCCAGCGCGCCCTGGAGAATATAGCTGGCGGCCAGCTTGTCGACGACTTCGGCGCGGCGGTCGCGGCGCATATCGGCCTCGATCATCACGCGGGTGACGGCACTGGTGGACAGGCGCTCATCCCAGAAGGCGATGGGCAGGGCGATGCGCTGGGCCAGGCTGCGGGCAAAGGCGCGGGTGGACTGCACGCGGGGACCCTCGGAGCCGTCCATATTGAGCGGCAGGCCCAGAATGATCGCGACGATGGCGTTCTCGGCGATCAACTGATCGAGACGGATGGCGTCGGCCGTGAATTTGGTGCGCTTGATGGTTTCGAGCGGGGTGGCCGAATAGCGCATGCCATCTGACACGGCCACGCCAATGGTCTTGCTGCCCAGATCGAGGCCCAGAATCCTGCCCGTTGCGGGGATCGCCGCCAGTGGATTGGCGTATTCTATTGCCTCGTGCTGGCTCTGATCGGGGCCATCTTCAGTCATGGAGTGCTCACTTGCCACAATGGTGTCGTCCTATAGGGTGCGGCAGCATTTGGCGACTGGAAAGCGGCGATGAAACTGACCTGGTTTGGCGGCACCACGCTGCGTATCCACATTGGCGGGGTGATTCTGGTTCTCGATCCGGCGGGCGCGCCGGCGGGGATCGACGCGGCCGAGCTGGTATCGGGCGCCGATCAAGTGGTGCGTGATTTTGGCGCGGACCTGCCCGTGCTCGATACGCAAGGCTGGCGACCGCGTCAGCCGCAGCGGCTGATTGACGACGGGGTGGAGTTGCCGCCGGTAAAATGCTGGTTGGCGGGGCCGGATGCCGTGCTGGTGGACGCCATGGGCGAAGCGCCGCTCTTGCTGGTCCGGGGCGCTGTGCCGGCTTTGGGGCGCTGGGCGGAAGGCGCAGTGGTGGTGGTGTTTGGTAGCGGCGCCTGGCTCAGCGCGATTGGCATGGCGGTGCTGGCCGCACGGGCACCGCGCCTGCTGGCTCTGGCCGGGGACGAGGCGGCGGTGGATCAGGCCATCCCGATCCTGCGTGACGGGCTGGATGGATCGGGGCTGGTAGCGCTGGAGGCTGGGCTGGCGCTGGAAATCTGATCGGGCGCATCAGCCATTTTCATTGTCTTTTTGGCTGCGTGGTTGCTAATGAAGCGGCAATAACGATCCTTGCAGCCTATCCATGTGGAGTTAGTCATGTCCGTCGACGCCAAGACCGTTAAGCGCATAGCGAGCCTGGCGCGCATCCGCATCGAAGAGGATGAGGTTGCCGCCTATCAGGGCGAGCTCAATGCGATTCTGGGTTTCATCGAGCAGCTTGGAGAAGTCGATGTCGAGGGCGTTGAGCCGATGACCTCGGTGATGCCGATGACGCTGCGGCTGCGCGAAGACGTAATCACTGACGGCGATTATGCCGACAGGGTGGTGGTCAATGCGCCGCTGAGCGAAGACAATTTCTTCATGGTGCCCAAGGTGATCGAATAGATGAGCATCAGCATCGCCATCGAAACGGCGTTGCAGGATGATGTGCGGGGCCTGGTGGCCCAGCTCAATGACCATCTGCTGCCGCTATCGCCGCCAGAGTTCCAGTTCAAGATGACCGTCGAGCAGATGGCGGGGGCCGATACGAGCGTGTTCGTGGCGCGCGACGCGGCGGGACGGCCGGTGGGCATGGGTGCGCTCAAAGTGCATTCGGCGGCACTGGGCGAGGTCAAGCGCATGTTCACGCTGCCCGAAATCCGTGGCCAGCGCGTTGGTTCGGCCCTGCTGGCGGCGATTGTGGCGCTGGCTCAGGAGAAGCATTTGTCCATGCTGATGCTGGAAACCGGCACCGGTCCTGGATTTGACGGGGCGCATCGGCTTTACAGCCGCAGTGGCTTTGTGGCTCGCGGACCGTTTCTGGACTATCCTGGCAGCGCGTGGTCGGCATTTTTCGAAATGTCGCTCAGCGTGCCGCAACCGGCCTAAGCCAAACCAAAGACGAGCAAACTCAATCGGCGCGATTGCGCCACCCCGCTACGACCTTTCTGAGCGAGATCTGTTTTGACTGACCTGACCAAACTGAGCCTGGCCGCTGCCCGCAAGGGCCTCATCGACAAGAGCTTCACCTCGAGCGAATTGACCGGGGCGTATCTGGGCGCGATCGAAAAGGCCAATCCGAGCCTGAACGCCTATGTGGCGGTCACGGGCGAGCAGGCACTGGGCATGGCCAAGGCGAGCGACGCCAAGCTGGCGCAGGGGCAGGGCGGGGCGCTGGAAGGCATTCCGCTGGGAATCAAGGATCTGTTTGCCACCAAGGGCGTGCACACCCAGGCAGCCAGCCATATTCTGGATGGCTTCAAGCCGGAATATGAATCAAGCGTCACCGCCAATCTGTGGCGCGACGGCGCGGTGATGCTGGGCAAGTTGAACATGGACGAGTTCGCCATGGGCTCGTCCAACGAGACCAGCTATTACGGCAATGTGATCAACCCGTTCCGCGCGACAGGCAGCAATGCCAATCTGGTGCCGGGTGGCTCCTCGGGTGGTTCGGCGGCCGCTGTTTCGGCCTGGCTGTGCGCTGGCGCCACCGCGACCGATACCGGCGGGTCGATCCGCCAGCCGGCAGCGTTCACCGGCACGGTCGGCATCAAGCCAACCTATGGTCGCTGCTCGCGCTGGGGCACAGTGGCGTTTGCTTCCTCGCTCGATCAGGCCGGCCCGATAGCGCGCACCGTTGAAGATGCAGCGCTGATGCTGACCTCGATGGCCGGTTTCGACGTCAAGGATTCCACCAGCGTTGACGTGGCCGTGCCCGATTTTGCCGCTGCGGTTGAGCGCGGCGTCAAGGGTCTGACCATTGGCGTGCCGCGCGAATACCGCCAGGAGGGCATGCCCGCCGAGATTGAACAGCTGTGGCGCCAGGGCCTCGACTGGCTGCGCGCCGAAGGGGCCATGGTCAAGGATATCAGTCTGCCGCACACCAAATACGCGCTACCAGCCTATTACATCGTGGCACCCGCCGAAGCCTCGTCCAATCTGGCGCGCTATGACGGCGTCAAGTACGGCCTGCGCGTCACCGGCAAGGACATCACCGACATGTATGAACTGACCCGCGCCGCCGGGTTTGGCCGCGAGGTGAAGCGCCGCATCATGATCGGCACCTATGTGCTGTCGGCTGGCTATTTCGACGCCTATTACGTCAAGGCGCAGAAAGTGCGGACGCTGATCAAGAGAGATTTCGAGGACGCCTTCCACGCCGGCGTCGACGCCATCCTGACGCCAGCCACGCCCTCGGCGGCGTTTGGCATTGGCGACGAGGCCATGGCCAATGATCCGGTCAAGATGTACC
>NZ_JAUYGL010000070.1 GCF_030689745.1 Devosia sp.
GTCGTCCAGCACGCGCTCATCGCGGCCCAGCCGCCCCTGCAAGGCCGCGCGCAGCAATGGCGAACTGGGCGCAATCACATCCTTGGCGGCCCCTGACGCGCGGGCCAGCACCGCGCCGGAGGGGCGCAGGAACACCACATCCAGCGCGCCCGAAAGCGCCGCTGCCTGCAGCGCGATCCGGTGGGTCGCGGCCACATCGGCGCCCGGCGCATAGAGCGAAGCGGCATCGGGGCGATGCCCCAGCACTACGGGAAGCATGCGATATTTGTCCAAGGCCCCGTTCAGCGCCTCAGCCTGCACATTGAGGATTTCCTGCGCCGCCGCACCCAATCGGTTGGCCTGCAGGTCCGATGCCGTGCCCCCGACGAACGCCGCCCCTGCACCACACAGCAGCAAGCCGACCAGTGAGTTAAGCGCGCTCAGCCGGAAATAGCGCTGCGAAACGGCCGCACCATTGCTCATGCCCGGGTCAGCTCCCGGACAACTGGGCGATGATGGGGAAGCTCACTCGACATGGCTGGTCCGGAAAAACGATGCTCACAGGACGCTATCGCACCAAAGCGGCGAGATCGACAGGAAATGCAGCCTGCTCAGTCGGCGGTGATGATCAGGGGTGGCAGCAGGTACAGCCGCCAGGCCAGTAGCAGGGCAGCGCCGAAGGCGATGGCGGTGAAGCCGACAACGCCCGGCCAGCCCCCGATGCTCCAGCCATAACCACCCAGCGTACCGATCACGCTGGAGCCGCCATAATAGGCCAGCAGGTAGAGGGCACTGCCCTGCGCCCGCGCATTCTGGGACCGCCGCGCCACCCAGGCGCTGGCGATCGAATGCGCGCCGAAAAATGCGAAGGTCATGACTGCCATACCCAGCACAATTGCCCATAGCGGCGGCAGCAGGGTAATGGCGAGCCCGGCCAGCATGACCACGATCAGTGGCCAGAACACCTTGCGGCGGCCCAGCCGTCCCGCCAGTGCCCCCATCCATGCCGAACCCAGCGTTCCCACCAGATACACCACGAACACCAGCGAGATCTGGCCATGGTCAAGATTGTAGGGGGGCGTCAGCAGGCGAAAGCCGACATAATTGTAGATCGCCACAAACCCGCCCATCATCAGAAACGCGCACAGGACCAGCAGGGGCAGCGCCTTGTCCGACAAGACAGCGCGCATATTTGCGCCCAGCTCGGGCAGGGTGAGGGTGCGCGCGCGTGGCGTCTTTGGGGGCGGCAAGAGCAGCAGGAACACCAGTGCATTGATCAGGATCAGCACGCCCAGCGCGGTCAGGGCCGCCCGCCAGCTCACCATCTCGGCCAGATATCCGACCATCAATCGCCCGCTCATCCCGCCCAGCGCCGAACCGCCGACGAACAATCCCATCCCCAGGCCGAGCGCCGCATTGGACATTTCCTCGGCCAGATAGACCATGGCGATGGCCGGCACGCCGCAAACCGCGATGCCCAGCAGGGCCCGCACCACCACCAGACTGGTCCAGTCGCCGCTTGCCGGCACCGCCAGCACCAGTGCCGCTGTGGCCAGCATGGTGCTCAGCATCAGCGATTTGCGGTTGAAGCGATTGCCCAGCCAGCCGACCAGCACCAGCGACAGCGCCAGTGTCGCCGTCGTTGCCGACAGGGCCACCGAGCTGCCGGCGGCGTCGAGGCCGAACTCAATGGCAAAGATCGGCAGCAATGGCTGAACCGAATAAACTGCGGCAAACACCGAAAAGGCCGCCAGGAACAGCGCCGCCGAGGCGCGCCAGTAATCCGCAGTGCCGCGCTCAATCTTCACTCTGGTCAATACAGGCGCTATCCCCGGATCGTTCCGGCAAGGGGGAGCCGGGCTCCCGGCTGCTGACGATTATCGGTGTGTTCTATCGCAGGAGCCGGCAAATCGCGAAAGCCATTTCAAGCCGGACCGACTTACCGCTCCAGCCTGTCATTGGCGCGTAACGCCCACAACAGACCAATCAGGCCGCCTTTGCACGGGCGCATGACCAGCAGGGAGGCAGCAACCGAAATGGGCAACAGGATCACAAGGTAATATAATGGACTGGTGCCACCGGCCAATTCAATGACCAGAAAGGCGCCGGCAAAAATCAGGACAATGACCAGCCCGACGAGCAGCGCGGTCAGCAGGCCGGCATCGTAGCGCCCCAGCGGTTCGTTGCAGTGCTGGCAGCGGGCATTCTGCGAAAGAAAGCCAGAAAACAGCTTGCCCACACCGCAATTGGGGCATTTGCACAATATGCCTCTGCCGACGGACAATAAAATCGGACGAGATTGAGCTGGATATGTGTTTTGATCAGACACGGTCGACTCGCGTTTTGTGGCGCTTGTCGCGACCATAGGGGCAGGGCGCGCGTTGTCCCTAATCAAAAGCGCCACGTGCCGGGAGCGTGCGCAGCTTGGCCAATTGGCAATCGGCAGTGCATCGCCGTGCTGGCGCCGAGACTGGAGAGCAGACCATGGGCCATGCGCCTCGACCGCGCCTGTTGCCGCGCAGGACCTTTCCCGCCTACGCCTATCTGCCAGGCGGCCATCAGCCCCATCCGGTGCGTGAAGCCACCGGGCACAGCTACCAGCACGATGCCGCGCCGCCGGCGCAGGACGCCGTCGCGCCAGGCGACGCCCTTGCCTGGGGCATCGATCTTTTCAATCATGGCTATTACTGGGAAGCGCATGAGGCGTGGGAGCCGATCTGGCTGGCCGCCAGGGGCAATGTTCAGGATCGCGCCTTGTTCAAGGGACTGATCATGCTGGCGGCGACCGGGGTGAAAATCCGCGAAAGAAAATGGCAGGCCGCGGCGCGGCACGCCGGACGGGCCGCCAGGGCCCTGCGCCAATTGCCGCGGGGTACGGACACAAGCCAGTTCAAGCAGATCGGCATGGCACCCGAGGCGTTGGCGAGCCTGGCCGAGGCAGCGGCGCGCTCGCCGATCAACCTGCCGATGCCGCGCGACGGCAAACCTGAGCCCGTCTTTCCGTTCCTGCTGGGAAGCGCATGCGAGCAGGAGCCGTCACCTTTGGCCCAAGGTTAGCGCACCGGGTTTCGTAATCAGCACATGGGTTCGGCTGTGCTCTGGCATGGGTACTCGATGTTGAGCTTTGGCCGCCGCCGCGGTGCGGCACTGCCTGGCTTGAGGCCCGGCAACCGGTTGCTTGCAATAGAGCCAATAGGCGCTATCAATCGTGCATTGACCAACCCCGAGTGCGCAGCAGAATGTTGGACTCCAACCCTCTCGACATCCGCCTGGCCGCCGCCTCACTGCGGGCCTTGCCCGTGGCGGTGTACACAACGGACGCTGATGGCCTCATTGTTTCCTACAATGATGCCGCCGCAACCCTGTGGGGCGTCCGTCCTGAACTGGGGACGGTGCGCTGGTGCGGCTCCTGGCGCCTTTACCATACCGATGGCAGGCCAATGGCGCATGGGGATAGCCCGATGGCTATCGCTATCAACGAGCAACGCGCGATCCATGGGGCCGAAGCCGTGGCCGAGCGTCCTGATGGCACGCGTGTACCCTTCATGGCCTTTCCTACCCCGCTCCATGACAGCGATGGCACGATGCTTGGGGCGGTCAGCACGCTGGTTGACTTGAGCTCGCAGCAATTGGCCAAGCGCGCCCAGCAGCATCTGGCCGCCTTGGTGAAGTCGTCCCATGATGCAATCATCAGCAAGGACCTCGCCGGTATCATCACGACCTGGAATGAAAGTGCCCAACGCCTGTTCGGCTATGATGCCGAGGAGGCGGTTGGCAAATCGATCACCATGCTGATTCCGAAGGAACGGCTGCATGAGGAGGTCGAGATCCTGGCGCGGATCCGGGCGGGCGAAGTGGTCGATCACTTCGAGACCGTGCGATTGCACAAGGATGGCAGCCGGCTGCCGCTGTCGCTGACGATCTCTCCCATCAGAGAGGAGGACGGTACGATCATCGGCGTCTCCAAGGTGGCGCGGGACATCACGGCGCAGAAAGAGAGCGAGGAACGCATCAATGCCTTGATGCGCGAGGTCAATCACCGGGTGAAGAACCAGTTTGCCGTGATCAACGCCATGGTGCGCGAAACCAGCACCCGGGCAACCGACAGTGTGGAGTTTGCCCGCCAGGTCTCAGAGCGCATTATGGCGCTGTCGCGCTCGCACGATTTGCTGGTCAATGGCGAGTGGAAGGGAAGCAGTCTGTTCGAACTGCTGCTGGCCCATGTTCGCGCCTTTGGCCACGAGGAGCGCGTCGGCATGTCCGGCCCCGCCATCTCCCTGCAGCCCTTTGCGGTGCAATATCTGGGCATGGCGTTCCATGAACTCGCAACCAATGCCGTCAAATATGGGGCGCTCTCCAGCGAGGCTGGTTCGGTTGAGATCTCCTGGTCCGTCAGCGGAGATGACCAGTTCCAGCTGACCTGGACAGAATTAGGCGCCCTCAAGCCGGTTGCAACGCCGGCCAACAAGGGGTTCGGCTCGATCGTGCTGGAACGCGTGGCGCCATCGGCGGTATCGGGCAAAGGTGAGCTTACCTACCTCCCCGACGGCATCCGGTGGTCCCTCACAGCGCCATTGCACGCCATTCACGCCAAAACCGGCAGCTTTGATGCTGCGCACCACAATTCATGACCACTGCAGATCGGCGCCCCAAACGCCTGCAGCGCTGAATCCGCGCCTGCCGCCGCAACCGATGCCGTGGTGCGGCATTGATATGGGAATTGTTCCTTCAGGAGGATCTCATGTCGAACACGCCGCACAATCGCGCCAAAGCCGCAGCTAGCCATGACCCCGGCGCCGGCTCAGAAACACAAGCGACCGGCGCTGGCAATGCCCGGCCCGAACCCGGGCATGACATCATCCGCGACGGCCTGCCGACTGGCGAGGATACCGCTGTCCGCAATGATGTTGCCGACCCCCATCCCTCCACCGAAGAGAACTACGACACGATCCCGCATCCGGGCGGCGCCAACCCGCCAACGGGCCCCGACATTGGTCCCAACAGCTACGCCCATGACGGCACGGCGCCTCCGCGTCCACGCAACCGGGGACCGGCGCAGCAATGACCGATATCGCGCTCGACCAGGATTTGCTCGACGGCATCAAGCGCTTCATCGCGCACCGCGATGAGCCGCCGCGCGGGACGATGTCATATAACGACGCCGTCAACGTCATCGTCCGGGACTGGTTGATGGGCCAGGGCTATGTGCCGCTGCCCGATCAGGATCTGGACGCCGCAATCGTACCGGCACTGGAAGCGGCGCACGCGCCATCGGGCCGCTAGGACCGGCGGCTTTGGCCCGACCGGGGGCAGGGTGATGGAGCGGGCAGGGTGATGGACGTGGATCGGACCGGGGTGAAAAATGGACGCGTTTGACCTGCAGCGGATGCTTCTTGGCGAGGAGCCGCCGCTGTTCTTCCTGGAAATCCTCGCCAGGACGCTCATTATCTACCTCTACATGCTTGTGCTGTTGCGGTGGCTGGGCAGCCGCACCATCGGCCAGCTCTCGACTGTGGAATTCCTGCTGGTCATCGCCCTTGGTTCGGCGGTCGGCGACGTCATGTTCTATCCGGACGTGCCGCTGCTGCATGCCCTGCTGGTGGTGACGATTGTCGTGTTGATCAACAAGGCGCTCGATCTGCTCATGGCCCGCAGCAAACGGGCGCAGCGGGTTATCGACGGCACGCCGGAGGAAGCCATTCGACGGGGTGTGATCTGTTCCACCTTTGCCGACAGCACAGCGCTGAGCACCAGTGAGCTGTTCCAGCAGTTGCGCCAGAACGGCATTGAACACCTCGGTCAGGTCGAACATGCCTATGTCGAAACGGACGGCACGCTCACCATCTTCAAAAGCGGCACGATCGGCCGCCAGGGGCTGCCCATCGTGCCGCCCTGGGAGATTGAGCATCCGGTCGAAATTACCCCCGATGCCGCGCCGGAGGAGGCCTTGGTCTGCATGCAGTGCGGCACAATTCAGGGGCAGCCCGGTCCCGTGACCTGCCCCAATTGCGGCCATGACAGATGGACACGTCCGGTATCCGACCGGACTTCAATTGCCCCGGCAACGCACCAGAACTCCTGAGCTGATGCCATCGTACCAGTGAACGCGACAGGTCGCCTTGGGCCGATATCCCCCAATTTGCCGTTCTTCCGGTCGGGCTTCCGCTGCTACTCTACCCAGGCCATGCTCGGGTCGACAGTGGCGCAGTACAAGGTGGCACTCCGATGGGCTTGTTCCACGACGCGCCGTATCAGGTCCTTCTCGCTGATTGCCTGATACGACCCGATAATGGGCATGGCGGGAAAGTGCTTAGCCACGCGGATGGGATGCAAAAGCCCCATTTTGAGCTCGCGCCTGATGGTAACGGTCGGAATGGCACCGACCCCAAATCCGTCAATAAGCAGACTGATGATCGAATAGAGCGAGTTGGAGCTGGTCAGCTTGCTCGCCAGCACCTGCTCGTCCTGAAAATAGGGAGCGATCATCCTGTAGGGAGGCGTATTCTTGGGGAAGGTGATGATCGGCAGGCTCGCCAGATCGTCAACGCTATAGGAGCGGTCGGGATCAATGATCTTGGGCGAGCCCGCCCAGGTCATCTGCAATACGCAGGAGGTGAAGCTGCGAAAGTCGTCGCCGATAGCCGGATCGAGGGCGAAGATGACGTCGAATTCGCCCTTGTTCATCCCGTCAATGAGGTTCTTCGTACCCTCAACTGTCAGTTCGATCTTGAGGGTCGGCGCCGCCTCGTGCAGCGCCTCCACAAACGGCGTCATCCAAGTCGCCGACACCGAGTCGATGGCGCCAATCCGCACCACTTTTGGGGTGAGGGCGGTGTCGTCGGCCAACTCGCTTTTGAGACCCTCATACGAACTCAGGATCGCCTGAAAGGTGTCGAGCACTTTCTGCCCGCCGGGCGTCAATGAAAACTTGCGGCCGGTCCGGTCGATCAGGCGGCAGCCGAACTCTTCTTCCATTGCCGCCAGGCGAATGGAAATGGCCGGTTGGGTCGTATGCAGTTCCGCCGCGGCCCGGCCGAAGTGCCGGTGCCGCGCCAGGGCGATGAAGGTAACCATATCGAGGATGCGCAGAGCGCTGCCTCTGTCAGATTTTACCATGCGCGAACGCCTTGTTTGCCGCCGTTATGAGGCGATCATGATGTGGCGTATCTGAGTGTAGTCCATCAGCGACTGCATGGAGAGGTCCGAGCCATAGCCCGAATTTCTCATGCCACCATGCGGCATCTCGGTGGCGAACACGCCATGCGTGTTGACCCAGGTGACGCCGTATTGCAGCGCATTGGCAATGTTCATCGCCTGCACGCTGTTGCGCGACCAGACGGAGGAGGCCAGCCCGTATTCCGAGGCATTGGACCATTCCACTGCCGTGCCGGGTTCATCGAACGCGGTGATGGTCAGTACCGGCCCAAACACCTCCTTCTGCACGATCTCTGACTGGATCGGCGCCGAAACCAGCGTGGGCTCGTAGAAATAACCCTGCCCACTGACGGCATTGCCACCCGCCACGATATCAGCGCCGTCACCGCGCGCCCGTTCGACAAACCCGGCCACCCGGTCGCGCTGTGCGCCGGTGATCAGCGGCCCAAATTCGACATCGTCGCGCTCAGGCGCGCCATACACCAGCGAGCCAATCATGGTCGACAGCTTGTCAGTAACTTCCTGCTCGATGGATTTGTCGACCAGAATGCGACAGGCCGCCGTGCAATCCTGCCCGGCATTGTAGAAACTGGCTTCACGCAAGGTTTCCACCAGAGAATCCACATCAGCGTCGGCACAAACGATGACCGGCGCCTTGCCGCCCAGTTCGAGATGCGTGCGCTTGATGTTCTCGCCTGCAGCCGCCTTCAGCACGGCCCGGCCGGTACGGACATCGCCGGTCAACGAGATCATCCTCACCAGCGGGTGCGTGATCAGGCTCTGCCCCACTTCCGGGCCGTCGCCACAAATCACGTTGACCACGCCGGCCGGCAGAAATTCGGCCAGGATGGAGGCCAGGAGCAACAGGCTGAGGGGTGTGTTTTCCGAGGGCTTGATGACCACGGTATTGCCAGCCGCAATCGCTGGCGCGATCTTCCAGGCGGCCATGAGCAGCGGATAGTTCCAGGGTGCGATGGAGGCGATCACCCCCAGCGGATCACGCCGCATCATGCTGGTGTGCCGGCTGGAGCGAAAACCGTTCGCGGCAATGCCGGGCACATTGCGCGCGGCCGTACCGAAGAAGCGGAACACGTCGGCAACATTGGCCAATTCGCCCGCTTGCACATAGCGCCACGGCTTGCCCGCATTGGCCGATTCCACATCGGCCAGGCTGTGTGAGTGCGCTTCGATGGCATCGGCGATCCGCATCAGCGCAAGACTGCGCTCCTTGGGCGCGGTCTGCCCCCACTTGGCAAAGGCGGCGTGTGCGCTCGTCACTGCAGCATCAACCTGGGCGCGATCGGCCGAATCCACATCAGCCAGCACCTTGCCGGTGGCCGGCTCATGTGCTGCCAGCGCCGGACCCTGACCGCGGACATAGTCGCCATTGATAAACAGGCGTGTTTCAAAGCTCATGCTGAACTCCCGATCAGAAATTAGTCGTGAATGACGCGGATTCGCGCCGGGTCGATGGCCAGGGTTACGTCCTGCCCATTGCCGAATTCGAGGTCATTGGCCGTCAGGGCCCGCAGCGGATGGCCGGCCAATGTCATGACATAGCGATTGCGGGCGCCCAGAAACACCCGCGTGCGCACCCTGGCCCTGGGCCCGGTGCCGTCGGCGCTCAGCGTCAGATCTTCCTGTCGCAGCGCCAGCGTCACCTTGCCGCGCGTGGCCACCTGCGGCTCCAGCGCCAGGGTCTGCCCATCGTCGAACCTGGCGACCGGTCCCTGGGGGCCATCAATGATCTCGGCGGGCAAGAGGTTGGCCGAGCCGATAAAATTGGACGCAAACCCGGTTGCCGGCTGGTTGTAGATTTCGTCAGGCGTGCCCTGCTGTTCCACCTTGCCCGCATTGAGCAAGACGATGCGGTCCGATAGGCTCAGCGCTTCTTCCTGATCATGCGTCACAAAGATCGTGGTCAGTCCCAGGCGCTGGTGAATTTCGATCAGTTCAACCTGCATGTCTTCGCGCAGCCGGGCATCCAGATTGCTCAGCGGCTCGTCGAGCAACAGAACTTTGGGCTGCGAAACGATGGCGCGGGCCAGCGCAACGCGCTGTTGCTGGCCGCCCGAGAGCTGGCGCGGCTTGCGTTCGGCCAGATGACCCAGTTGCACGGTTTCCAGCGCAGCCTTGACCTTTTCGCGCTGCTCTTCGCGGGTGCCCATGCCGCGCATGCGCAGCGGAAACCGCACGTTTTCGGCCACGCTGAGATGGGGCAGCAGCGCATAGGACTGAAACATCATGGCGATGTCGCGCTGCTCAGGCGGCAGGGACGTCACATCGCGACCGTCGATCTCGATGCCCCCGGCGGTAACGCTTTCCAGCCCGGCCACCATGCGCAGCAGGGTGGTCTTGCCGCAGCCCGAAGCCCCCAGCAGCGAGATGAACTCGCCCGATGCGATATCAAGCGAGATGCCGTGCAGCACCTGCGTCTTGCCGAAGGATTTGCGGATATTGGTCAGACGAACATTGGCCATGGGTCAGGCACTCGCAAATCGGGTAAGGCCAAGCATCCTGTCGATCACGAAGATCAGCACAATGGTCAAGGCAATCATGATGGTGGATACCGCCGCAACGGAGGGGTCGGGCGAAAATTCGAGCTGTCCGTAGATCTGGACGGGCAGGGTGGTCAGCGTCGGGCCGCGCAGGAACAGCGACAGCACCGCCTCGTCGAAGGAGATGTTGAAGGCAAAAAACGCCCCTGCGGCCAGTCCGGGAATGCATTGCGGCACCACCACGAACCACAGGCGCTGCAGGCGATTAGCGCCCATGGTGCGGGCGGCCTCTTCCAGATAGGGATCGGACTCTTCCAGCACCGCCAGCGTGGTGCGCACCACATAGGGCAGGGCAATCACGGTGTGGCTGAGGGCCAGCACCAGGGGAGAGACGGGCCCAAACACCGAGCTCCAGAACATCAGCATGCCAATCGCATAGATGATGGTGGGAAGCACCAGCGGCGACAGGAACACCGTCGCCAGCAGATCCGAAAACGGCAATTGCCGCCGGTGAATGGCGATAGCCGCCGCGCCGCCGATCAATGTCGCCAGCAGCGTCACCATCAGCGCTATCTGGATACTGATCCAGCCCGCATTGAGATAGGCATTGGACGAGAGCACTTCCTGATACCAGCGCAGGCTCAGTCCGTTGGGCGGGAAGGCGATGAACTGGCTCTCCGACAACGACACGCCAACCACCACGATCAGCGGCGCCAGCAGGATCAGTGCGGTGAGCACGACAAACACATAGCCAGCAATCCGCAGCCAGCCTGGAACAGCTCTAACCATGTCTGGTCCCCGTGAGTTTGATATAGGGCACCAGCACCAGCAGGATGCCGACGAACAGGATGACGGCCTGGGCGGCGGCAAAGGGCCAGTCCGGCGTGGCCGTCACCGATTTGTAGATCGAGGCTGCCAGTACCTGAATGCGTGTGCCACCCAACAGATTGGGGGTCACGAACGAGCTGGCCGAAAGCGTAAAGCACAGCAGCGACCCGGCCACAATGCCAGGCAGGGCCAGGGGCAGAACGACGGTGCGGATGGTCTGCAGGAACGAGCACCCCATGGTCCGCGCCGCTTCTTCAAGCCGACCATCAATGCGGGTCAAGACACCCAGGATCGACAGGGTCATGAAAGGCAGCAGCACCTGCACCATGCCGATGACAATGGCCGCCTCGGTCTGCATCAGCGCAAAGCTGCGCCCCACCAGGCCCATGTCGCGCAATATTTCAGGGATCATGCCGCTGCGGCTGAGCAGCACCATCCAGCCAAAGGTCCGCACCACCACGCTGGTCATCAGCGGCAGAATGACGATCACCACCAACCAGAGGCGTGCCGTGGGGCCAACCTTGGTCATGATATAGGCCAGCGGAAAGCCGATCAGCGCACAGATCACCGTGATCAATAGCGACAGCCGCACCGTGCGCCACAGGATATTGAGGTAATAGGGGTCCGACAGGAAGCGCGCAAAATGAGCCAGGGTTGGCCCGTCAGGGCCCGAAATGCTCAACATCAGCATTTGCGCGATTGGCAAGAAAAAGGCGAGCCCCAACAACAAGATTCCGGGCAGGGCCAGCAACAGGTTCTCTGTGCGGTCGTTCATTCAGTGCGGACCTCCCGGGGCACACGGTGATCGTGCCAGGTGTTCAATTCTTGTAGTCGCCCAGCGCGGACGAGTCGAACCATGGTTCCACGCCGATTGCAAAGCAGTCTGGCGCATGGCGGTTGGCCTCCCCATCTTGGGCTGGAGAGGCCGCAATCCGAGCGAGTGGGGAGTACCACGCACGGATTGCTGACTTGTCATTCACCGCCCATCTGGCGGGCAAATGGTTCGGCTCAGCGAGCGATAGTCTTGTTCCACTGCTCAACCCAAGCCGTGCGATTGGCTTCGATCACGGCAGGATCAAAGCGGATCAGGCCGGCCACGCCTTCTTCGCCATAGGCAACGTCCGCAGCCACTTCATCGCTGAGTTCGGCCTTGGCATTGGTCGGCGAATACCGCAGGGCTTCGGCAAAGCACTCCTGCGCCTCTGCCGAAATCGACATGTCGATGAGCTTCAGCGACAGTTCGGTATTGTCACGACCAGCCACCAGATTGGTGGTGATGTAGCTGGCGGGCGTGCCCTCGGCGCCTTGTGTAAAGCCCGATGGCAGGCCGGCCTGGCGCAGTGTGAAGGCGTAGTCCGAGGCGTAGGGTGCAATCCAGGCGTCGTTCTGGGCGAATTCCTGCTGGATTTCAGGCGAGGTCGAGACGACGATCGCGCCGGCGTCGAGCAGCTTGGCTACGGCGTCCAGACCGGGCTGGATGTTTTCCAGACTGCCGCCCTGTACCTGGTTGAGCATCAGGAAGCCCAGCATGCCATAGCCATTGGAGATGTCGGTGAGCACCAGATGTTCACCAAATTCCGGGTTGAGCAGGTCGGTCCACTGTGTCGGTGGCGTGCTGAGCGCTTCCGTGTTGAACACCAGGCCGATGGCAGCGATTGAGTAGGCGGGGCCTTCACCCTTGGCCATATTGGCGCCGGCAAAGTCGTACAGGTCAGCGGCGTTGCTCAGGCCGGCCGGATCGATCGGTGCCAGCAGCCCCTCAGCCGCGCCGACGATTTCCTGGCCACCCGAGAAGTGGATCACGTCGAACTGCGGCGCATCCTTCTGGGCCCGCAACTGCGCGAACGCATCAGCCGAATATGCTGTCACGACATTGACCGTGGCGCCGGTTGCCTCTTCGAACGGGGTGATGATGCAGGCGCGGTGCGCCGTTTCATACGCGCCACCGAAGGAGTTGATGGTGATCGAGTTATCCTGCGCGAAGGCAGTCGTGCTGAGCAGTGCGGAAAGGCTCAGAACAGTCGTACCGAAAATAGCTTTCATTGGTCGTCTCCCTTGTTGAACTGGTTCTATCAGCGCCAAGAGGCTGCTGTGCGGCGCTGGCGTGCGTTTCGTCCCGGGTCTATCGCGAGACGAAATCGTGTTAAGGCCCTGGGCGCGACCTGCGGCGCGATAGCCGCCTCAGGTCCCGGGCCCGAATTGCTAGAGTCGACCGAGCTCGACGGTCTTGGCGCCTTCAATGCGGATCAGGCGGCACTGCTCGGCAACAGCATCCAGATTTTCGGTCATCTTGCCGAAATAGGTGCATGGAATCCAACCCGTCGGGCCAAAGGTGCGGCCACCCACACCATAGAACATGCCGATTTCCCAGAACTCGCTTGGGTCAATCTTGAAGAAGTTCTTGGGCTGGTAGAACCACAGCAGTTCGCCCGGCTCGGGCAATACGGTCTGGTTTTCCGGGGGCAGCGCGGTTGGGTCAAAATTGCGGTGCGTCTCGGGCAGGCCTATCATGATCTCTGGACCCGAGAACATGGCATGGGTCGCCTGCCACTGAATGGGCGTTTCAAGCGCGTTCCAAAGGGCTTCACAGGTTTCGGGTGCGTTGTCCCAATAAAGTGTGATGATGCCCTGGACCTTCGCATCGACGAATTTGAGATAGAATTTCTTGTCGGTCATAGTGGCCCTTAGGTTGTTTGATCCAACAATCAAAGGCGTTTCGGGACCGGTGTCCAATTCCCTTTCAAAATTCTGACTATAATGAAATCTTATCGACAAGCAGCGCTGCGCGCGATTTCACCGACCTTGCGCCAGAACGCCAGATCATGCGGCCGCGTCTCGGGGCGCCACTCCGGATGCCACTGCACGGCAAGAATTGTCGCCGCCCCCGAAGTCGCGGAAACGGCTTCCACCACGCCATCTGCGGCCCGCGCATTGACCACCAGATCCTTGCCCAGTCGGCCCAAGGTCTGGAAGTGGACGCTATTGATGTCGATTGACTGCGCGCCGGCAATGTCGGCCAGAGGCGTGCCCGGCACGATCTCGACGCTGTGGCTATGGGCGAACATTTCCTCGAGTGATGCATCCTCCGGCGCATGGTGCTGCAAGCTGGGCTGGTCGGTGGCATCGCGCTGGTCCACCAGTGTACCGCCAAGCGCAACATTGATCTCCTGCAGCCCGCGGCAGATCCCAAACACCGGCTTGCCGGCCGCCAACGCTGCGTTGATGAGCAGCGCCGACATGGAATCGCGGCCCGGGTCAAACGGCGTCCGCCCTGCCTCGGCGCCATAATGGTGCGGCTCCATGTT
>NZ_JAUYGL010000076.1 GCF_030689745.1 Devosia sp.
GATGAAGTGTCGTGCTCAGCCATGGATCACCTCAATCATAAAAATCGATGCCTCAGGCGACACCCTACCCCTTGCGGGGAGGGTCAGGGAGGGGGGCGTTTGGCCCGAATACCGGGGCGCCCGCACCCCCTCCCAACCTCCCCCGTCAAGGGGGAGGTGCCACCCGGTGGACGGGGCGATATCGCGATCCATCACACCGCCTCAAATTCCAAAATCACCTGATCGACCGCCAGCACCGCGCCGGCCACGGCGTGTACCTTGCTGATGCGGGCGCGTTTTTCGGCCTTCAGCACATTTTCCATCTTCATGGCTTCAACGATGGCCAGCGTCTGGCCGTCCTCGACAATGTCGCCCACGGCCACAGCGATGCGCACCACCTGTCCCGGCATCGGGCAGAGCAGGAACTTGCTCATGTCGGGCGGGACCTTGATCGGCATGTGCCTGAGCAGGCTCGCCACATGCGGCGCCAGCACCTGCACCCTGAGATCGGCGCCACGATAGCGGATGCGGAAGCCCGAGGTGGTGGCATTGACCTTGAACACCGAGTGACGGCCATCAGACCATTCGACACTGGCCAGTCCGGCGCCCGGCTGCCAATCGAGCCGGGCGGCCTGGCTGCGCCATTCAGCGCCCACCGTATAGCCATCGGCCGTTTCGTTGACGGTGACCGGCAGCGCCTGGTTGCCGATCTGGACGTGCCAGTGCTGTTCAGTGGCGCCCGTGCCGTGCCGCGCTTCGCGGCGGCTCATCAGCATCGCGGCTGCAGCGGCAACATCATAATGATGCTGCTCGCTTAGGGCGGCGCCAAGGAAACCATCGGGGAATTCTTCGGCGATATAGCCAGTGGTCAGCCGTCCTTCGCGGAAGCGGGTCTGCTCCATCACGGTCGAGAGAAACGGCAGATTATTGCCGACGCCTTCGACTTCAAAGCTGTCCAGCGCCACGGCCATGGCGTCGATCGCCGCCAGCCGGGTCGGCGCCCAGGTGCAGAGCTTGGCAATCATCGGATCGTAGAAGGTGGAAATCTCCCCGCCTTCGAACACCCCGGTGTCATTGCGCACCACCAGCGTCTCGGACGCGCTTTCGACAGGCGGGCGATATTTGGTCAGCCGGCCCGTCGAAGGCAGGAAACTCCGATAGGGGTCTTCGGCATAGAGCCGGCTTTCAATGGCCCAGCCCTGGCGCTGCACATCGGCCTGCTTGAGCGGCAGAACCTCGCCATTGGCGGCGCGCAGCATCAGCTCGACCAGATCGAGCCCGGTAATCAGCTCGGTCACCGGATGCTCCACCTGCAGGCGGGTGTTCATTTCAAGGAAATAGAACTTGCGGTCCTTGTCGACGATGAACTCAACCGTGCCGGCACTCTGATAGCCGACAGCCTTGGCCAGAGCGACGGACTGCTCGCCCATGGCCTTGCGGGTGGCCTCGTCGAGAAACGGCGACGGCGCCTCCTCAATGACCTTCTGGTTACGCCGCTGAATGGAGCATTCGCGCTCGTTGAGATAGAGCACATTGCCGTGGCTATCGCCGATCAGCTGGATTTCGATATGGCGCGGTTCGGTGACGAATTTCTCGATGAAGATGCGATCATCGCCAAAGGATGACGCGGCTTCCGATTTCGAGCGATCAAAGCCCTCGCGCGCTTCGGCGTCATTCCAGGCAATGCGCATGCCCTTGCCGCCGCCGCCGGCACTGGCCTTGATCATCACCGGATAGCCGATGGATTTGCTGATGGTCACGGCGTGCTCGGCGTCGTCGATTAGCCCCATATGGCCGGGCACAGTCGACACGCCCGCTGCTGCCGCCAGCTTCTTGGAGGTAATCTTGTCGCCCATGGCCTCGATGGCCTTGACCGGCGGGCCGACAAAGATGATCCCCGCCGCTTCCAGCGCCTGGGCAAATTTGGGGTTCTCGCTCAGAAAGCCATAGCCGGGATGCACCGCCTGCGCCCCCGTCGCCTTGCAGGCGGCAATGATCTTGTCGATCTGAAGATAACTATCCTTGGCCGGCGACGGGCCGATATGCACGGCCTCGTCGGCCATGCGCACATGCAGGGCCTCGCGATCAGCGTCGGAATATACCGCCACGGTGGCGATACCCATGCGCTTGGCCGTCTTGATGACCCGGCAGGCAATCTCGCCGCGATTGGCGATGAGGAGTTTGGTGATCATGGATGTTGCCTCGGAAATGCCGTTTGCTCGGAGTCGCACCCTCCCCCTTGCGGGGAGGGTTGGGGAGGGGGGCTCGCACGGGGACGTTCCGGGCGATACTCAAGGGCGGCCGCGATGGTATCGTAAACGCCATCGGCGTGGAACAGGACGTCCTCATTGGAAAAGCGCAGCACCTTGAAGCCTCGCGACGACAGATAGTCGTCGCGCGTCCGGTCATTGGTCTGTGCCAGCTCGCCATCGTGGCTATTGCCATCGACCTCAATGACGAGTTGGGCGTGCCGACAGGCGAAGTCGACAAAATAGGGCCCAATCTCGACCTGCTTGCGGAAGTGAAAGCCGCCAGTACGCATGGGCCAGAGCAACTGCCATAAGGCTCGTTCGGCACGCGTTGAATTTGCGCGCAGCTTTCGTCGAAGTTCCCGGCTCATCGGTTCCACCTTGAGCGGCTACGTCGCTGGAAGCAGGCGGGACTGCCCAAATATGGGGGCCAGCCGCCCCCCTCCCCAGCCCTCCCCGCAAGGGGGAGGGTGTTCGTCCGGCGGGCGAGGCGCGACAGTGCCACAAACGCGATGGGGCACCCTCCCCCTTGCGGGGAGGGTTGGGGAGGGGGGCGTTTGGGCAAGGTGCTGATGCTGTCCCTCACAACGGTATATTCCCGTGCTTCTTCTTAGGCCCCTGCACTTTTTTGGCGCGCAGCGTCGAGAGCGCCCGGATGACGCGGCGTCTTGTGCCATGCGGCATGATGACGTCGTCGATGAAGCCGCGTTCGGCGGCGACGAAGGGGTTGGCGAAGCGCGCTTCGTAGTCTGCCGTGCGCCGGGCGATCTTGTCCTTGTCGCCCAGTTCGGAGCGATAGAGGATTTCGGTGGCGCCCTTGGCGCCCATCACGGCGATTTCGGCTGAGGGCCAGGCGTAGTTCACGTCGGCCTTGATGTGCTTGCTTGCCATCACGTCATAGGCGCCGCCATAGGCCTTGCGGGTGATGACGGTGACCAGCGGCACGCTGGCCTCGGCATAGGCGAACAGCAGCTTGGCCCCATGCTTGATGATGCCGCCATATTCCTGGGCCACGCCGGGCAGGAAGCCGGGTACGTCGACCAGGGTCAGGATGGGGATTTCAAAGCTGTCGCAGAAGCGGATGAAGCGTGCTGCTTTCTTGGAGGCGTTGATATCCAGACACCCCGCCAGCACCAAAGGCTGGTTGGCGACGACGCCGACCGTATCGCCGCCGAGGCGGACAAAGCCGATCAGGATATTGCCGGCATGGTCCTTCTGCAGCTCAAGGAAGTCGCCCTCGTCGGCGATTTTTTCGACCACCTCGCGCATGTCGTAGGGCTGGTTGGCGCTGGCGGGAATGATGGTATCGAGGCTGATATCGTCACGATTGAGGGGATCGTCGGTCGGGCGATGCGGCGGCTTCTGGCCGGCGGCCAACGGCAGGAAGCCATAGAGCCGGCGCACTTCGAGCAGGGTCTCGATATCGTTTTCGAAGGCCGCGTCGGCGACCGAGGAGATTTTCGTGTGCGTGGAGGCGCCGCCCAACTCTTCCTGCGTCACGCTCTCATTGGTGACCGTCTTGACCACATCGGGCCCGGTGACAAACATGTAGCTGGTGTCTTTGACCATATAGATGAAGTCGGTCATGGCGGGCGAATAGACGGCGCCACCGGCGCAGGGGCCCATGATCACCGAAATCTGCGGCACCGCGCCCGAGGCCTGGGTGTTGCGCCAGAACACGTCGGCATAGCCACCCAATGAGGCGACGCCCTCCTGAATGCGGGCACCGCCAGAGTCATTGAGCCCGATCACCGGGGCGCCATTCTGCATGGCCAGATCCATGATCTTGCAGATCTTCTTGGCGTGGGTTTCGCTCAGCGAGCCGCCGAACACCGTGAAATCCTGGCTGAAGACATAGACCAGGCGGCCATCAATGGTGCCCCAGCCGGTGACGACGCCGTCGCCGGGGATGATGGTGTCGGCCATATCGAAATCGGTCGCCCGATGGGTGACGAACATGTCGTATTCTTCAAAACTACCCGGATCGAGCAGGATGTCGAGCCGCTCCCGCGCCGTCAGCTTGCCCTTGCCGTGCTGGATATCGATGCGGCGCTGGCCGCCGCCGACCCGCGCTTCGGCCCGCTTGGCCTCGAGTTGAGCGATGATATCCTGCATGTCGTCGTCTCCTTGCCCATGTTGAGACTAGCGCGTTGTGTGCAATCCCCCAAGACAGCAAACGGCAGGTCTGTTACAATCATACAGAAGCAAATTTGTAATTTTGTGGATTTGTGAATGGCGACGCGCAAGATTTTCGCCGGGGCACGGCTACGGGCCCTGCGGACGCAACACAGGCTGACCCAGGGTGAACTGGCGGCGCGGCTGGATATCTCGGCCTCCTATGTCAACCAGATCGAATCCAATCAGCGCCCACTGACAGCCTCGGTGATGCTGGCGCTGGCGGACCGGTTCAATCTTGATCTCTCCAGCCTGATGACCGACGGCTCGGACCGGCTGCTGGCGGGACTGCGCGAGGCGCTGGCGGACCCGGTGTTTGGCGAGGGTGTGCCGAATTTGCAGGAACTCAAGACAGTGGCGGCCAATGCGCCGGACGTGGCGCGGGCCCTGCTGGCGCTCTATGAAACCTATCGTAAGACCAATGAGCGGCTGGCCAGCGTCGACGCAGAACTCACCAGAAATCCGCAGGCAGGCCTGCAGACGTCTTATGAAGAGGTGCGCGACTTCTTCCACTATGCCGACAATTACATTGATCCGCTCGACCGCGCCGCCGAGGCGCTGGCCGAGGAACTCGGTATCTTTGCCGCCGACCGGCTCAACCGACTGATCGCCTATTGTGGCGAGGCCCATGATCTGCGGGTGGTGCTGACGGCGCCAAGCCAGCCCGATCTGATCAAGAATTATGATCGATCGACACGAACGCTGGCGATCAATGGCCGGCTGGAACCGTCAACGCAATTCTTCCAGATCGCCACCCATCTGGCCGTGGCCGAGCAGGCCACCCTGCTCGATCACCTGCTCGACGCGGCCAATTTCAAGACCGCCGAGGCGCGCTCGGTGGCGCGGATGGGGCTGGCCAACTACTTCGCCGGCGCGCTGCAAATGCCCTATGGCGCCTATCTCAAGGCGGCCGAGGCGCATCGCTACGATATCGAGGAGTTGGCCCATCTGTTTGGCGCCAGTCTGGAGCAGGTGGCGCACCGCCTCTCGAGCATGCAGCGGCCGCGCGAGAAAGGCGTGCCGTTCTTTTTTGCCCGGGTCGACGCCGCCGGCACCATCACCAAACGGCACTCGGCAACGGCGCTGCAATTTGCCCGCTTTGGCGGGGCCTGCCCGCTGTGGAATGTGCATCGGGCGTTTGAGGCCCATGGCCAGATCATCCGGCAACTGGCCGAGACGCCGGATGGCAACCGCTATCTGAGCCTGGCCTGGTCGAGCGAGAAGCGCAGCGGCGGCTATAACGGCATCACGCGGCGCTATGCCTATGCGCTGGGCTGCGAAATCAGCCACGCCAATCGGCTGGTCTATGGCAGTGATGTCGACCCGGTGCGGGCCCGGTTTGACCCGATCGGTATTTCCTGCCGCATTTGCGAGCGCCGCACCTGCCCGCAGCGTTCCGTGCCGCCGCTGGCGGCAGAGATTTCCATTGATGGTGACCATCGCGCCATCGTTCCCTATCAGATTGGTTGATTGCCCATCTGAGGCCGAGTTGATCGGGGTCAATTCTTCGAACCGTGGCAATGCTAAAGTGGAAGGCTACAGGCGACTGGAAATCCGATGATACGAGCGAACCGGCGCATTGAGGCGCTGGAACAATGCCATAGTGAAGTGCTGGCGCTGTGCGACGGTCTTGAAGCCGTGGCCGACAGTCTGCCGCACAACGTGCAAAAGCGGATCTGCCTGACCCTGGCGGCCACGCTTGAGCCGCTCATCGCCCGCACTCAGGCCCTGGAGGAACAGGCCTTGTTTCCGCTGCTGGAAACGATCCAGAACCCGCAAATGGCGCGGACCATGGCACGGCTGCGCGAGGAACATCTGGCCGATCACAGCGCAGCAAGTGAGGTGAGCGAAGCCTTGCAGGATTTGGGCAAGGACCGCTCGAAGCTGTCGCCCGATGCCATGGGTTATCTGCTGCGCTCGTTCTTTGTGAGCATGCGCCGTCATGTGCAGAGCGAACGGGATCTGATTGCCATGGCCCTGCCGGCCGAGCCTGGCCGCGGGCCGGCAACGGACGGATGAGCCAGCCCGCGCTGGCCGCATGATGCATCTGGTCCCGCAACTGGATGGCGCTTGCGGCTGACGCCCGGGCCATCGCACCGTCAAGCCGAAGCAGGCTGACCCTTGATCAGCCCGTGGCGCCGATGGGGCGCGCCAGCGACGTGGTGCCGCCAATGGCCTGGACCGAAAGGCTGCCGGAGGCGATGCCGGCCTGCAGACAGCGCTGGGGCGCGTGCCCCTCCAGCCACGCATGGAGCAACCCCGCATTGAAGGCGTCGCCAGCGCCGGTGGTGTCGCGTACCGGCACTCGCGGCGCCGGCTGAGCAAGGCGCTGGTCCTTGATGGCCAGCATGGCCCCATCGGCTCCCAGCTTGATGGCCACAACCGGAAAGTGCCGGGCCAGATGCGCCAGCGCCGCGCTGGCCTGGGTTTCGCCGGTAATGGCCAGCGCCTCGTCCAGATTGGGCAGAAATACGTCAACCCCGGCGCAGCGCGACAGGAGCGAGGGATCGTGGATCAGTTCTTCATCCCAGCTCGGATCCAGCGACACGGTCAAACCCAGCCGCTTGGCGTCGACGACCAGATCGGGGTGTTCGGCAAAGGTGGCATATTCGGCAATGTGCAGATGGACTGCCCCAGAACTCGCGAGCAAGCGGGCATAGTCACGCGGCAGCGCATGGCCGGCGCGGCGCGACAGAAAGGCACGATCACTGTCATGGGCCATGACAATGGTGATCTGCGGACCAGCATCGGCCGCTCGCTCAATCAGGTCCATCGCTACCCCATCAGCGGCAAACTGGCCTTCCAGAGCAACAGAAATCGGGTCCGTACCAAAGCGCGACAACACACTGGCCGGTCGGCCATGCGCCACCAGGTGGGCCGCTGCAATGAAGGCGCCGCCGCCCAGGACCGGGGTCATGGCCTCGGCGAAGACTTCCGCACCCAGCCGCGGCATCGCTGGCAGGCCCGAGAACACCAGATCGCAGTAAATCCGACCGGCACAGACAATCGCGCCCGTCGGGCGTGCCGTCATCATAGCCGGCCCAGTGCCTGCTCGGTCTGCGCGTCGAACAAATACAGCGCTCCCGGCTGCGCCGTGGCCGAGACGGTACTGCCCACCCTGGGCAGCAGTTTGCCGGGTGCGGTGGCAATGGCTTCTGCCCCGGCAATATCGAGATGCACCAGGGTCTCGGAGCCCAGCGGCTCTACCGCCGTAACGGTTCCGGCGATCTCAAAGCCAGCATGGGTGGGGGCGCCGACCAGCAAATCATGGGGCCGCACGCCGACCGATATCGGACCTTCGGCAAATGCCGTCGCGTCCAATCCGGCGGCAACGGTCTGATTGACGCTGAGCTTGCCGCCCGCAATCTCGCCCGTGAGCAAATTCATCGACGGACTGCCGATAAACCGAGCAGTGAACACATCCACCGGGTTTTCATAGAGGTCCGTGGGCGTGCCCACCTGCAGGATGCGGCCATCGCGCATCACCACGATCTTGTCGGCCATGGTCATGGCTTCGATCTGGTCGTGCGTCACATAGACAATGGTGGTGCCCAGGCGCTGATGCAGGCGCTTGATCTCGATGCGCATCTGCGCGCGCAATTGTGCGTCGAGATTGGATAGCGGCTCATCGAACAGGAAGGCGACTGGATCGCGCACCATGGCCCGGCCAATGGCCACGCGCTGGCGTTGCCCGCCCGACAGTTCGGACGGGCGTCGATCCAGCAGGTCCTCGAGGCCAAGGATCTTGGCGGTTTCCAGAATGCGCTGGCCTTTTTCGGTGGCGCTGAGCTTGGACGTATAGAGGCCAAAGCCGATATTCTTGCCCACGCTCATATGCGGGTAGATGGCGTAATTCTGAAACACCATGGCGATGTTGCGCTGCTTGGGTGCCATGTCATTGACCACCGCACCGGCAATGCTCAGCGTGCCAGCGGTAATGTCTTCCAGCCCGGCAATCATGCGCAGCGTCGTGGACTTGCCACAACCCGACGGACCGACAAACACCACAAACTCCCCGTCATTGATGGTCAGATCAATGCCGTGGACGGCAGTTGTCTTGTTATAGGCTTTGACCAGGCCCTGTAGTTCAATAGTCGCCATCAGGCCGCTCCGATCAGTGCACCAAATTTGGAATTGAGTTCGGCTTTCGCCAGCGCCTGCGCCGCGGCACGGGCCCTGGCAGCATCGGCAAAGGCCGCAGCGCGCGCACGATAGCTCGCCAGTGCTTCGTTCATGGGCGCCAGCGCCGGGCCGCCGAAACGGTCCCGCACGGCGACGAAATGCTCGGGCGAGACCAGTTCGGCAAAACGCTTGGCGTCGATTGCGGTGGGCCGGCCCACCGATTTCTCGAATGCCGCCACAAACGGGCCATAGCCATCTTGGGGCAGATCGCCATCTGCGGCAACCACCGCACGGGCCACGGCGGCGGCAATCTCATGGCCTTCACGGAACGACAGCCCTTCCTGGCGCACCAGGCTGTCGGCCAGTTCGGTAATGGTGATGCAGGAGCGCCTGATGTTGGTGGCGACCCGCGCCGGGTCGATGCGGACTTGTGCCATCACCGAGGCCAGCAGATCGAGCACGCGATAGGCGCTGTCAAAGGCCTGATAGCCCATGGCCTGGGTCTCGCCTTCGCTGTCATTCATGTCGGTGAAGGGTGTGTTGTGCATGACGTCGAGCATGGCCCGGGCCCGCCCGAAAGTCTGGCTGGAGAGCAGCCGCAAATGCTCGATCGGCACCGGATTGCGCTTTTGCGGCATGATCGAGGAGATCTGCACCAGCGCGTTGGGTACATAGAGCTGTCCGACTTCAAAACTGCTCCACACCTGCAGGTCCTGAATGGGCCGTCCGAGATGGAGAAACAGCAATTCGATGGCGCCATAGGTGGCCGTGATGTAGTCGACCGCCGCGATGCAACTGTAGGAGTTCTGCAGTGGCGCCGCGAAGCCGAGCAATTGCGCCACCCGGGCCCGATTGATCGGAAAGCCCGACGTCGTTATGGCGGCCGCGCCCATCGGCGATTGATCGACCACGCCATAGGCCTGCTGCAACCGGTCGATGTCGCGGCCCAGCACTTCGATCATCGCGCCCAGATAGTGGCCAAAAGTGCTCGGCTGGGCCGGCTGGCCGTGCGTGTAGGCCACGATCAGCGTGGCCTTTTCGCGCTCGGCGGTGTCGATCAGCACGGTATAGAGCGCCTGCGCCTTGGCGATCAGCACGTCGAGCCGCGCCTTCAGACCCAGCTTGAACAGGGTATGATCGATATCGTTCCGCGAGCGGGCGGTGTGCAACCGCCCCGCCAGATCGGGCCCCAGCCGGGCCTTGAGTTCCTTCTCGATGAGAAAGAAATAGTCTTCCACGTCGCCGGTGTAGACCAGCGTCGCCGGGTCGACCTCGGCCGCGATGGCGGTGAGTGCCCGGGCGATGTCACGCCCCTGCCCGGCATCGAGAATGCCGGTCTCCACCAGCATCACCAGATGGGCCTGGTCAATGGCGCCGAAGGCCGCGACGTGGTGGGTCTTGGCACTGTCAAACAGCGGTCGCAGCACGGTGTCCTTGTAGACTGGATCGGGGAACACGCTGTCGTCGTTGATGCGGGGATCGGTCATGGTCAGCCCTTGAGTCCGGCCAGCATGACGCCCCGCACGATGAAGCGTTGCAGCACGAGGAACACGAGCAGGGTGGGGATGGTCGCCAGCGCGGCGCCGGTCATGATCAGTTCCCACTGGATCGACTGTTCAACGGCAAAGCTCGAGAGCCCGACCGGCAAGGTGTAGAGTTCCTTGCTGGTGGTGACGATCAGCGGCCAGAAGAAGGCGGTCCAATTGCCCAGGAAAGTGAAGATCGCCAGTGCCGAGATTGCCGGCATCACCAAGGGCATGGCCACCTTCCACCAGATTTCGAACTCGTTGAGACCATCGATGCGCGCGGCTTCGAGGAAGTCATCGGGCACCGTCTCGAAGAACTGCTTCATCAGGAAAGTGCCGAAGGCTGTCATCATGCCCGGGAACATGATGCCCCAATAGCTGTCCAGCCAACCAAGCTGGCTCGACATCAAATACCACGGAATAACCAGCATTTCGGTGGGGATCATCAGCGTCGACAGGATCGCCAGAAAGATGAAGTAGCGGCCACGGAACTCGAACTTGGCCAGCGTGTAGCCGACCAGGCTGTCGAAAAACACGTTCGACAGGGTCACCGTGGTGGCCACCAGCGCCGAATTGAGGAACCAGCGCATGAAGCGGCCGTCGGACAGCACCTTGACGTAATTGTCGAAGCTGGGCGCCAGCGGGATGAGCCGCAGATCATAGACCTGCCCCGCCGATTTCAGCGAGGTGGAGAACATGTAGAGCAGCGGCGTGATCATCAGCAGTCCGCCGACCAGCAGTACCGTCCAGGTCAGGATCAGCCCCGGACGGATGGGTTTGCGATTGGCGGCGAGTTCATAGCCGTTGGCGGTCATCTCGGCCATGTCAGCGGTTCCTCAAGACAAACAATTGGCCCAGTGACACCACCAGCAGGATCAGGAACAGCACCACGGTCTGTGCTGCCGCATAGCCCATGTCGAAGGACGAAAACGCGGTCTGGTAGATCATCATCACCAGCGGCTTGGTCGAGTTCAGCGGCCCGCCGGGATCGTTGGAGGTCATGTTGTAGACCTGATCGAAAATGCGCAGGAAACCGATCGAGGAAAACACCACGAGAAACACCGTCGTCGGTTTCAGCAGCGGCAGGGTGATCTTGCGCAAAATGGCCCATTCGCCCAGGCCGTCGATGCGCGCTGCCTCATAATAGGTCGAGGGAATGGCGCGCAGTCCGGCCATGAAGATGATGATCTGGAAGCCCAGACCGGCCCAGATGCCGGTGACCATGATGGAAGGCAAGGCCTGCGCCGGCGACCGCAGGAATTGCTGCGCCGGCAGATGCAGGTTCGACAGAATGCCGTTGATGATGCCGATGGGAATGGGCTGGTAGAACCAGCGCCACACCCAGGCCATGGCGGCCGCAGTGGTCAGGAATGGCAGGAAATAGAGCGCCCGCAGGAAGCTGTGCAGGAACGTCACCTTGTCGAGATAATAGGCGATGACAAAGGACAGCAGCAGGCTGATCGGGGTGCCGATAATCAGATAGGCGAAGGTGTTGCGGAAGACCTTCCAGAATACCGGGTCGGCAAACAGTTTCTGATAGTTTTCCAGGCCGACAAAATTGGCGGGACGGAGCAGGTCCCAGTCGGTGAACGAGATCCAGAATGCCGACAGCGTCGGATAGAACCGGATCCAGCTATAGAACAGGATGGGCACCGCCAGAAAGCTCCAGGCCCACAGCACCTTGCGCCCGCTCTGGGTCAGCACGAAACCGGTGCGGCCCTTGCGGGTCGCACCATTTGCTTCAATGTCAGGAAGGTGAGCCACGGCCTATTTCTTGGCCGCGTCGATCATGGCCTGTTCGGCCGCAGCAGCCTCGTCCAGGGAAGCCTGTGGGTCCTGGTTTTCGAGCAGCACGCGGTTGACCATGTCGACAGCCGTCTGGCGCTGCCCGGCTTCGTCCACAAATGTGGTGGTGTGGGCATACTCAAGACCCTTGAGGAAGGGCGCATAGATCGGATCAGCCAGATTGGCCTCGGTCAGGGCAGCGTCACGGCGCGCTGGCAGTTCACCAACCACGTCGAGCCAGACCTGCATGGCTTCGGTTGAGGAGATATAGGCGAGGAACTTCTCAGCAGCCGCCTTCTTTTCGTCCGTGGCGCCCGAGCCGATGCCATTGGCAAAATAGCTGGCATAATTGGAGCGAACGCCGTCAGCATTGGCTGGCAGCTCAACCACGCCCCACTCGAAATCGGTGATGGCGTTGAAGGCGCCGAGACGGAAGGTACCATCGACGGTCATCGCCGCCAGCCCGGCCTTGAATGCGGCCTGGCCTTCGTCCATGAAGCCGACCAGACCGACATTGTGGGCGGTCTGCAGATCGGTGTAGAAGTTCAGCGCCTGCAAGCCGGCATCGGTGGCGTAGGACACATTGCCATTGGCATCATAGGGTTCGCCACCCATCTGGCGCACCAGCACTTCACGCCACCAATGGTGGTCCTGCCCGGCAAAATCGAGCGTCAGACCTTCCGAGGTGATGTTGCCACCACCATCGGTCTTGGTGGTCTGCATCGCCACATCGACGAGTTCATCGAGCGTGGTCGGTGGCGCAACGCCAGCCTCATCGAGCAGCTTCTTGTTGTAGAACAGCGCCAGTGACCGCACGGCGGTCGGCAGCCCGTAATAGGCGCCATCGCGCTTGACGGCCGAGACGATCGGGAAGAACTCACTCTCGATTTCGGCGGTCGGAAACACAGCCTCATCCAGCGGCTGCAGGACGCCGCCCTGCTGGAACTTGTCGAGCCAGCCATAGAAGAACTGCAGCACATCGGGGCCATTGCCGCCGGCCTGCGAGGCAATCACCTTGGTCTGGTAATCGGCGTAGGGAAAGGTGACCTGCTTGACCGTAATATCGGGGTTGGCCGCCTCAAAATTACTGATGAGCTGATCCATGGCGTTCACACGCGTTTCAAACACGTACTGCCAGTATTCGATTTCCACAGCCTGAGCCGAGCTCAAGGCCATAAAACTGATGCCGGCGACCAGGCTGGCGAGCGTAAAGCGTTTCCGCATCTGAACCTCCTTGTGGTCCGCAACCGGGCTTGGACACGCGGCTGGACGGACAAATTCCCCTTGGTGAGAAGCCGGCAGCGAGCCCGCTTCACCCTCCACAAGTCAGCCGACGCCAGCAACATTGTCAATACAATAATCTACTTGAGTTATTGTGATCGGCAAAATAGCCTCCCGCTCAGAAGCGAGGGATGATGAAAAAATCAGGCTTGGCTGGGTCCGTTAGGCCGACCATCGGGAGCAATCCGGGTCGGAATCGCAATCACAACCGACGCGTCGTGCTCGATATGGTGCGGGCCTATGGTCCGTTGGGGCGAACCGAGATCGCCCGTCGCGCCCAGCTGACGCCGCAGGCGGTGAGCAATATCGTTGACGAGCTGGTCGGCGAGCAGATGCTGATCGAACTGGGCCGATTGCGCTCGGGACGTGGGCAGCCGCCCCTGCAATTTGCGGTCAATCCCAATGGTCCCATGACCGCGGGAGTGGAAATTGCAGCCGACCACATCATGACGGTGCTGATCGATCTGTCAGGCCAGATCCGCGCACAATCCTATCGCCCGATTACCGCCACCGATCCGGCGTTCATTCTGCCCCAGCTCCGCGACGAGATCGCCAGCATCCGTGCGAGCGTCAGCGACGATCCGGTGCGCCTGCTCGGCGTCGGCGTCGTGATGCCCGGACCGTTCGAGATCGAAGGGATGAGTTCTGTTGGCCCGGCAACCCTGCCCGGCTGGACCGGGCTGGATGTCAAGCACACGGCGAGCCAAGCCATTGGTGAGCCCGTCGAGATCGAGAACGATGCCACTGCCGCCGCCGTGGGTGAGCGGCTCTATGGCGCCGGGCGCCACCACTCCAGCTTCTGCTTTGTGTATTTTGGGGTGGGCCTGGGCCTGGGTATCATCCACGAAGGCCGTCCGCTGCGCGGCGCCTTTGGCAATGCCGGCGAGATCGGCCATCTTGGGGTCACCCCGCGCAACCGGCCGGCGCTCTATGGTCCTGAAGGCGCGCTCGAACGCTTCGCTTCGCTCTATGCCTTGCGCGAACGCCTGACGGCGGCGGGACGACCGAGCGCGACCATCGAGGACCTGCAGCAATTGCATGATCAGCAGGATCCCATACTGGCCGACTGGATCGCCGAGGCGGCCGACTATCTGGCGCCGACCATCGCCGCCATCGAGAACCTGCTCGACCCCGAAACCATCATCTTTGGCGGCGCCCTGCCCGACGCGATCATTGACGCCCTGATCGCCGCGCTCGAGCCATTGCCGGTTTCAGTGGCGACCCGCCGGGCCCGGACCGTGCCCCGGGTCATTCGCGGGCAAACCGGCCAGTTGACCGCGGCCCTTGGCGCCGCGGCGCTCCCCATGCTCGAAACCATTACCCCACGCCTGCACGTGGACACCCGTACTGCCCCGCAATAGGAGCCTGCCATGCTGACCGCCCGCGAGCGTCTTGCCCGCCAGAAATCCCGCCCGGTGCTGGTTGAATTGCACCGCGCGCTGTCGCGGCTGCGTTCGACGCTGACGGTGATGAATACGGGCGCCCACCCCGATGACGAACACTCCGACATGCTGGCGGCGCTGCGCTTTGGCTATGGCATGCGGATCGTCATCGCCTGCTCGACGCGCGGCGAAGGTGGCCAGAACAGCCTGGGGACCGAGCGTGGCGGTGCCCTGGGCGTGTTGCGCAGCCGGGAGATGGAAGAGGCCGCGCGGGTGCTGGACGCTGACGTCGCCTGGCTCGGCCATGGCCCCGAGGACAGCGTGCACGATTTCGGTTTCTCCAAGAACGGCGTCGATACCCTCGCGCGCTGGGGCCGGGACAAGACCATCGAACGGCTCGTCACCGCCTATCGGCAGTACCGACCCGACATTGTCATCCCCACCTTTCTCGACGTGCCCGGCCAGCATGGGCACCACCGCGCCATGACCGAAGCCGCCGAAATTGCCCTGGAGCTGGCGGCCGATCCGAGCTTTCACACGCCGGGCCTTGAAGCGTGGGCCGTCGGCAAATACTACCTGCCGGCATGGTCTGGCGGTGGCGACACCTATGATGACGAAGTGCCGCCACCCGCTGCGAGCGTTGCGGTGCGGGCACCGGGCCGCGACATGCCCACCGGCGCCAGTTTCGACGCCATCGGTGAATGGTCGCGGGCCCTGCACGCGACCCAGGGCATGGGCCGCTGGGTCGAACGGGCGACAGCGGAATGGCCCCTGCATCTGCAGCAGGGCCCCAATGCCCCCGAAATGGCGATAAGCGACAATCTGCCGGCAACGCTGGCCGGTTTGGCCGAACTGTTGCCGGCCGAACCGGCTGCAGCGCTACGCATGGCCCAGCAGCACATCGATGCGGCGCTGGCGGCCTATCCTGACCGCCCGGCGATCAGCGCCGCCCTGGCGCAAGCTGGCGCAGCCATCGAGCAGGCCAAGGCGGCCTGCGCGGCAGAAGCCCTGCGCCTGCATGGGCACCGTCTCGACCGCAAGCTGGTCGAAGTCGATGCCGCCTTGCTGCTGGCCGCAGGGATCTCGGCCATTGCCTGGACCGCGCCCAATAGCCTGGCCGCGGGGGGCACTGGCACGCTGACGGTGCAGATCGAGGGCGATACCCGGTCATTGCAGGTGGCCCCCCTGGCCGAAGCCGATATCCGGATAGGGGACGCAAGTGAAGCCGGTCCGAACCTGGTCTTCCCGCTATCCATCGCCCCGGACGCCGCGCTGACCCAACAGTTCCAGCCAGGATTTTCCAGTTTGGGCGGCAATGGTGCGCTGCGCATTGCCATCACCGCAACGGTCGCCGGCCGCGCCGCCACCGCCATGATTGACCTCGAAGAACCGCTCAGGATTGTGCCGGCCCATGCCGTCCAACTGGAACCCGTCGATTTCATCGTCAATCTGGCCACGTCCGGAGCCACAGATCCCTTGGCCGTTGCCGTACGCCCGAATCTTGGCTCGGTGCCGATGGACCTGCAAACTCCGACCGATTGGCGGGCAGTCCGCACGGCCGATGGCCTTGCAGTGACGCTCCCCGCCGATCTGGCGGCGGGCCTTTACCAATTGCCGCTGCAGATCGAGGGACAGCAGGCGTTCTCGGCCCAGGAGGTTGCCTATCCCCATATCGGGCGGACGCAGTTCATCGCGCCACAAATGGTGCGGGTTCTGGCGCTTGATCTGAACACGCCCGCCAATACCCGCGTTGGCTATGTCGGTGCTGGCAGCGATCGGGTGGCGCATTGGCTCAAGGTCATCGGGCTCGACGTCACCGTGCTCGATGACGCCGCGCTGGCCGGGGATTTGTCGCGCTACACTTCCATTGTCATCGGCACCTTTGCCTTCGGCCAGCGCCCCGCGCTGCGCCAGGCGACAGCCAGGCTGCACGAGTGGGTTGAAGCTGGCGGGCACTTGCTGACGCTCTATCATCGTCCTACCGACGGCTGGGACCCGCAGACCACCCCGCTCCGGCCGATCAAGATCGGCTCGCCCTCCTTGCGCTGGCGCGTGACCAACCCCGCCGCCGCGATCGAGACGCTGCTGCCCGAGCACGTTCTGCTGCGGGGGCCCAACATTATTGGTGCCGCCGACTGGGCCGGTTGGGACAAGGAACGGGGACTGTACTTCGCGGCAGAATGGGACGATGCCTATGAGCCCCTGCTGGCCATGAGCGACGCCGGTGAAGCGCCACTGCGGGGCGCCCTGCTTTCAGGAAAGATCGGCAAGGGGCGGCATACCCACACCAGCCTGGTGCTGCACCACCAGCTCGACAAGCTGGTGCCCGGCGCCTTTCGCCTGATGGCCAATCTCGTGCAGCCGGCCTGAGCCATGCAGAGTTTCGATGTCGCCGTGATCGGTCTGGGCGCCATGGGCAGCGCCACGCTGTGGCACCTGGCCAAGGCGGGTGCGCAGGTCATTGGCATAGATCGCCATGCCCCGCCGCACAGCCATGGCTCGACCCATGGGGAAACCCGCATCACCCGCTGCGCCATTGGCGAAGGCGAGGCGCTGGTCCCCCTCGCCCTGCGCTCGCACCAGCTATGGCGCGAACTTGAGGCTGAAACCGGCGCCGACCTGCTGCAGCAGACGGGCAGCCTGATCATCGGCAGGCCTGACGACAAGGTGCACCGGCCCGGCCGCACCGGCTTTCTCGACCGCTCCATCGCGTCGGCACGACGCTTCGATATTGCCCATGAGGTGCTGAGCGCCGCCGAGATCGGCCACCGCTTCCCCAATTTTCGCCCGCAAGACGGTGAAGTCGGTTATTTCGAGCCGGGCGGCGGCTATCTTCGGGCCGAGGCCTGTGTCGCCGCCAATCTGCAACTGGCGCAGCGCCACGGCGCGACCATCATGGTCGACACCAGGGTGGACACACTTGCCGCAGACAGTGGTGGCGTCACCCTGGGCACGACTGCCGGCACCATCCGGGCCGGCAAGGTGGCGGTCACCGCGGGCGCTTGGGCTGGCGCCCTGCTTGGTGCGCCCTTCACGCCGCTGCTGCAACCGACCCGGCAGGTGATGCACTGGTTCGAGGTCGAGCCCGACCACATCGAGACATGGCAGCGCTCGCCCGTGTTCATGTGGCCGCACGGCACGGACCAGGACGGGTTTTTCTACGGGTTTCCGAGCCTTGATGGCGCAACCATGAAAACCGCCGACGAGTTCTATGGCGCCGCCAGTGATCCGGACGCCATTGATCGAGTGGTGCCCGGCGAGGACTCGGCCCGCATGTATCGCAGCCATTTGGCGGACCGGCTGGTGGGTGTTTCGGCCCGGGCGGCCAAGACGGCTACCTGCATCTACACCGCGACTCCCGATAGCGGGTTTGTCATCGACTGGCATCCGCGCCTGGCCAATGTGCTGGCAGTGTCGCCCTGCTCGGGCCACGGCTTCAAGCACTCGGCGGCGATTGGCGAGGCCGTCAGCGCGACCTTATTGGGGCAGGAAAGCACCCTCGATCTGAACCCCTTCGCGCTGGCTCGGCTACTGGACTAACCAAAACGTCCTTTGCTCAAAGGGCTTCATTGTTAGTATTTGTTGCTAGCTTTTGTTCTTACACGAGCATATAATGCCTCATTATCACCATTCGGTAGCAATGAGAGCGTCCATGTCCGTCGCCTTGCCGGTTCCGCATTCCCAGCTTGAGGATGGATGCAGCCTGCTTGACCGCGTGCGGCGTGATCCGGCCCTGGCCAGGTGCCCGGCCTTTGCGGGGCCCTTCGGGCTGCGCCCCCTGATCTATGCTGACTATACCGCCTCGGGACGGATGCTTGATCTGATCGAAGACGCGGTGCGGCACCGCGTCGGCCCCTCCTATGCCAATACCCACTCCGAAGCCGCCTATGGCGGCCGTCGTACCGGCGCGCTGCGCGAAGCGGCGCGGCAGTCCATCCGCGACAATGTCGGCGCCACTGCAGCGCATGCGGTGATCTTTGCCGGTTCGGGCGCGACCGCCGGCATCAACCGACTGGTGTCGGTGCTGGGCCTGGGCCTGCCTGCCGATCACCACCTGCGCGGCCTGCTGCTCGCGCAGATCGCCCCGCATGATCGCCCCGTGGTGCTGGTCGGGCCCTATGAGCACCACTCCAACGAGTTGCCGTGGCGCGAGTCGCTGGCCGAAGTCGTGCGCATCCCGCTGGCGAGCAATGGCCAGCCGTGCCAGGCCGCCATTGCCGCGGCCCTGACCCGGTATCAGGACCGCCCCCTGTTGATCGGCGCCTTTTCGGCGGCCTCCAATGTCACCGGCATCAAGACCGACATTCGGCCGCTGGCCCGGCTGCTGCATCGGCACGACGGCCTGTGCGTCGTCGACTACGCGGCAGGCGCGCCCTATCTTGACATCGATATGGGCGAGACCGCCCCCGGCGCGGGCGACCAGCTCGATGCCATTGTGCTGTCGCCCCACAAATTCGTCGGCGGACCCGGGGCTTCGGGCCTGCTGATTGCGGATCGGTCGATGTTCCGAATTACCCGGCCATCGGCGCCCGGTGGCGGCACGGTGAGTTTCGTCACCCCCGACAGCCACGCCTATCTCGACGACGTGCAGGCCCGCGAGGAAGCCGGCACCCCCTCGATCATCGGCGATATCCGCGCCGCTCTGGTGTTGCAGCTCAAGGCCGATATGGGCATGGCGGTGATCGACGCCGCTGAAACGTCAGCCGTCACGCAAACGCTGGCGTTTTTTGCCGCCCACCCTGCCCTGCACCTGCTCGGATCGAGCAAGGCCGACCGCCTGGCCATTTTCTCGTTCAACATCAGCGCCGGCGGTGACATGCTCCACCATGGCCTGGTGGTGGCCATGCTCAACGACATGTTCGGCATCCAGGCCCGCGGCGGCTGCTCCTGCGCCGGCCCCTATGGCCATGATCTGCTGGGGATAGACCAACAGGTTTCCGGCCAATACCGCCAATTGGTCAGCGACGGGCTCGAGGTGATGAAGCCCGGCTGGGTCCGCATCGGCTTTCCGCCGGTGATGGGAACAGCTGAAATTCAATATGTGCTCGATGCGCTGGCATTTATCGCCGACCGGGGGCTTGATCTGATGGCGCTGTATCGGGTTGAACCCGGCAGTGGGCACTGGACGCTGAAGTCAGCGCCGCCCGCACCGGCGCCCTCCATCGAAACGCTGTGCCTGTGGCGCGATGGCGTGGAGACAGACATCCCTCCCCAGGCACCACCGAGCACGGCCGAAATATTTGCCCAGGCAAAGGCCCTGGCCGATGCGGGACGCCGCGCCGAGCATGTCGCCTGCTGTGCCCTGCCCGACCAGGCAGACCCGTTGCGCTGGTTCCATCTGTAGACAACCCTATGGCCAGGCCGCGTAGGATTGCGTGCGGTTGGCATTGAGACTGTGTATCCGTTTGCGGTAGCGCCCCGGGGAAATGCCCTTGAGGCGTGAAAAGAAACGACTGAAATAGCCGGCGTCGCGAAAGCCCAGCGCATCGGCGATTTCGCGGACCTGCAAGCTTGAGCGTTCGAGCAGGCTCTCGGCATCCTCGAGCAGGCGGCGATGCACCAGCCCGAGCGGCGATTGGCCGGTCGCGCGGCGGATCGCGGTGGTCAAGCGGTCGGTGGAAACCCCCATCACCCTGGCATAGTCGGCCACCGGCCAGTGCTCGCGGGCATGCAGTTCGACCAGTTGCACAAAGCCCTGCACCAGCAGGCGCGGCGAGGCCTGGGGTTGCGTGGCGACGCCGCCCAGCCGCCAGAAACCGATCAGGGTCAGCCAGAGCCGGCCCATCACGGCCTCGCGCATGCCGGGCAATTCGTCCAGCGCTTCGCGGCGAATGTCTTCCAGATCGCGGATGGCCCCTCGGGCGGCGCCGGCGTCGAGCCGGATTCCCGGCAATGGCCTTTCGATCGCTTCGCGCAACTGTCCGGCAATCGAGCTGGCCGGCACGACGCGACCGAGCGCGGCATTGGATACGGCCAGCATCATGCCGCGGGCGCCGGCGTCCAGCCGGACACGGCTCACCACGCCGCTCGGCAACCAGATGACGCAGGGCGCCTCGATCGCGGTAACCACAGCGTTTAGCCGCAGCGTGCCCCGACCGGCAGCGAGCACGAAGCCGTTGGCGCCGCGCATTGCCTTGGCGGCCGGGAAATCCCACTCAACTGCCGACAACAAGCCAGCGATTTCAACCACTTCTACGTCCTGGGTCAGTCCGGGATTGAGAGTGGACGCAGTTAGGTGCTGGATCATGGGGCCGTCCGGGCGTTCGATTTGTCCTAAAAAGTACAATTATCTCTCTGTAATGTCCATTTTTTCTACTGCGGCTCCGGCCTAGGGTAGCTGCGAGAACGGCATTCGGAGGCAAAAAAGACCCATGAGGTCGGCCCCGAGCCTATCTGGAGCGCCCGCGTGGCGGGCAGGAGGAGCAAGCTATGACCAATCTGAGCCGTAGAACCGTGATGCAGGGCCTGGGCGTCGGCGCCATGGCCACCGCCCTGGCCGGCCTGCCGGTATTTGCGCAGGACCGAACCGCGATCCGCATCGGTTATGCCATTTCCAAAACCGGCGCCAATGCGGCCGGCGCCGGTATTACGACCACGCCAAACTATCTGCTGTGGGTCGATGATGTGAACAAGGCCGGCGGCATCAAGCTGAGCAAGCTTGGCGTCACCCTGCCCCTCGAAGTTACCGAATATGACGATCGCTCTGCCGCCGAGGAAACCGTGCGCGCTATCGAGCGTCTTGCCACGCAGGACAATGTTGATCTGATCCTGCCGACCTGGGGCACCGGTGCCAATCTGGCCGCTGGCCCCACCTTTGACCGTTTCGGCTACCCGCAGCTGGCCGCCACTGCCGTCACCGACATGGCGCCCCAGCTGGCCGCACGCTGGAAGCACAGTTTCTGGATGCTGGGCGGCGGTCATGACTATGCCAATGCGCTGGTGGAATTGCTGGTCAAGCAGCGCGACGCCGGCACCATCAACAACAAGGTGGCTATCGCCTCGGTTGCTGACGGCTTCGGCATTGATCTGTCCAAGGCGGCCACACCGGCCTTTACCGAGGCCGGTTTCGAGCTGGTCTATGACAAGACCTACCCGCTCGGCACCTCCGATTTCGCGCCCATCATCAACGAGGTTTCGGGACTGGGCGCGGACACTTTCGTGGCCTTCTCCTATCCACCAGATACCTTCGCGCTAACCCAGCAGGCCGTCGTGGCCGATTTCAGCCCGAAGGTATTCTATCTCGGCGTTGGCACTGCTTTCCCGATCTATCCGGGTATTGCCGGGCCCAACCACAATGGCGTCATGGGCGTTGGTGGTATCGATCCGGACAGCGAAGCGGTCGCTGCCTATTTCGAACGCCATATCGCGCTTAACGGTCAGGCGCCTGACAGCTGGGCCAGTGCCATCACCTATGCCAGCCTTGAAATGCTGCAGCAGGCCATTGAACGCGTTGGCGATATCGACCGCGAAGCCATTTCGGCCGAGCTGTCGAGCGGTGAATTCGACACCATTATCGGCAAGGTGAAGCTGGTCGATAACCAGTTGCGCAGCCTGTGGACGGTCGGCCAATGGCAGGACGGCAAGTTTGTTGGTCTGGCGCATACCGAACGCGACGGCAGCCGCGATCCAGTCGTGCCAAAGCCGGACTGGGTTCCAGCCACCTAGTCGAGCACGAACGGTCTCCCTCCCCCGGGGGAGGGACTAAGGGTGGGGTCGCCTCCAGCGCCGTTGCTCGTCGCTCACCCCACCCAGCCCTCTCCACCAGGAGGAGGCGTTCCACTGTGCCTGCCCAACCACCGGAGCGACGCATGTTGTCCAGCGCCATTCTGACCGGCCTCGTCCTGGGGGGCACTTATGCCCTCGTCGCCATGGGCCTTACCCTGCAATATGGCGTCGCCCGGATCATGAACCTGGCCTATGGCGACATCGTCATCGCCGCCAGTTTTGCGGCCTTCGTGCTGTTCAGCGCGCTGGGCATCAATCCCCTGCTGGGCATGCTGCTGATCCTGCCGCTGGGCTTTGCACTGAACTGGCTGATCTATGCCATCCTGCTGCAACCGCTGGCGCGCCGATCGCGTGACCGAGGGCGGCTGGAGGGTGACTCGATCCTGGCGACTTTTGGTCTGCTCTTTGTCATTCAAGGAGTGGCGCTGGTTATCTTCGGCTCCGGTTTCCAGAGCTACAATTTCCTTGCCGTCCCGGTGAATATCCTGGGCACCATCGTTGCGGCCAACCGGCTGCTCGCGCTGGTGCTGGCCGTTGCATTCGCCATTGGGCTCTTTGTGCTGCTGACCCGCACGCGCTTTGGCACGGTGATCCGCGCCGTCGCCGCCAATCCGGCTTCGGCCCCTCTGGTTGGCGTCAATGTCGACAGTGTTGCCCGTTTCGCCTTTGCGCTGGGTGGCGCACTCGCTGCCGCCGGCGGCGTGGTGATTTCAATGTATCTCACCTTTTCGGCGACCATGGGGGTGGTGTTCACCATGAAGGCGCTGATCGTGGTGATCATGGGCGGCGTCGGCAATCTGATGGGCGCGCTGGCCGCCGGGCTGATCCTGGGGCTCGTTGAAACACTGGTTTCCACCTATATCGATCCGGGGCTGACGCTGGCCGCCACCTATCTGATTTTCCTCGCCGTGCTGGTCGTCCGTCCGCAGGGTCTGTTCGGGAAGGCCACATCATGAAGCTCGCCGCCGCCCTCATCGCGCTGCTCGCGTTGGCTTTTGTCCCGTCGCTGGTCGGGCCCTACCCGCTTGGCTTGATGATCGGCATTCTGGGCTATGGCATTCTGGCCACCGCCTGGGCGCTATTTTCCGGCCCCACCCGCTACATCTCGCTGGCCACCGTCGCGTTCTTTGGCCTGGGCGCCTATACCGTGGCGGTACTGAGCGAAACGCTGCCCTACCCCCTGGTGCTGCTAGCGGCCGCCGCCATTGGTCTGGTCGTGGCACTGCTGGTGGGCCTTGCCACCCTGCGCCTCGCCGGCATCTATTTTGTCATCTTCACCTTCGGACTGACCGAGCTGGTGCGCCAGTTGGTGACCTATTATGAGGTCAACGTCACCCGCACGCTGGGCCGCTACGTCTTCCTGCCGTTCGGGCCCGAACACATCTATTGGCAATTGCTGGCGCTGCTCGCCGCAACGCTGGCGATTGCCTTCTGGGTGCGACAGTCAAAAATCGGGCTGGCCTTGCGCGTCATCGGTGACGATCCGGTGGTGGCCAGCCATCTGGGCATCCGCATCACCCGCGCCAAGCTGACGCTCTTCTCCATCAGCGCCGTCATCATGACCCTGGCCGGCGCCATACAGGCGCCACGCTGGACCTATATCGAGCCCTCCATCGTGTTCAATCCGACCACCAGTTTCCTTGTCGTCATCATGGCCTTGCTCGGCGGTCCCAACCGGTTATTCGGGCCGCTGCTGGGCGCCATCCCACTATTCCTGCTGTTTGAATGGCTCTCCGCCAATTTCCCCAACCACTATTCGATCATTTTGGGCCTGCTGTTCATCGCCATTGTCTTCGTTCTGCCCAATGGGGTGCTGGCCGCGGTGGATAGCGTGCGCGCCCGATTGACCCGCAAGGAGGCCAGCGCATGAGCCTGCTCCGCCTCAACAATGTGACCAAGCGCTTCGGCGGACTGACTGCCGTCAACGGGTTGTCGTTCGACCTGGCCGAAGGAGAAATTGTCGGTCTGCTTGGTCCCAATGGTTCGGGCAAGACCACCGCACTCAACATGATTTCCGGCTATCTGCCTCTGAGCGATGGCAGTATTGGTCTGCTCGACGAGACCATCAGCGGCTTGCCACCCGAGCACATCGCCCATCGCGGCGTCGCCCGCACCTTCCAGCTGGTCCGCGCACTACCCTCGCTCAGTGTAGGTGAGAACGTGCTGGCAGCTCTTGCCTTCCGCAAGGCGCCGCTCTGGGGCGCCGGGGCAAAGGCCGAGATCGACACCCTGCTTGCCGATGTGGGGCTGGGCGGGCGCGCGGATCAACCCGCTGATAGCCTGACCTATATTGACCTCAAACGCATGGAACTGGCGCGGGCACTGGCCAGTGATCCCCGCTTGCTGCTGCTTGATGAGTGGCTGGCCGGTCTCAACCCCACCGAACTGCAGGCGGGAATTGAACTAATCAGCTCGCTGCGTCAGCGTGGCATTACCATCCTGCTGGTTGAACATGTGATGGATGCCGTTCGGGCATTGTGCACGCGCTGCATCGTGATGAATACCGGCAGCAAGATTGCCGACGGTCCGACCGCCGAGGTACTGGCCGATGCTGAGGTCATCCGCGCCTATCTGGGAGCCGATCATGCTTGAAGTCAGCGCCATCAGCCTGCATTACGGCAAGCATCTGGCCCTCGACAACGTCGCGCTCAGCGTCGCCGACAAGGAGACCGTGGTGGTCCTGGGGGCCAATGGCGCCGGCAAGTCGAGCCTGCTCAAGGCCATTGCCGGGATGGTCCGCCCCAATCCGGGTGCCAGGGTGAACCTGGATGGGGTCAATCTTGTTGGTCGCCCGGACCATAGTTTCGTCGAACAGGGCATCGCGCTGGTGCCCGAAGGCCGCGGCATCTTTGGTGACCTGACGGTTGCGGAAAATCTCGAACTGGGCGCCTATCCCCGCCATGCGCGGCCGCACGAGGCGCGACAACGCGCGCTGGTCCTTGACCTGTTCCCGCGCCTCGGTGAACGACAGCAGCAGATCGCCCGCACCATGTCGGGCGGCGAGCAGCAGATGCTGGCAATCGGACGCGCGCTGATGAGTTGCCCGCGCCTGCTGATGCTGGACGAACCAAGCCTGGGTCTGGCCCCCATTGTCACGACCGAATTGTTCGCGGCACTTCAGCGCATTGGTCAGACCGACATCGCCCTGCTAGTGGTCGAACAGAACGTCAAGGCGAGCCTGGGCATCGCCGATCGCGGGTATCTGATGGAAGCCGGGCGGATTGTCGGTACCGGCTCGGCTGCAGCACTGCGCAGCGATGCTGCTGTACAGCAGGCTTTTCTGGGCGGTGCCGCGCCCACAGCAATTTCAACAGGAGTGTTCCCATGACCGATCTCAACCTGCTTATCAATAACGAGGAATCCGCAGCCACGGGCGGCAGAACCTTCGAGCGCAACAATCCCATGACCGGTGAACTGGCCACGCGTGCTGCAGCAGCGACGGTCGAAGACGCCTTGCGGGCGGCAGATGCGGCTGCGGCGGCCTTCCCTGAATGGAGCAAGACCACCCCCGGTGCGCGCCGCAAGATCCTGCTCGCCGCCGCCGATTGCCTGCAGGCCCGCACCGACGATTTCATTGCCGCCATGGGCGCGGAAACCGGCTCTACCGCCGGATGGGCTGGCTTCAACGTCATGCTGGCGGCCGACATGCTGCGCGAGGCGGCTTCGCTGACCACCCAGATTACCGGCGAGATCATTCCGTCCAACCGCCCCGGCTCAACGGCCTATGCCGTTCGCCAGGCCGCCGGCGTCGTGCTCTCCATGGCGCCCTGGAACGCTCCGGTGATCCTGGGTGTCCGCTCGCTGGCAACCCCGCTGGCCTGCGGCAATACGGTGGTCTTCAAATCAAGCGAAATCTGCCCGCGCACGCATAAGCTGATTGCCGACGCGCTGCTCGAGGGCGGCCTGCCCCCCGGCGTGCTGAACGTGGTCTCCAATGCACCTGAAGATGCGCCCGAACTGGTTGAGGCGCTGATCGCGCACAAGGCGATCCGTCGCGTCAACTTCACCGGCTCGACCCGCGTCGGCCGCGTCATTGCCGAGCTCTCGGCGCGCAATCTCAAGCCTGCTCTGCTCGAACTGGGCGGCAAGGCACCCTTCGTCGTGCTCGACGATGCCGACCTCGAACAGGCCGTGGCGGCGGCAGCTTTCGGCGCCTATATGAACCAGGGCCAGATTTGCATGTCGACCGAGCGGATCGTGGTGGATGACAAGATTGCCGACAAGTTCGTTGAAGCGCTCGCCGCCAAGGCTTCCTCGCTCAGGGCTGGCGATCCGCGCACCGGCGATACCCCACTTGGCTGTCTGGTCGACGTCTCGGCCGCCGAGCGCATCGATGCACTCGTCAAGGATGCCGTGGCCAAAGGCGCTCGCATTGTCGCTGGCGGTCAGGTCGACGGCGCTATCATGCAGGCCACTGTCGTCGATGGCGTTACGCCCGGCATGAAACTCTACCGCGACGAATCCTTCGGTCCGGTCGTCGCCGTGGTCCGCGTCGGCAGCGTCGATGAGGCGGTGCGTGTCGCCAATGACACCGATTATGGCCTGTCGGCAGCCGTCTTCGGCCGCGACGTCAGCCGGGCCATGGCCGTTGCCTCACGCATCGAATCCGGCATCTGCCACGTCAATGGCCCCACCGTGCACGACGAGGCGCAAATGCCGTTCGGCGGCGTCAAGGCGTCCGGCTATGGTCGGTTCGGTGGCAAGGCAGGGATTGCAGAGTTCACCGAGCTGCGCTGGATCACCGTTCAGGACGGCGCGATCCACTATCCCATCTAGCCAAGGAACGCCCAGCCTGGGGGCCCTCGGCCCCTGGCACGCACAGCAACGCGGGCTCGCTGCCAATCTGCAGCGGGCCCGCTCTTTCGTGGTGGCGAAAGCCGGCAGCATATTGCAGCTGCAGCAGTCACTCCTGGTCGTTGTGCCGTCCCTTGGTCTCGCCAACCATCCTGGCCAGTTCGGCAAAGGCAGGCACACCCCGATCACCGGCCGTGTTGTTTGCTATTCGCAGCAGACGGACCGGGAACACCACCGCGTCCCGGTTCGCCGGCGACATGTCCTCGGTCAGGCGATTATCGCCCAGCGCGGTCTGCTCCGTTATGGTTAGCGCGCGATCAATCTCTGCAGTGGTGAGTACTCCCTTGGCGACCAGTGCCTGGTTGATGGCGGCGACGGCCATGAGCAGGCCCTCAAGTTGCAGATTGGCGGTGTTCATGCGGACCTCCCGTTTCGACAAAGCGCTGCAGCTCCAAAAGAAGCACTGCCGGGCCATGCTAACCCAAATCGGCAATCCGATGAGGGCAATTTTTGGTCGGTCTTGTCGGCCTGTCCGGACTTTCTTTGCCAGATGTCGGGTGGCTATGGTTCGCTCGCGCCCGCCGCAATGCACCTGCGTTCCAATTATAGTCGCATCCGAGCGCCACTTCTGGCAGAATGCCGCTGCAACGACGCGGGGGAGACGGCGATGCTGGGCACGCCACAAGAGGCCGTGACGTCCAGAGGCAGCATTGCTCTGCCGGCGCAGAACGCCGCCAGCAATGGCGCTGGCTTGCGCTCAACCACCATCGAGTACGCCGCCGCGCAAGCTGCCATGCAGCCCTGGGTGACCATGGAATGCTATCAGCTCAGCCGCGGCAAGCAGGTGTCGCAGATGGATACTCTGGACCTGGGGGGCCTGCAGGTGGTGCGGGAGCGACAGTTCGCCGCCATCCAGAAACTGGGCGCCACCCCGGCAGATTTTTGCACCATCTCCTATTGCACACTGGACCCCGCATTCCGGTTGTCCGACCAAGCCATCAACAATGCCGACAGCGTGTTCTTCATTCCGGAGCAAACCGAGTTCGACATTTACGTACCAGCCGGCACGCAAACCACTTATGTCGGCTTTTCGCAGGCGGAGTTCATCGCGGCGGCCCGGGCGCTCAATCCGAGGATTTGGGGCCAACCGTCGCAACAGGTCGCGCAGTTTCAGTCCACCCGGCTGGCCGAACTGAAATCGGCGCTTTCGCTATGGTTTGGCGCTGCGGATGCTGCGACGATGAGGGGTGAGGTGTTGGACCCAGGCGTCATGCGCGCCATTGTTCTGCAGACCACGCTGCGCATCGCGACTGCCACCCCGGACGATGCTGCAACCCGCCTGCCGCTCGCCGCCCGGTCACGCGCCTTGCGAGTTTGTCGACTGGCGCGCAGCTATGTCGAGGAGCGACTGGCCGATCATGCGGTGCCCACCATCGTTGATATCTGCGTCTCACTCGCGGTCTCGGAGCGGACGCTACTCTATGCCTTCCATGAATATGTCGGCATGTCCCCGCAAACCTATCTGCGCCTCGTTCGGCTGAATCGCGTCCGCGCGACATTGCTCGCCGGAAATCCGCAAAACACCACGGTGACCCAAGCCGCCATGCAGTTTGGTTTTCTGCATCTCGGCCGCTTCGCCGGCGACTACAAGCAGGTGTTTGAAGAGACCCCGACGACGACGCTGGCGCGGTGCGTCTGACGCCTGAGAGAGCCGACGACAGTTTTGCGGAAATCGGATAGCGGCGTCACCTGTTCAGATTTAGCGTGACCGCGAAGAATTCTGCGCCACGGGCGATGCCAGTGTAGCAGACCATTGCTTGCCGCAAGACCAATAGCGGCGACCGAGTTTGCCGTGCTGTCGATTGGAGAGAACCATGCCAAGCTTGGTCTCAGCATTGCTTTGAAGCTGGCGCAGGTGCGCTCGGCTTCTTGATGAACTCCGAATATTAATAACGCGAGGAAGATAAACTATGTGCCAGGATTGCAATACCGGGACTATGAGCCGCCGCGGACTGATCGCCGGGGGCTTGGCACTGTCGCTGACCGTCCCGCTGGTGACGCAGGCCGTTGCGC
>NZ_JAUYGL010000086.1 GCF_030689745.1 Devosia sp.
GTGGGTGGCGGGCGCATTGCAGCCGGGATGGGTGCAGTAGGGATGGCCAAGCAGGTAGGCAGCCCGTGCCTTGCGCCACTCATGATTATAGCCGCGCGCAGCCGATGATGGGCGGCGACGATCATGGCGGGCGTTGCGGGCGCGATCACCAGCGATCTGGCAAGCGCAACGCTCACCAGACGGCACGATGTTGCCGCAACTGCATAGGCGGGGTGGAGCAACAGGCATCAGGCAACGCGCTCCTTACCCTTGAGGGCGCGAAGGGCCATTCGGTCAAAGGCCGGGTCGTGGCCTTCCTCTTCGATCTGCTTGAGCTGGGTGGGTGTGTAGGGTGCGGCGGTCGGCTGGGTGTCGGTCGTGCCGAACACGGCTTTCAACACGTCGGTGATGAGGTCCGTCCGGCCAGCCTGAGCGGCGATGATTTCGGCGGGGGTCGCGTTCCATGCTTCCTCTGGGGTCCAGCCTAGCCAGCCGGTGGCAATGCCGAAGAGCCGGGTAAAAGTCTCTTCCGGGGTGAGCTGCTTGCCGGTGCTGGGTGTGGGCGGCGTGGTGTCATCGGGATCGATGCCAGCAACAGCCAGGACGAACTCTACCAGCGGGCCGGTGAGCCTATGCCGGACTGTGCCAAGGCCAATTGCCGCGATCTCTGCCAGCAACAGGCTGGGCTTGATGGCGGCGTCCCTCAACACGTCCAGAATGACGGTGACATTGAAGTCCTGCGCGGCGGCAAGCAGGCCGGTGAGCCCATGCCGACGCACAAGGCGCATACTGGCGCGGAGAGACGGGCGAAGCTCGTAAGCTTCGCCTGCCAACTCGACAAAGATGCCGTCCGCGCCAAGCATGATTATGCGGCGATCTTGAGCTTGGTCAGGGCTTCGCCCATGATGATGCGACCGCCCACGCGACGGCGTGCATGCAGCTTCACGATGCCGTTGCCAGCGCCAGTGAGGTCGTCACGGATGATTTCGAAACCGGTCCGGTCTGCGATGGCGTAACCGGTTGCGAAATCACCAAAGACGATGGGCGTGGCGTCGGCGGCAATGCTCGGCATGTCCACCGCTTCATAGACCGGGCGGCCAAGAAGCTGCGGCGGCTGTCCACCGGCAATGCCGCGTTCCCAGATGTAAGAGCCATCGGTGTCTTTGAGCTTGCGCACGACGGCCATGGTCTGCCGGTTCATGAGCCAGGCACCGTTGGACGAATAGGCGGTCTTGATCGAATAGAAGAGGTCAATGAGGTCATCGCCGGTGATGGCTTCAACTTCATGCTCGGCAACGGCAGTGGACGTAAGAACGCCTTCGGCCTGGGTGGTGCCGTTGCCATTGACGAACCAAGTGGCCTCTTTCTGACCAAATCGCCGGGCGACGTGGTTGCTCAGGTAGCTGGTAAGGTCGATCTGGGCATCTTCGAGCAGGATGCGCGTAACCGGAACGATGACGGCCATTTCAAAGGGCTTGAGGTCGATCTGGTCAAAGGTCGGTTCATCTTCGGTGCGGGCCGCGGTCTCAGTGACCGGCACCGGGTCGACTTCATCGACAAGGCGGGGAAGCTGCAGTAGCGGGCCGGACATGCTGATGGTCTGAGCAAGGCTGCGCACTGGTGAGAACTCAGCCACTTTTTCGAGGATGGACGTGGCCACCTGCTCAGGTGCCAGAATGCCGCCGCTCGAAGGCGAGCCATAGCCCAGCGACTTCACTTCGCTGGTATCGCCATTCCGCATGAAGTCTGCGAATGCCTTGCGCTCAGTGTTGTCGTTTGCCGCGTGGCGGTTGTCATTGGCGGCAACCGGGCGATTGGACTTGGCTTCAACCTTGTCCAGCCGGGCAGTGAGCTTGGCGATGTTGTCATTGGCTGACTTCAGCTCAAGCTGGGCAGCGTCGTCATTAGTCTCGGGGTCCATACGGGTTTCCTGATTGATGGATTTGACAGAGGTAATCCGCGCGCGCGGATGAACCGGACGGCGACAAAGAGAGATTTCGGTGATGGTGAGGGCGTTGAACTTGCGCCCGCCTGTGGGCAGCGCATCGAAGCCATCGGCCTTGAAACCGATAGACAATCCCGTAACGCGACCGTTACGCAAAAGCTGGCGGGCCTCACGCGCCGGGCCGATGCCCTCCACGAAGAGACGGCCCTTCACCTCAAGCCCGGTGTCGGTCTCAGCATAGCTTTCCCAGACACCCACGACCTGCTTCTGGTCATGCTCCATGACGATGGGCAGCGCAGGCGGCAGCGAGAAAGCGCCCTTTTCGATGATGTCGCCAACGCTGTCGGCATCGCCGAAAGGCCAGGCCATGCCGGTGATGGTGCCAGCATCATCGATGCTGACTTCGGCTTTGATTTCGAGCTTTTCCATCAGGCTGCAACCTCATCGCTGGGCTGCACTTCCGGGCCGGTCCAGAGGTCGGTGAGAATGTCGAGCGCCAGCAAGTGCAGCTCACCCAGCGGGTGGGCATTCACATAGGTCTGCACGAGCGCATTAGCCTCTTCTGGGTGCGTGCCACCACCGATGAGGCCAAGCCGCACGGTGGTGACTATCTGGGCAAAGGACATGCCGCGCAGGTTATCGACCGTCGCGCCGATGGCCTTGCCGGTCACACATTCAAATTCTGGAATCAGGTGCGGCGTGAGCGAGAAGTCCCGCTCACGGTCGCCAAAGAATGCTTGGTGCATCAGGCGGCGTCTTTCTCGGTATCAGGGGGATTGTCGTTATCGGCCTGCGGTGCGGGCGTCGGGTCGGGATTGATATGCGGGCTACCCAGCTCATCACCACCGGGCAGCGGCGGCAGGTTGAGACCGGCGCGGACTTCATTGGCGGTGAGCACGCCCATGCTGCGATACTGCCCATAGGACGTGGCGCGGGTGGCGAAGCTTACGGTGAGCAAGTCGTCGGTGATGAACTCAAAGAAGCGGTCGGCGCGCTCTTCGCTGGTCAGCAACACTCGGGCATAAGCCCACTCCCATGCGTCCAGCCAAGGGCGCAGCGTGTAGGTGAGGAACTGGTGCCCCATCTCTTCAGTGTTGGACCAGGTGCCGCGCGTGAGGTCGAAAAGCATGGTGGGCGGCACCCGGAAGGCGCGGGCAATCTCTTCGGTCTGGAAACGGCGCATCTGCTCAAACTGGGCATCGACGCTGTTGAGGCCGGTCTGCTGATAGGCGGTGCCTTCAGGCAGGATCGCGGGCTTGCCGGTGTTGTTCGGATCACCGAACGTGGCATTCCACATGTCGGCAATGTTCTTGAGCGCGGGCGGCGTCTTGGCGTCGGTGCTCAGGATGCCGGAAGGGCGTGCGCCGTTGGCGAAGAGCTTGGCAGCGTGACGCTCAAGATCGATAGCCAGGGCGATGGCGTTGCGGGCACGGTTGATGGGTGCGGAGACGCCGAACGCCTGAATATGGAGGATGTCCCGGTATTCATACCGCGCTGACCTACGGCCCTGCCGGACCACATAGAAGGGTTCGCCGGTGGCATCGTCGGACTTTGGTTCTACCGTGAGTGGATCAAGCCGGATGAACTCGACAACGCGGCCATTGACGCGGTTGGCTAGCGCAAAGCCGCCACGATCATGCAGAAGGGCATCATGGGTGAGCTGGGTGCGCAGCTCGGCAGCGCTGGTCCAATCATTGGCCTCATCGTGCGCAAGGCGAAAGGCAGGGTGCGCAGGGTCGACTTCCTTGCCCTTGGCATTACGCACGAAAAGCTTGACCGGCAAAGTGCCCACTGCCTCGGCAATCAACTCCACCGCTGACGAAACGGCGGGCACCTGCATTGCCGACTTCGGCGTCACTGACACATTGGAGTGCGTCGGGGTGGCACCGAAGAGCCAGGCGGACAGCGGATCGGTGAGCGCCACCGGCTCGGGGGCGGTCAGCTCAGGCTCAGCTTTGCGGAAGACGGCAGGAAGGAAGTCGGTGAAGGGCAACAGCGCATCCAATGTGGTATTATGTTACCACAATATGCCTGATTGAGGACAAGATGTGAATCCTCTATTTCTTCAAATCAGCATTGGAACTCTACAGTCCTCGTCTATAGCCGGCTAACACGCCGGAACATTGAGTCACGCTGGTCAAGTGCAATACCAAATTGATGGCCCGTTACGCCACATACACCTGACTTTTCGGTGGCTGAAATCTGGTAATTGTCGAAATAGGGACTTGGCTCTGGTGGGTTAAACCACCCAATTTCAGACGAGGTGAATTCTATTTCTGCATAGGGCATACCCTCGTATACGCCAAATGCTTGACCGTGCACGGAAGACACGCCTAGAAGAAAACAAGCCAATAGAACTAAACGACGCATAAGCCCCTCCAGGAGGTCCAGGCCGAAAACGAAATATGAATCCCCTATTGGAGATTTTCTCTAATAGTCAATTTCCGGAATCAGTTCTCCGCTCCCCTCAAGCAAATTGACTAATACGCCAATGCGCCACGCTGCATTATCTGCATTTATTATTTGGAACCGAATTTGAAGGGGATCAGACACAGCTTCTGCCTTTTTTGACAGAACCAGTAAATGGCTCTCAATACTCTTGAGCTCTTCAATGCCTCTGTATCGAATTCTCCGGCCCGTCTCTGCTACCCTGTAGGCTTCGATAGAGCACTCAGAAATTTTTTCTGAGTATGCTTGAAGTCTTTTGAAAATGTACTGGGTGTCGGATGAATTTAGAGTAACAACAGGGTAGTCACCTTCGCTGCCGAATCCATCGTTCTCGCGCGTGGCTATTAGTATTGTTTTGAATGAAGACTCAACAAAATCATTCAGAGCCTCAATATAATCCCTGAAATCTTCATCCAAATTTGCCTTGCGCTCAAACTCCTCCCTTCCTTGGAGTAACTGCGTCTGCTTCGCCATGAACGCAACGTTGTTTCTAGCCTCCACAACCTGGGCTTGCGCAACTTCGCGGGACTCTCTCAACTCCTGCCTCTGAGCGGAAAGTTCGTTGCGCTGTAAGAAAACGGCGGCGATCAGCCATAGGAACGCCAGCGGCGCAAATGCACCCGCCAACGAGTCTCCCATTTCGTTCGAAGCCAAGCAGCTAACCTTGCGGGCATACCATCCGGTCTGCGTAACGTCACAGGGTGCGGCAATCCAGAATAGCCAAACGCACGTCAACAACCAAATTACGGAAGCGATGCCGATGATGGTAGTTGTTGCGCTTTTCTTGTCGTTCGCCGCTTGTTTTTCGGTCATGAAGAATCCCCCATGACCAAATCATGGTCGGTCTATTGCAGAGGTCAAGCCAATTGGCCGCTGCCTAGTGCGGAAGGGCTAGGACGAATGCCAAACTACAGGATCACCTTGGACGGGCATGGCGAGCATTCATCAGGCGATGTC
>NZ_JAUYGL010000095.1 GCF_030689745.1 Devosia sp.
GACATCATCGTTGATCCCGTCGCGGCCGGGACGCCCGAAAGCGTCGGCACGCTGGGCTGGGGCGGAATCTATGGCCATTCCTGGTTTGTCGACCCGGCGCGGGAGCTAACCGTGCTGATGATGAGCAATACCGCGCCGGCCGGTGTCGATGGCGCCTATGTCGACGCGGTGCGTAACGCGGTTTATGCCGCGCTCTAGTGTTGCCCCCTGCCCGCTGGAGAAGTAGCGTTCGGCAACGGAGACTTCTTATGCGCATCGCCACCTGGAACATCAACGGCATCAAGGCCCGGCTCGAAATCCTGCTGACCTGGCTGAGCCAGGAAAAGCCCGACATCGTGGTGCTGCAGGAAATCAAATCGGTCGATGAGGGCTTTCCCCGGGCCGAGATCGAGGCGCTGGGCTACAATGTGGAAACCCATGGGCAGAAGAGCTGGAACGGCGTGGCCATCCTGTCGCTGCTGCCCTTTGACGAGGTGAGCCGCGGACTGCCCGGCGATGACGGCGACGAGCAGGCGCGGCTGATCGAGGGGGTATTTTCAGTCGTATCCGGCGTGGTGCGGGTATGCGGCATCTATCTGCCCAACGGCAACCCGGTCGACAGCGAGAAATTTCCCTACAAGCTGGCCTGGATGCGGCGGCTCGAAGCTTATGTCGCCGAACGGCTGCTGCTGGAAGAGCCGTTTGTGCTGCTGGGCGATTTCAATCTGATTCCGGCGCCGATCGATGCGCATGATCCCCAGGCCTGGTGGGGCGATGCGCTGTACCGGCCCGAGAGCCTTGAGCGGTTCCGCACCCTGACCAATATGGGTCTGACCGATGCGCTGCGGGCCACCACGAGTGAGCAGGTCTATACGTTCTGGGATTTTCAGGCCGGGGCATGGCGGCGCAATGCCGGCATTCGCATCGACCATCTGCTGCTCTCGCCACAGGCGGCCGACCGGCTTGACGATGTGCGCATCCACAAGGATGTCCGCGGCTGGGACAGGCCGAGCGACCACGTGCCGGTTGAGGGTCAGTTCAGCTTCTAGACGCGCTGGTTCTAGGCGCGCAGGAAGGCAGCAAGCGCCATGCCATCAGAAGCCGGCAAATTGCGGCGCAATGGAGAGCGCCAATGCGGCGGCCTCGCTCTGCACATCGGGAGCGGCCAGCGACAGCGCGTTATTGAGTTTTTCATCGATCCAGCCAGCGTCAGCCGTGCCCAGGCAACGCTCTTGGGCGAGCGTCAGCCACATAAGGCCTTCCACCGGCTGAGCCGCGATCCCTTCAACCCCGTTGAACAGCAATTCGCCGAGTTGAGCCTGGGCCGGACAATGGCCCTTGCGGGCCGCCAGCGAGAACCAACGGGCGCTCTGCAAAGGGTTTACCCCCAGCTCGTCTTCCCGCAGATACAGCAGGCCAACGCGATATTGTGCATCGGCATCACCGAAATAGGTGGCGGCGTGCAGCAGCAGGGCGTGTGAGCGATTGGCATCGGCAGGAATCCCGGCGTCCGGCAGTCCCTGTTTGTAATAGTCGCCAACCTTGACGAAGGAGCGCGCCACGATATCGGCCTCAACGCCCTTGGGCGCGGCGTCGGCATGCTGATTGGCAATCTGGGCAAAATAACCAAAGGCCTTGGCCGGGTCGCGGGCCACGCCCTCGCCGTTTTCATACATGGTGCCGAGCTGCCACATGGCCATGGGCTGACCGGCCTCAGCGGCGTTCTGCAGCGCGGCCAGCAGTTCACCACTGGATATGCCGCCGCCTGCCCCGTCGAGCATGTTGGCCATATTCAGTGCGGCATCGGCCGCAGTCTGCGCGTGCACGGGCAAGATCGAGACCGCCAAGGTCAGCAAACTCGCCATCGCCACGGAGATCAGGGAATTGTCCCTAATGGTCCGCATTATACTCCTTTTGCCCGCAGTGACGCGGACGGTGTGCTTCTGCCGGGCCAATAGAGCTGACCCCGATTGAGCCAAGCCAATGGCCCTGTTGTTTGCCGGCGCTGCCGACGGCTTTTGCGGTGTGACGCCACACGTCAAAAGCACTGTTAAGAAATTATTAAACCCGGTTTGTGACCGCATTGAAGCCAAGTCCTTCACGAGAACGGGAATTCCGTGCTCGCCGTGTCGCATTGTGGTGCGCTTCTGCGCAGCTATCGCGTCGGTCACGTTAAAGCCTAACCTCCCTAACTTGGCCAACCTCCTGACAAGTATGCACATTCGCGCAAAATCAGCAGTTTGGCCAACCGGTTCAGACAACGGTGTGTGAAACTCAAGACGTCGCGAGCCGATGCTCAACCTGCCTCTTGCCATTCGCCCCGGATGTCTTAGCCAGATTTGTTTAGGGTGAGATTGTGGCGATAAACATCGCCAAATCCTTGCAAGTCGGGATGGCCATTTCGATTCAAATGCGTTGTTGCGGAATCGTCACATAAGGACGCCACGAACAATTGTGGCAGGACCAGCACAGGCGGTCGGCAAAGCGCCACAGCCCAGTTGCCGACAAGTAAAGGCCTGCGCATACTCAAGCGTGCAACAATTGAGCCTTGGGAGTACCCGATGAAAACCATGTCCGAACTGGCAGCAGTCAATCATCAACAGGACATGACGGGTCATGCACTTTCAATTTCCGTGGACGGAGGCGCCAGCCGATGCGCGCCATAGCCATTTTCTAAGCAAGCTCTTTCCCACCAAACGCGAGCATTCTTCGGCAACCGCGCTACGCCGCGCGCGGGCGCTCAAGTTGGTCTCCTACTACCGGCCGCATGTGCCCTTGCTGCTGGCCGATCTGAGCTGTGCAGTCCTGGTAGCGGCGTCGGCGGTCGCCCTGCCCCTGTGCGCCAGCTATATCACCGGACATCTGGCGGAGCTTTCCGGGGACGAGAACGGGCTACAGCAAATTCTCGCCATTGGCGGACTCATGTTGGGGGTGTTCGCGGTGCAGGCCGTGGCGACATTCTTTGTCGACTATCAAGGTCACATGATGGGCTCGCGCATCGAGGCCGACCTCCGGCGCGAACTGTTCGCCCATTGTCACAAACTGCCATTTGCCTTTCATGACCGGAACAAGGTCGGGCAATTGATGAGCCGTATCACCAACGACACCTTTGCACTTGGAGAATTGTTTCACCACGGACCGGAAGACCTGGCGATTGGCCTGCTCAAAATTACTGGCGCATTGGCGGTGTTGTTCCTGATTGACCCGGTCGTGGCCGGCATGATCGCAGCAATGATTCCGCTCGCGGTGATCTATGCGCTCTATTTCAACCGTCAGATTGGTCTGGCCTGGCTACGCAACAAGGCCCGTATCGGCGCGATCAATGAACGGGTGGAGGATAGCCTCGCGGGCATAAGGGTGGTGCAGTCGTTCGGCAACGAACTGCTTGAATTGCAGCAGTTTGACGATGAGAACCAGCGGTTCGTTGAAAGCCGGCGCGAGGGATATCGCAACGAAGCCTGGTTCTCGGTGGGCATGGAAGGCTTTGCCCAGATAGTCACCATCTGCGTGATCGTAGCGGGCGCACTGCGCATCCTCACCGCGGGTCTGTCGACGGCCGAACTGCTGACCTTCCTGCTCTGCGTGGGGGTACTGGTCGACCCGGTCAAGCGCCTCGCCAATGTGGTTCGCGTCTGGCAGGAGGGCTATACCGGCTTTGTGCGCGCCATGGAAATCCTCGAGCTGGTCCCCGAAATCGCCGACCGACCCGGCGCGCAGGCGTTGCAGCCGGTCGCCGGAACGATCACCCTGCAAGGTGTCAGCTTTGGCTACCAGGGAGACGTCAATCGCGTGTTCAGCGGATTGTCGCTGGAGATCCAGGCCGGCGAGTTTGTCGCCCTGGTTGGCCCGTCCGGGGTGGGCAAGAGCACGCTGTGTGCGCTGATCCCGCGTTTCTACGAGGTGACGGGCGGGCAGATCAGCATTGACGGCCAGGACACCCGGGAAGTCAGCCTGGCCTCACTGCGGCGCAGCGTGGGCGTGGTGGCGCAGGACATCTATTTGTTCAGTGGCAGTGTGGCGGAAAACCTGCGCTATGGGCGGCCCGATGCCGATCATGCCGCCATCATCGCCGCCGCCAAGGCCGCCAATGCGCATGAGTTCATCAGCGCCCTGCCCCAAGGCTACGATACCGATATCGGGCAACGCGGGGTCAAGCTTTCGGGTGGGCAGAAGCAAAGGCTGACCATCGCCCGGGCATTTCTCAAAGATCCCGCGATTCTGATCTTTGACGAGGCGACCAGCGCGCTCGACAATGACAGCGAAAGTGCTGTGCAACAGGCGCTGCTGACCCTGGCACGAGGCCGCACCACCATTGTCATCGCGCATCGTCTGTCCACCGTACGCCATGCTGACCGCATCATCGTGCTGACGGCGGATGGTATCGGCGAGCAAGGCACGCACGACACATTGATGGCGGCGGGCGGGCTATATGCCAGGCTGCATCGGGTGTCGGGGCGGATTTAGTCCCCACCCAGCCTCCCCCTGAAGAAGGGGGAGGAGCCGTTCAGGTCGCGTGGCGTGATGGTGATCTAGTCCCGGATATGTCCCTCCCCCTTCAGGGGGAGGCTAGGTGGGGGGGCCGCGTCACCCCAATCTTTTCAGCGCTTCGGCGATATGCTGACGACGCTCTACGGCTGCTTCGCGCCGGGCCTTCTGCTCCTCGATCACCTCTTCAGGTGCCTTGGCAACGAACTGCTCATTGCCCAGCTTCTTGTCGATCTGGGCGACTTCGCCGTCGAGCTTGCTCACTTCCTTGGCGAGGCGGAGCTTCTCGGTGGGAATATCGATGAACTCGGCCAGCGGCAGCGCCCAGGTGGCTTCGCCGACCACGAACTGGGCCGACTCACCGGGCACGTCGGCCTGCGGGGTAATCTCCTCGAGCCGAGCCAGCCGGGTGATCAGCGCGGTGCCGGCCACCAGACGCCGCAGCGTCGTTTCATTGGCGCCAACCACCACCAGCGACAGCTTGGCGCTGGCCGGCACGTTCATTTCGCTGCGCACCGAGCGGACATTGGTGATCACATCGATCAGCCAGGTCAGGTCGGCATCGGCTTCGGCGTCTTCGAGACCGGCCAGATCGGGCCATTCGGTCAGGATCAGCATGGATTGGCGCGGCGAGCCGAACTTGCCGGTCTCGGCCCACAGCTCTTCGGTGACGAAAGGCATGAAGGGGTGCAGGATGGTCAGGATCTGGTCGAGCGCCCAGGCGGCGGTAGCGCGGGTTTCGGCCTTGGCGGCCTCGTCCTCGCCCATGAAGACGGGCTTGGCGAACTCGACATACCAGTCGCAGAAGGTGCCCCAGACGAAATCATAGGCCGAATTGGCGGCTTCGTTGAACTTGTAGTCGAGGATGCCCTGGGTGACCGCGGCCGCGCCCCGCGCCGTGGCCCCGACGATCCAGCGATTGAGCGGCAGCGTGTTGGCTTTAGGATCGTAACCCTCGACCCGGCGGCACTCGTTCATTTCAAGGAACCGGGCGGCGTTCCAGATCTTGGTGACGAAGTTGCGATAGCCTTCCACCCGGCTCATCGACAGCTTGATGTCGCGCCCCTGCGCGGCCATCGCCGCCAGCGTGAAGCGCGTGGCGTCGGCACCGTACTGGTCGATAAGCTCAAGCGGATCGATGACGTTCCCCTTGGTCTTGCTCATCTTCTGGCCCTTTTCGTCGCGGACCAGGGCGTGAACATAGACTGTGTGGAACGGCTCCTCATCGAGGAACTCGAGCCCCATCATCATCATGCGGGCAACCCA
>NZ_JAUYGL010000100.1 GCF_030689745.1 Devosia sp.
ATTGACGATATCACCGCGCAGGATTGTGTGGATGCCGGTCTGTTGCCCGAGGACACCGACGTTCCCGCCGCCAACTAATTCGACGGCCTCTTTCTGAGACGCCCGGCTTCGGCCGGGCGTTTTTTTGACGCGAACGAGCGAAGGCGGGAGCCGCCTTGTGCCGTTCACGATAAACTACTCGATCACAGTTTGCTTGCGCTGGAACCCTGATGGCGGCGCGCCGTTGTTCGAGCAACCCCTACGGCATCATCAAAGCCAGGGGCAAGAGTTTTGGCGCTCTGACCTTTGAGTCGCCAAACGGTCGGCGGTTGCCGCAGAGGTTGACGCTCCTTTGTGGTGGCCCCGTGGGACGCGAAACTTCGGTTTCGCGTCCTTTTTTGTTGGCGCGTGGCTGTCAGGCATTGAAGGCGCGTCAGAGACCGATCATCAGGTTCAGCCGCTCAAGGGTTGCGCGGTCGGCAGGGTCCACCATGCCCACCAGGAAATGGAGAATGGTCTTGCGGGATTCTGGGGGCAGGCCCGCAAGGGCATCATTGATCCGGCTGGCCTGGGTCGTCGACAGCGTCCCGAAGAAATCCCGCCCCTTGTCGGTAGCAAACAACAGGCGCTGGCGCCGGTCTGACCGGCCCGTCTTCTGTTCGATATAACCATTGTCGATCAATTGGCGCAGGACGCGCGCCAGACTCTGCTTGGTAATCTTGAGAATGTCGAGCAAATCAGCCACCGGCATGCCGGGGCGCAGGCAGACAAAGTACAGCACGCGGTGATGGGCCCGGCCAAAACCCTGATGCCCCAGCATGGCGTCGGCATCGCCGGTGAAGTCGCGATAGGCGAAGAAAAACAGGCCCATAATATCGAGGGGGAGGGTTTCGCCGTCGGGACCAGCGTGATTTATGTCAGCCTTGTTGACATTGTTTTCGTACGCTGCCATTGTTTTCCCATCAGGACGCCGTTGATGACTTATCCCTCAGCCTATGTCGTTTGCCAAGGGCTGGGAGCTGGGGCATGATCGGCGCCAAAATGGGCAGCCCGCGTGGCGCCCGCAGGCATTTTCAGGAGACAACCATGGCCGGCGTGCCGATGGACCAGCGTGAAGGCTGGATCTGGTTTGATGGCGAATTCAAACCTTGGAAAGACGCAAAAATTCACGTGCTGACGCATGGGCTGCACTATGCCAGTTCGGTGTTTGAAGGCGAGCGCGCCTATGGCGGACAGATCTTCAAATCGCGTGAGCACACGGAGCGATTGATCCGCTCGGCGGCCACGCTGGACATGCCGATGCCCTGGTCGGTCGAGCAGATCGAAGAGGCCAAGCGCGCGGTTCTGGAAAAGAACAATCTGGTCGATGCCTATGTGCGTCCAGTCGCCTGGCGCGGTTCGGAAGAGCTGAGTGTGCCGGCGCGCAACAACACCGTGCATCTGGCGATCGCCGCCTGGGTGTGGCCGAGCTATTTTTCCGTTGAGGAGAAGCTCAAGGGCATTCGCCTGGAGTGGAGCAAGTGGAAGCGTCCGTCGCCCGAGACGATCCCTTCCTCGGCCAAGGCGGCCGGCCTCTACATGATCTGCACGCTGAGCAAGGACGCGGCGATGGCCAATGGCTATGCCGATGCGCTGATGCTGGACTATCGCGGCTATGTGGCTGAAGCGACCGGCGCCAATGTGTTTTTCATCAAGGGCAAAGAGATCACCACACCAACCCCCGATTGCTTCCTCAACGGCATTACACGCCAGACGCTGATCGAGCTGGCCAAGCGCAATGGCTATACGGTTACCGAGCGTCACATCATGCCCGAAGAGCTGAGCCAGTTCGATGAGTGCTTCCTGACCGGTACGGCCGCCGAGGTGACGCCTGTCAGCGAGATCGGGGAGTACAAATTCACCCCGAGCGTGGGTTGCCGCACGCTGATCGATGCCTATTCGGCAGAGGTTCAGCCCAAGCGCGCTGCGGCCGAGTAATTTCGGCATTGCTGCAATGACGAAGCCGGGCCGAAGGGCCCGGCTTTTCGTTGAGCCTGGTGCTGGTCGCCGTTTCGCTGAAACGGGCAAATCGCTTCAAGTTCTTGATTGGTCGCGTTTTCAGCAGAAGTGGCGCTGCTCCTGCATAGAACGCCCAAGGCCGGTCAGGCGGTTTGCGCGGTCCATTGCAGAATTTCGGACATGACCTGACGCAAGGCGATGTCCAGTCCCCCGATGGCGGCGGCGGCCGGCTCGGTGGTGGAGGGCTGAGCCGACGAGAATGTCTTGCTCGCGAAGATCATGCCGCGTCGTTCGTCGACCAGCTTGGCGTTGATGGTGACGGTGGCCAGATTGCCCTTGCTGACGTCGATCTCGAAAGCCTGTATCTCGGTGGCCAGGGTGATGTCGACGCTGAGCTGATCGTCCGGGCGACCGATATTGGGGAAGTTGGAGGCCTGAAAGGTCTGCAGCAGGCGGGTCTGCAGCAGACGGGGCAGGGTGTCCGACAGCTGAGCTTCGGGCAGATAGCTGAGCATATTGCCGACGTCCCGGACGACGACCCGCTGACTGTCGTAGGTCTGCACTGCGACGGGCAGGGTGATCACCACCACCCGCGACGAGCGCCGGCGCATCGGTATCTGGCTGGCGCTGGTGAGGTCATAGGTTATGGGCGGCGTGGTGGTGAAGCAGCCGGCCAGACCAAGGGTCAGCGCGGATGCCCCAAAAACCATGAATGCGCGTCGTGTGGTGGACATCGAGCCTACCTCTTGTTGTATTCGCGAACGGTTTCGCCGCCAAAAATCAGGCCCTGCGGATTGCTTTCCAGATTGCGGACCACGCGGTCAAACCGCGCCAGTGTCGCCCGCGCTTCTGCCGCCAGGGCAGCATAACCAGGTAGTCCGCTGGAAGTGAAATTGTTCAATCCGACAGCAATGCTGGCCGTGCTGGTATTGAGCTGGTCGGCCAATTGCTGGATCGAAACGGCAGCATCGCCGATCTGGGCAAACAGCCCTTCGCCTTCCGCATTGCTGACTGAAGCGTCGAGTTTGGCCAGGATTTCGTCGACCTTGGTGGCCGAGCCGGTCAGCGACTGGGAGATTTCAGTCGCATTGGCCATGATGGTATCGACATTGGTCGAATTGTCGCCGAGCTTGGTGGCGAATTCATCGATATTGTCCAGGACGCGGCTGACCAGGTCCGGGTCGATACCAGCAGCGACCTGATTGATCTTGGCAACGACCGGGTCGAGATCGGCCACCATGGCAGTGAGGCCCTCGGCCAAGGTCTCAGTGGCCGCAAACAGGCTGTCAATTTGATCAGAGTTGCGCGCCAGGCTGTCGGTGAAGGTGGCGATGTCGTCGACGACAGTAGTGATTTTTTCCGGCGGCAGGGCGGCCAGGATGTCCTTGAGGTCGGCGGTTACTGTGGTGATTTCACCCGAGAAGGTGTCGGCATTGGCGACGATGCGGCTGACTGCCTCCGGATCCACCGCCGCGGTCACTGCGTCGATGCGGTCAACGCTTTGCGACAAGGTTGCGCTCATTTTGGTGACGTCGTCAGCCAGGGTGGATGCTGCGGTGAAGAACTCGTCCACCTTGCCGGAATTGCGGGACAGCGTGTCGCTGAAATCGGCGATGTTGTTGACGACCTCAGTGACTTTTTCCGGGGGAATGGCCTCGGTCAGTTCACCCAATTTGGTGGACAGGTCGCCGATCTGCTCGGCCATCGGGCCAACCTGCTTGCCGGCATCGGCAATGCTGGCCAGTGCATCCTTGACCCCATCGGCATTGGCGGCCAGCGCATCACTGAACGCGGCAACATTGCTGATGGTCTCGTTGAGCTTGGCATCATTGGCGTCAAGAAAGCCATTGAGACGGTCAACCGCGGTGGCTGTGCCATTGATGGTGGTCGACAGGCCATCCAGGATCGACTGGAAATCGGAGACCTTGGCATAGAGCGTGGGCACGCTGCGGCCCGGTTCGATCGGTGGTGGTCCGGCCTGCTCGGTGCCACCGGACAATTGCAGCGAGCCAACGCCCGTCAGACCCTGAAAGCCCATCAGCGCCTTGGTATCGGCCTTTATGGGGATCGAGGCGTCGATTTCGATGCCCGCAATGACGCGGTTGATATCGGCTGGATCGAGCGCGACGGCTTTGACCTGGCCGATCTTGATGCCGTTGAACTGCACTTCGGTGCCGGCGCTGAGGCCGGAAACAGTGCCGGTGAAAATCACCTCGTAGCTGGCGGTCGCGGTGTTGCTCGAGGGCCCGGCAAACCAGAAGACAAAGCCGACAAAGGCAACCAGAACGGCGGTGGCGATGGCCCCAACGATGGTATAATTTGCTTTGTTTTCCATGGTCTAGCCTTCGAGGTTGTGGGCGCGGGGGCCGTGGAAATAATCTCTGAGCCAGGGCTCGGTGGCGGCACGCATCTGCGTCAAGGTACCAGCCTTGAGCAGCTTGCCATCGGCCAGGGCCACAATCCGGTCGCAGGCCGCCTCAAGACTGTCCAGATCATGGGTGACCATGAGCACCGTCAATCCCAGGGTCTTGCTCAAGGTGACGATCAACTCGTCGAACTTGCCCGCGCCAATCGGGTCGAGGCCAGCGGTGGGTTCGTCGAGAAACAGAATTTTGGGGTCCAGTGCCAGTGCGCGGGCTAGTGCCGCCCGCTTGATCATGCCACCAGAAAGCTGGGCCGGAAAGGTTTGCGCCGCACTGGGCGGCAGGCCGACCAGGTCGAGCTTCACATGGGCAATTTCGCGGCGCAGTTTTGGCGACAGGTCGAGGTGCTCGCGCATGGGGAACTCGATATTTTCCAGCACGCTGAGCGAGGAGAACAGGGCGCCCTGCTGAAACAATACACCCCAGTCGCGGCGGAGCAGTTCACGTTCGCGTATCGTCAGCTCGGAGAAGGGGCGACCAAAAATGGTGATCTCGCCGCGGCGATGCGGCACCAGACCCGCCATGGCGCGCATGGTGACCGTCTTGCCGGAGCCGGACGGGCCAATCAGGCCAAGAATTTCGCCGGTGCGCAGTTCAAAGCTCAACCCGTCAATCACCGTGACATTGCCAAAGCCGACGTTCAGATCATGCACGGTCATGGCGGCAGGGGCTGCCGGGGTGGGGGCGGTGTCCATGGCTAGAATCCGATCGCCGCATAGAAGACGGCAAACAGGCCATCGGCCACGATGACGACGAAGATGGCTTTGACGACCGAGGAGGTGGTGCGCCGGCCCAGCGATTCGGAGGAGCCCTGCACCTTCATGCCTTCGAGCGAAGCGAGCAGCCCGATCAGCAAGCCCATGAAGGGCGCCTTGATCAGGCCGGCCATGATGCTGGTCATGGTCATCGCATCCCGCAGGCGGATGATGAACACGTCCACCGGGATATCGCCATAGACCCGGGCCACCAGAATCGCCCCGGCCATGCCGGCCATCGAGCCGACGAAAGCCAGCAGCGGCAGGCCGACAATCAGCGCCAGGGTGCGCGGCAGCATGAGGGCCTGATAGGGATCAACCCCCATGACCCGCAGGGCGTCAAATTCCTCACGGATCCGCATCGAGCCGATTTCGGCGGTGATGGCCGAGCCGGATCTGCCGGCGACCATGATGGCCGCCAGCAGCACGCCGATCTCGCGGAACATCAGGATGGCCGCCAGATCGACAACCAGGATGGAAGCGCCAAAATTGCGCAATTGCAGAATGGTCTGCTGGGTGATGATGGCGCCGACGACGAGCGAGATCAGCGCCACAATGGGAATGGCGCGCAGGATGATCTGTTCAAACTGCTGCACGAAGCTGGCCAGGCGCAGCGGCGCCCGCCCGATCATGGTTTGCCCGAATGCCGACAGCAGATGGCCCAGCGTGGTGTTGATGGCGTAAATATCGCCACTGCCACCCATAATGGTGCGCCCGAGCGTGTCGAAGGGGGCGGTAAACCAGTTTTCGCGCGTCGGGGCGGGCGCCTCTTCGGGGTCATAATTGTCGATTCGCTCGAGCAGGCTCTGGTGTTTGCCCGAGGCACCAGCAAAACCGCCCGAGGGGCCTGCACCCTGGCGGCGCAGGCGGGTGAGCAGCCAGGCACCGATGGTGTCGAGTGCATCGATGGCGGCTATGTCTATGACAGTGTTGGTGCTTTTGGCGAGTGAAGGCTCTGTGGCGGCGACATCGAGCTCAAGCGCGCGCGCATTGGCTGAGGTCCAATCTCCCGAACAGCGGACCACCAGGTCCGAGTCCTGCGTCGTGGATAACTCGATATAGCGACCCATGAGACCTTCAATGTCACAAATGCAGTCGGTTCATTAGCACGTTCTGGCCACAATTGGCAGGTTGGTTCGCGGCCAAAATAATGCAGCAAACCCTAGTCCCAGCGCGCTTTGGCGGCATCGTCGTCGCCCTTGGCGGCGACCCAGCGGGTGCCGTCGGGACCGCTCTCCTGCTTCCAGAACGGGGCATCGGTCTTGAGGTAGTCCATCAGGAATTCTGCGCCCTGGAACGCCGCACGGCGGTGCGCCGACAGGGTCATGACCTGGACGATGGGCTCGCCGGCGCGCAGCACGCCATAGCGGTGGATGATGGTGGCGGCGAGCAGGTCAAAGCGGGCGGTGGCAGTGGCCAGCATGGCCGAGAGCTGATTGATCGCCAGTTCCGGGTAGCATTCGAGCGATAGGGTGGTGATCGGCGCGTCGGGGCTGGAGCGGACCATGCCGGTAAAGGTCACCGCAGCACCGGCGCCCTTGCCAGCGGCGAGAAAGGAATTGGTTTCGGCGCCGGGGTCAAAAGCGTCGGTGGTGACGCGCACGCTCATCAGTCACCCTCCGGTCATGGGCGGGAACAGGGCGACGACGCTGGCGCCGGCAATCGGGGTGGTATGGGGCACCAGCCTGGCGTCGAGCGCCGACCTGATCAGGCTGCGCTTCTCGACGGCATGGGCAAAGGCCTCGTCGCGCTGGGCCAGCCAGTCGATGAGGTCGGCAATGGTGACGACGCCGTCGGGCGGGGAGACTTCCTCCTCGCCGCGATTGAGGCGTTCGCGCAGCCAGGCGAAATAGAGGATCTTCATTTCGCCGGCCCCGACAGATGCGGCCAGCTGGCGCGTAGATAGTCCCAGCCGGTCCAGATCGTCAGGGCGCCCGCCAGCCAGAGCAGGACATCGCTGAGCAGGCCGAAGCCGGGCACGATGCGTTCAAACAGCACCACGGCCAGCGCCACCAGCTGGATGGTGGTCTTCCACTTGGCCAGCTTGCTGACCGGCAGCACGATCTGGGTATTGCCGAGAAATTCGCGCAGGCCCGGAATGAAGAATTCGCGGAACAGGATGGCGCAGGCCGGGATCATGTCCCAGCCCGAAAAACTGCCATCCCAGGCCAGCACGGCGATCAGAATGCCGACCAGGAGCTTGTCGGCAATGGGATCGAGCATGCGGCCGAGCGGGGAATACTGGTCCCAGGCGCGGGCGAGGTAGCCATCGAGCCAGTCACTGGCCGCCGCCAGCACGTAAAGGATCAGTGCGATCAGGCGCAGGATCAGATCACCATCCATCACCAGCACGGCAATCGGGATGATCGCGAGGATGCGCGCGATGGTGATCAGGTTGGGGACGAGCAGCAGCGGGTTGTTGGCCATAAAACGACAGAACAGAATTGCAGCTTGGGGGTCAAGGGTCAGCGTGTGGTCAGTGCATGGCGATCTTGCCCTCCGCCCCGAAGGGGGAGGGCAAGTTCTCGCCAGTCAAATGCTCCAGGCCTTTGCTTGGTCGCGGTTTCGAACCGAGAAAGTGGCGCCACTTCTGCTGAGAACGCGCTAGGCGACGTGCTGCTTGGTGGCGGCACGGCGGGCGGTCACGGCGTCAGCCAGAGCGTTTAGCGCGGTGACGGTGGGGTCCCAATCGATGCAGCCATCGGTGATGGACTGGCCGTAAACCAGTTCGCGACCGGCAACGAGATCCTGGCGACCGGCCACCAGATTGGATTCGACCATGACGCCGATGATGCGGCGATCACCAGCGGCCAGTTGCGTGCCGATATCGGCCAGCACCGCCGGCTGGTTCTCCGGCTTCTTGGACGAATTGGCGTGGCTGGCG
>NZ_JAUYGL010000101.1 GCF_030689745.1 Devosia sp.
CAAGGACCCGGCTTCCGTTCGCAAGAACCTCGCCGTCCACGTTTCTCTTTCTTCTATCTTCACAATGTCAAAGAGCTGACCCAAAAACCAAACGGTCTCAACGTCATGTGAAAGCTATCGCTTTCAGAAATCCTGCACAAACACCCTATCCCGGTTGCCCGGAAACCAGATCGTCTCTGCCAGAAACACCGGAACAGTGGGAGCATAAAGCTCGACGTCGTCCAGTGGGCGGGTTGTAGGCAAGTCCATGAGAACTGTCAACACCCTATTTTCAGTTTCCAGACCGTTCTGAGTTGCCTCAATCCGGTCCAAATCCCGAACCACTTTTGTCTCTAATTGCTTAGTGATTTCAGTGGTTTGCCTCAGTCCTTAGTGCCTTTCGGCGCCGCGCCCTGAAGCGATGACCGGGTTATAGGGGCGGCCCTTTTGCCTGTAAACCCCTCAAAACGACAAAACCGTCATTTTCTGACGCCCTGACCTCGACCGTGTAGAAAACCCGACTAAATCAGCAGGGATTATGGGCGCTATCCCCTGAGCTCGACAGCCCCGGGATCGGCGCACATCCCGCCACAGTTTCCGCCCCACCATATCCACTACGGACAAACCCGCAGTTTTGCCGCATTTTCTATCGATACGAGGCATCTGATTGATATAGACTCCGCGCACACATGCGAGCGCACCAGGCGCCAGAGGGTTACGAGCCGGCAATTCGACCGGCAGGGGATCTGCAATGACAGACCAAAGGATGGGGCGTTGAACGCAGCGCAAAGAAATCGCCACGCCGCCTTGCTCAAGGCAACTGGCTTCCAGGACTGCCCCGCACTGACGACCCAGTCGACCGATGGCGAAATCCCCCATGGACGTGAGCTCAGCTTCGCCTGGCTGACCGGCACGGTGATGACGGGGCTGACCAGCGTGATGCTGATGGGCGCAGCGCTCTATGTCTCCTTCCAGGGGCAGGATACCTTCTCAACGGCCTATGAGGCGCTGCAATTGTCGCGCCCCCGGGTCGAGGGCCCTGTCGCCACCGACATGTCCGCCAAGTCCTCCCGGATCCGCCCGGTTGCCGCGACGCGCTCCGATCTTGAAATCATCGAAGCCTCGATTCGCGAGACCGTGGACGGTCGCGACATGATCCGTAATCAGCCCTTCATGCGCATTCGCGCCACGCTGGCGACTGCCGCCACCTCCCTGTCGGACGGTATTCCAGCCTACGATCCGGTGGCCATTCTCAATGCCACCCAATCTGTGGCCAGCGCCGCCGACGCCATTGAGATCAATACCGATGTCTATGGCGCCGAAGTCGAAGGCGAGGTCGCCGTCAGCCTGGCCGACATGCCGATGACCTTCGTGCCGCCCCAAGCCATTTCCGATCAGGGCGCCGCCGACTTCGTGCGCCGGCTTATCGACTCCAGCACCTCCATTGTCGGCGGCGTGCCGACCATGGCCTATGCTGCGCTCGGTCCCAGCGTACGTGACCTGGGGCTGGCCACCGATGCCGGCACCATTGGCGGCATTGCCGAAAACGTCACCGTGGTGCCCAAGTCGACGGCCGCCTCCGGCGCCGGACTGGGGCGTTCGGAACGCTTCCTGACGCTGCGCGATGCCACATCGCTCCCCGAAGTGCTGGGCAAGAACGGTTTTTCTGCCAACCAGTCCGCCCTGGTGATCGACGCCTTGCGCAATGTGCTGCCCGCCACCGAACTGCCCAGCCAAACCCGGCTGCGCATTCTTTATGGTCCGCTCAGCCGCGAAGCGACCAGCCTGGTGCCCTATCGTCTGAGCCTGTACGAACCACAGTCCGAGGACAGCTATACCCACGAGGCCACCGTCGCCCTGACCGATACCGGCCAGTATGTGTTGGGGATCGAGCCGGACTTCATCGACTTCCCCGAGGAAGACACCGAAGAAATCAACGTTGCCAACCTGCCCAGCGTCTATCGCTCGATCTGGGAAACCGGCCGCAAACATGAGCTGGACGACAACACCATTGAGCGCATCATCGGCATGTATGCCTATGACGTGGACATGACGAAAAAGATCAGTGCCGGCGATGGCATTGAGGTGCTGAAAACCGCCCCCACTGCCGACGGCATTAGTGAATTGCTCTATGTCGCCCTGACCCTGGGCAATACCACCCGCAAACTCTACCGCTTCGGCACGGAAGACGGCGCAGTGGATTTTTATGATCCCGATGGCGAGACCGGCAAGCGCTTCCTGACCCGCCGGCCGCTCGAAGGCGGCGGCGTGCTGCGCTCGCGCTTTGGTTACCGCATTCATCCCATCTTCAAGTCGCGACGCCTGCACACCGGCGTCGATCTTGCGGCCCGCACCGGCACCCCCATCTATGCCGCCGGCGATGGCGTGATCAAATATTACAAATGGCAATCGGGCTACGGCAACAAGATCGAGCTGCAGCACGTGAACGGTTATGAGACCGCCTATGGCCACATGTCGCGCTATGTCGAGGGGCTGTCGGTGGGCAGTCGCGTGCGCCAGGGCCAGATCATCGGCTATGTCGGCTCCACCGGCCAGTCGACCGGTCCCCATCTGCACTTTGAGATCAAGATCAACGGCAATCTGGTCGATCCGCTCAGCGTCAAGCTGCCCAAGGACAATATCCTGGCCCAGCGCTACCAGGGCGAATTTTCCCGCACCATGGCGCAGATCGATGACCTGATGGAACGCCAGGCCGCCCCGATCACGGTGGCGGCCGCCAATTAGCCTTTGCGCTCCAGCGTCAGCCAGGCCACGAGCGCTGCCGCCAGGCACAGCCCGCCATTGAGGTAGGCAATGGCGGCAAAGGCGGTATTGGTCGCCGCCTGCCGCAGGATTTCTTCGCTAGCGTCGAGGCCACTGGCCGGCAGTCCGAAAAACACCGGCAGCTCTGCGGCGCCGCCAAGCGCCCGCTCGAACACCAGCGCCGCCAGCATCCCCATCGCCGCTACCGCAACCAGGCCGGCCACGCGAGAGACGGCATTATTGGTGCCTGAGGCAATGCCGGTATCGTCATCGTCCACTGCCGTCATCACCGCTGTGGACAGGGGCGACACCACCAGCGCCATGCCCACCCCCGCCAGCGCCAGCAGCGGCAGCACCGCCAGCCAGAGCTGCTGCAATGGCGCGGTGATGGCCAGCCCGGCAAAGGCCAGCCCGACCAGCAGCGAACCCAGGGTGATGGGCGGGCCGGCGCCGAACCTGTCGGCCCACTGCCCGCTCAGTCCCGACAATAGCGAAATCGCCAGTCCAAACGGCAGCATGACCAGCGACACCTGCGCCGGCGAACTGCCCCAGCCGGCAATCAGCGTCATCGGCAGATAAAAGGTGACGCCGGTCAGGGCGAAATAAAGGAGAAAGGTCAGGCCATTGGCGCCGGAAAACTGCCTGATGGCGAACAACCGCAAGGGCAGCATGGGATCGCGAGCGACCCCCTCCCACCACACGAATCCGGCCAGCAATACGGCGCCGCCGCCGCAATAGCCCAAGATATGGGACAGCGGCGGCACGCTTTCGCTGCCACTCCCGGTCAGCCCGAAGGCCACCAGCATCAATCCCAGGCTGGCCAGCCCCGCCCCGACAAGATCGAGCCTGTGCCGGGCACTGGCCTGATCGGCCGGCACGCGCAGCAGCAACAGGGCCAGGGCAATGGCGCCCAGCGGCAGATTGATGGCAAACAGCAATCGCCAGCTCCAGTCCCCCAGCAGGGTCAACACCAGGCCGCCCAGCACCGGTCCCATGATCGTGGTCAGCGAGGAGGCCGCCGCCCAGATGCCGATGGCCCGCCCGCGCTCGGCCCTGGGATAGGCCTTGGCGATGATGGCCAGACTGCCCGGGATCATCAGCGCCGCGCCAAGGCCCTGCACCACCCGGGCCCCGATCAGCACGCCGATCATCGGCGCCAGCGCGCAGACCACTGAAGCGGCGACAAATATCGCGATCCCCAGGCCGAACACGCGGCGCAGCCCGAAGCGGTCGCCCGCCGCACCCCCCAGCAACAGGAGCGCACCCAGCAGCAGCAGATAGCCATTCGACACCCATTGGGCGTCAGCCAGTGTGGCGTTCAGATCGGCGCGCAGGGCGGGAATGGCGATCGAGAGCACCGAGCCATCGATAAAGGCCATGCTGGAGGCCAGGATGGCAGCGATCAACACATAGCGCCGCTGCGCCTGCGGGCAAAAGCTCGCTTCATCCGCTGCGCCGGCCCGGGCCATGCTCGCTCCCCGCTTCAATCCACGCTCAGCTTAGTCGCGGCTGATCCACACCGCCATCTCATTGCCGCCCGGCTCGCGGAAATGAAACCGCCGGCCGCCGGGGAAATCAAACTGGGCTCTTGTGATCACGCCACCTGCCGCAATGACCCGACGCTCCGCGTCGTCAAGATCGTCGCTGCGCACGATGACCATGGTCGCCGCCACCCTGCCCGCACCCTGATCAATGCCCCCATCAATTCCCGCGCCGTTCAGCCCATCATAGTCGGGACCATAGCTGGTCATGTCCCAGCCAAACGCCGCCATGAAGAATGCGCTGGTTGCCGCTCGGTCGCCGGACGGAAATTCCACATAGTCGATCTGCTCGTTCATCGGTGCACCTCATTTGTTCCGCCTTTGTTCTAGACCGATAGTGCAGGCAGCGCAAGAAAAAGGCCGGTCTTTCAACCGGCCTTTCATTGTCATGCGGCAGCATCCGTCAGATCATCGGGCCGTAGCACGATGCCGTCGTCATCGGCATCGACCACCACCCGGCTGCCATCGTGGACCCGGCCAGCCAGAATTTCCTCGGCCAGACCGTCCTGCACGGCGCGCTGCAGGGCGCGCTTGAGCGGGCGGGCACCATAGGCCGGGTCATAGCCTTCATTGGCCAGCCAGTCGCGGGCCGCCGGGGTGAGCTGCAACGTGATGTCACGCTCCTTGAGCAGCTCCTGTAGCCGGCCGAACTGGACGTCGACAATCGCGCCCATATGTTCGCGACCCAGGCGATGGAACAGCAGGATTTCATCGATGCGGTTGAGGAATTCTGGCCGGAACGATGCCTTGACCATGTCCAGCACCTTGCCGCGCACCAGTTCCACCGAGTCCCCGTCCTTGAGCTCGACCAGATACTCCGAGCCCAGATTGGAGGTCAGGATGATCACCGTATTGCGGAAATCAACCGTGCGGCCCTGTCCGTCGGTAAGCCGGCCATCATCGAGCACCTGCAGCAAGACGTTGAACACGTCGGGATGTGCCTTTTCGATCTCGTCGAACAGCACGACCTGATAGGGCCGACGCCGCACCGCTTCGGTCAGCACGCCGCCCTCCTCATAGCCGACATAGCCAGGAGGCGCCCCGATCAGCCGGGCGACGGAGTGCTTCTCCATGAACTCGCTCATATCGAGCCGCACCATGGCGGTGTCGTCATCGAACAGGAACTGGGCCAGACTCTTGGTCAGCTCGGTCTTGCCGACGCCGGTTGGCCCCAGAAACATGAACGAGCCAATCGGCCGGTTCGGGTCCTGCAGGCCCGCCCGCGAGCGGCGCACCGCTCTGGAAACGGCGGCAACGGCTTCGGCTTGCCCGATCACTCTGGCGCCCAGCGAGCTTTCCATATGCATCAGCTTTTCGCGTTCGCCTTCCAGCATCCGGTCCACCGGAATGCCGGTCCAGCGGCTGACCACCTGGGCGATATCGCTCGGCGTCACCACTTCGGCCGCCATCAACGGGTCAGGCGTGCCATCGCTATTGCTGTCTTCCGCCGACGCGATCCGCTTTTCGAGGTCAGGAATGACGCCATAGGCCAGTTCACCGGCCTTGGCCAGATCACCCTGCCGCTGCGCGATTTCCAGTTGGCTGCGTGCGCCATCCAGCTCTTCCTTGAGCTTCTGGCTGCCCTGCAGGCGTTCCTTTTCCGCCAGCCATTTGGCCGACAGACCCTGTGCCTGCTCTTCCAGACCACCCAGTTCGGTTTCCAGCCGCTCGAGGCGCAGCCGCGAGCCTTCATCCTCTTCCTTGCGCAAAGCCTCACGCTCGATCTTGAGCTGCATGATGCGGCGATCAAGCTCGTCCAGCGCCTCGGGCTTGCTGTCCACCGCCATGCGCAGGCGCGCGGCGGCCTCGTCCATCAGATCGATGGCCTTGTCAGGCAGGAAGCGGTCGGCAATGTAGCGGCTCGATAGCGTTGCCGCGCTCACCAGTGCCGAATCCGAAATCCTTATGCCGTGGTGCAACTCATATTTTTCCTTGAGTCCACGCAGGATCGAAATGGTGTCTTCCACCGTCGGCTCGTCCACGAAGACCGGCTGGAAGCGGCGGGCCAATGCCGGGTCCTTCTCGACATGCTTGCGGTATTCGTCCAGCGTTGTGGCACCAACACAGTGCAACTCACCACGCGCCAGAGCGGGCTTGAGCAGATTGGATGCGTCCATCGCGCCATCGCTCTTGCCCGCGCCAACCAGCGTGTGCATTTCATCGATGAACAGGATAATCTGCCCGTCCGAGGAGGTGACTTCGTTCAGCACTGCCTTGAGACGCTCCTCGAACTCACCACGATATTTGGCGCCGGCAATCAACGCCCCCATATCGAGCGACAGCAGCGACTTGTTCTTGAGCGATTCGGGCACGTCGCCATTGACGATGCGGATGGCCAGACCTTCGGCGATCGCTGTCTTGCCGACCCCAGGCTCGCCAATCAGCACCGGATTGTTCTTGGTGCGACGGCTCAGCACCTGAATGGTACGGCGAATTTCTTCGTCCCGGCCGATCACCGGGTCGAGCTTGCCCTCGCGCACATCCTCGGTCAGGTCGCGCGCATATTTCTTGAGCGCATCATAGCTGTTCTCGGCCGACGCCGAGTCCGCGGTGCGACCCTTGCGGATTTCCTCGATGGCCGTGTTCAGCCCCTGCGGCGTCACCCCGACCGAAGCCAGGATCTTGCCCGCATCATTGTCTTTCTCGACCACCAGGGCGAGCAGCAACCGCTCGACCGTGACATAGCTGTCCCCGGCCTTCTGCGCCGCGCTCTCGGCGGTATCAAAAACCCGCGCCAGTTCACGGCTGAGATAGAGTTGCGAACCATCGCCTGACACGTTGGGAATTTTCGTCATGGCCGCTTCAACGGCTGCTCGCGCGCTCTTGGCGTCGCCACCGGCCCGGTCGATCAAGCCATTGGCCATGCCCTGGTCGTCATCAAGCAGCACCTTGAGCAGATGGATCGGCGCAAACTGCTGATGCCCCTTGCCCAACGCCATGGTCTGGGCACTCTGAATGAAGCCGCGGGCCCGTTCGGTATATTTCTCGATATTCATGCAACTCTCCTGATCTCGTCCGCTGCCGGCCCCGAAGGCACCCAACAAGCGGCGGAAGCGTCGATTGATGAAACGCCTGACCAGCAGCGCTGCTCCATCACCAAGGGGTATGTAGGTACATTTGCCCTGAACAAAAGTCCCCGTTCCGGCGAATAACGCAAAAAGGCCGGGCATCGCTGCCCGGCCTTTGATCAATCTGTCGCCAGCCTATTCGGCCGCGTTGGTGCTGCCTGCGGTCAGAAACGCCGGCAGTTCACCAATTTCAGGCTGGTCGGCGCTGGCCGGGTCGGCACCGGCGTCACCACCGGCAGGCCGGCGACGCCGCGGACGCCGCTCACGCGGCTTGCGCGCCTCGCCAGCTTCAGCATCAGCCTCAGCGGCGGGAACATCTGCGCTCTGGGCGGCTGGCTGGCCACCGGCAGGCGCCTCGCCTTCAGGCGCAGCGGCGGCGGGGCGTTCCCGATCGGGCCGCTCGCGATCAGGGCGGGGACGGCTGCGATCGGGGCGCGGCGGGCGTTCACCCTCGGGGCGCTCCTGGCGCGACTGACGCTGCTCGCCATCGCCCTGCTCATCGCCATCCTGTTGCGCCTGCGACTGCGGCGACGGCTGCGGCTGTGGCGAGGCAAAGCGCGAGTTCATCTCGGGCATGTCGTCATCGAAATCGCCATCATCGCCGTCGGGGCGTACCCCGCTCTGGGCCTGCTGGGCGCTCGAAACAATGCGGAAATAATGCTCGGCGTGCTGGAGATAGTTCTCCGCCATCACCGAGTCGCCACTCGATTGCGCATCACGGGCCAGCTGCAGATATTTCTCTGCCACATGGGCCGCGTTGCCGCGCACCTTCACATCCGGGCCGTTGCTTTCGAAATTGCGCGACAATGGATTGACGTGCTTGCGTCCACCGTTCCGGCCACGCTGGCGGTTCTTGTTATTCTGGTTGCTGGGTCTCATCTGGTCGCTTTATCTAACTCTAGAAAAATAAGCGTCACACTGCTGGCGGATCGGCATGGTGCCTGATCGGGCAGCTCCCCGCGAAGATCAATATCTTCTGTCGTGGGGCTCTAAATGGCTTCATGAAGACCGAAACCGTCTGACGGCGCTCCTGACCCATCCTGCGTTATTCCAGCCTCTGCTGGAACCGCGCTGCCGTGTGCAGCATCTGGAAGTGTCGGGTGGCATGTCGCCGTGGCGCTCATGAAGCGCCGTTGACAGCACGGGTAAACTATAGTGTTCGCGTCGGCTTTGCCAGCATTAATTGCGCGCTGTTAAAAACTGCACTCAATGCCAGCTCCCATATGGCGCACGCAGACCACGCGATCAAGCCCCGCCAGATCCTGCCGCACGCTGACATCCTCATAGCCGGCTTCGAGAAACAGTGCGCTCACCGAGGCCCCCTGATCATGGCCGATCTCGACCAGCACTTGCCCGTTTTCCTGCAGAAATCTTCCGGCATGCCGGGCAATGATCCGATAGGGCGCCAGCCCATCGGGCCCGCCATCAAGCGCCAGTTGCGGATCAAAATCGCGCACCTCACCGGCCAGCGTCTCGATCACCGCCGAGGCGATATAGGGTGGGTTGGCCACAATCAGCTCAAACCGTTGCGCTGGAAGCGGCTCAAACCAGCTGCCCTCGAGCAGCGTCAGGCGTTCCGCCACGCCATGCCGCGCGGCATTGGCCTGCGCGGCCTGCAGCGCCAGCGGGCTCAGGTCAACGCCAACAGCACTGATGCCCGCCATATTGGCCAGCACCGCGATGGCAATGCAGCCTGTGCCGGTTCCCAGATCGAGCACAGTCCCGCCCTCCGGCATGGCCGCAAGGGCCAGATCGACCAGCAATTCTGTATCGGGACGCGGCTCCAGTGTTGCTGCATTGAGCGCAAAATCCAGCCCGTAGAACGCGCGGACACCGATAATCCGGGCCACCGACTCGCCGGTCATGCGGCGTTGCAGCAGGTCCGCGACCCGCGCCGCGCCGCTCTCATCGACGGTTTCATTCTCCTGGGTAGCCAGTTCCAGAGCACTCAGGCCAAGCCCATGCTGGGTCAGCAGCTTGGCATCCAGCGCCGCCGTGGCGAAACCCAGCCGGCTCAACACGTCGCGCCAGCCGCGCCAAAGCGCGCCAATGGTCGGCGTCTGGCTCAGTTGGATTGTTCCATGGCCGACAGCTGCGCCGCCTGGCTTTCGGTGATCAGCGCCTCGATCAGCTCATCCAGCGCCTCGCCTGAAATCACCTTGTCGAGCTTGTACAGCGTCAGATTGATCCGGTGATCGGTGACCCGGCCCTGCGGGAAGTTATAGGTGCGAATCCGCTCGGAACGATCGCCCGACCCCACCTGGCCCTTGCGCTCGGCCGAGCGTGCGCTGTCGCGCTCCTCGCGCTGCATTTCATACAGTCGCGAGCGCAGCACCACCATGGCCTGGGCTCGGTTCTGATGCTGGCTCTTCATCGCCGAGGTCACCACCAGGCCGGTGGGAATATGGGTCAGCCGCACCGCCGAATCGGTCGTGTTGACGTGCTGCCCACCCGCGCCGGAAGCGCGCATGGTGTCGATGCGGATATCTTCAGGACGGATGTCGATGTCGATGTCTTCAACTTCGGGCAGCACCGCCACCGTGGCGGCCGAGGTGTGGATGCGGCCCGAACCCTCGGTCGCCGGCACCCGCTGCACGCGATGCACGCCACTCTCATATTTCAGGCGCGCATAGACGCCCTTGCCCGACACATTGGCGATGATTTCCTTGAAGCCCCCCATTTCGCCGGGGCTTTCTTCCATCACCGTGACTTTCCAGCCGTGATTGGCCGCATAGCGCTCATACATGCGGAACAGGTCACCAGCGAACAGCGCGGCTTCGTCGCCGCCCGTGCCGCCGCGAATTTCCAGAATGACCGATTTTTCGTCGGCCTCATCCTTGGGCAGCAACAGAATGCGCACGGTCTGGAACAGGGCCTCGATCGTCTCGTCGAGTTCCTCGATCTCGGCCTGCGCCATTTCGGCCATTTCCTTGTCGCCGCCCTTGAGCAGCGCCTCGGCCTCCTTGCGATCCTTCAGCGCCTTGGAATAGGCGCGGATCTGTTCCACCAGCGGCGCCAGTTCGGCATGTTCCTTGCTGAACTTGACAAATTCATCGGGCCCGGCCCCGCCCGAAAGCGCCGCTTCAACATATTGAAAACGGGTCTCGAGGGCGTCGAGCTTGTCCTGGGGAAGAGAGGCCATGGATCGGGTCTTTCAAGTCTTGCGCAGCCACGCTTTAGGGTCAACGCGGCGCAACTGCAAGGGCAGAGCCATCAGGCCTGAGATCAAACCGGCAGCTTCTGTTTGTCGATCCATTCCTGCAGCAATTGCCGGATCGAGATCCCATCGGCACCATCGCTGAGGGCGGCATTGACCGATTGCCGGATCGGTTCGAGGTCAAGATTGAGTATCAGCTCCTTGATCGGCCCGATTGAGGCCGGCCCCATCGACAGCCGGGTCATGCCAATCGCCATCAGCGCCAGCGCTTCGAGCGGCTTGCCGGCCAGTTCGCCACACATGGTGATCGGAATATTGTAGCGCCGCGCGGCATCGACCACCAGGCGTATGGCCCGCAGACGCGGCATGCCAATGGGGTCATAGACCTTGGCCACGCGCGGATTGGCGCGATCCGATGCGGTCAGGAACTGCACCAGGTCATTTGATCCGATCGAGACGAAATCGGCCAGCGGCAGCAATTGGTCGAGTTCGAACAACAGCGATGGCACTTCAACCATCACGCCCAATTCCAGCCGGCTCGGCAGGGGCGCGCCGGCACGGCGCAGCCGGTCGACTTCCTTGTCCACCACCAGCCGTGTCCGCACGAATTCAAACGTCTCGGTGACCATCGGCACCAGGATCTTGAGCGGGCGCCCATTGGCGGCCAGCAGCAGCGCCCGGATCTGCGTCCGCAGCAGGCCTGGCCGCTCCAGCCCCAGCCGGATCGAGCGGAACCCCATGGCGGGATTTTCCTCGGTCATCGAGCGCTGATAGGGCAGCACCTTGTCGCCGCCGATATCGAGCAGACGAAACACCACGGGCCGATCCCCGGCGATCGCCATGGCCTCGGCATAGAGCTCGGCCTGCTCGCTCAGCTTGGGCAGTTTGCTGGCGATCATGAACTGCAATTCGGTGCGGAACAGCCCCACACCGACCGCACCCGTATCGTCGAGCATGGGCAGGTCCGCAACCAGCCCCGAATTGTGCAGCAGAGCGATCGCCACCCCATCGCGGGTAATCGATGGCTTGTCCTTGAGTGCTGCATAGTGCGCCCGGCGTTTGGCCGAGACCTTCACCTTGTCGACATAGGCCTGCTCGATGTCCGGGGTGGGCCGCAAATGCACAATGCCCGCCGTGCCGTCCAGAATGATATCGTCGCCGGTTTCGCACATCGAGACGATCGACTGCGCCTGCCCCACGGCCACCATGCCCAGCGAGCGCGCCACGATAGCCACATGGGCGGTGCTGCCCCCCTCCTCCAGCACGATGCCGCGCAGCTTGGTGCGATCATACTCGAGCAATTCGGCCGGACCCATATTGCGCGCCACCAGAATGGCATTGTCGGGCAACACCTTGCGCGACAACGCGTGTCCGTCGCCCGTCAGCACGCGCAATAGCCGATTGGCCAGATCATCCAGATCGTGCAGCCGGTCGCGAATATAGGGGTCGGTCTGGCGCAGCATGCGGGCGCGCGTATCGTTCTGCACCCGCTCAACGGCCGCTTCCGCCGACAGCCCGTTTTCGATCGCCTCGGTCAGCCGGTGTACCCAGCCCCGGTCATTGGCAAACATGCGGTAGGTTTCAAGAATTTCACGGTGGTCGGTTGGGCCGGCCATGTCGCCATGGTCCAGCATCACATCGATCGACATCCGCATTTTTTCGAGCGCCGTCTCCAGGCGCAGCTTTTCGGCGTCGGTATCGTCGGCAATGAAATTGGTGACCACCACACGCGGATCGTGCAGCACCACCTTGCCCAGAGCGATGCCGTCGGTGAAGCTGACGCCAGTAAACATGCGCGGCCGCCTGAGATCGATATCGGAACCCGGCTTGATCAGATTGTCAAAATCGGAGGTGGCGACCATCTCGGCCAGAATTGTGGCCGTAGTCAGCATCGCCTCGATTTCATCTTCACCATAGTGGCGGCGCTCGACATTCTGCACAACCAGAACACCCAGCGTCTGCCCGGCCCGCAGCACCGGCACCCCCAGAAAGGCATTGTAGCGCTCTTCGCCGGTTTCAGGGCGATAGGCAAAGGAAGGGTGGCTGGTGGCATCGTCCAGATTGAGAGGCTCGGCATCGGCCGCAATCTGGCCGACCAGCCCCTCACCCAGGCGCAGGGTCGTCATATGTACTGATTCGGCCGCTAGGCCTTTTGAAGCGAAAAGTTCGAGGGCGCCGTCGTCGCGCAGCACATAGAACGAGCACACATCGGCGTGCATATTGTCGGCAATCAAGCCAACGATCTTGTCGAGCCGCGCCTGCGAAGCCAGTTGCTCCGCCATCGTCTCGCGCAATTGCCGCAGCAACACGCGTGGGCCGCCTGTACTCGTCACCATAAACCCTTAGACAGCCCGCAAAGCCGCCCCCCTATAGTGGACGCGGCTCAACCCCCTCGAGCGAGCTTATGCGTCCTTCTTGTCCAACCCGTAATAAGTATGCAGCGCCCGAACCGCAAGCTCAGCATATTGCTCATCAATCAATACTGAGGTCTTGATTTCTGATGTGGTGATCAGCTGGATGTTGATGCCCTTGTCGGCCAGCGCCCTGAACATCGAGGATGCGACACCGGCATGGCTACGCATTCCCACACCCACAACCGAGACCTTGGCGCCGCCCTTGGAGCCCGATATCCGGGCATATTCAATGCGCTCGCCGGCATCCTTGAGGGTCTTGATCGCCCGGTCATATTCACTGTCGGGGACGGTGAAAGTGATATCGGTCGTCGCCCCGTCATCGGCGATGTTCTGCACGATCATATCGACGATAATGCCCTGATCGGCCAGCGTGCCAAAGATCTCGGCGGCGACACCGGGATTGTCCTTGACGTCGCGCAGGGTGATCTTGGCCTCGGCCTTGGCGAGCGTCACGCCCGAAACGATCTGCTTTTCCATGATCTCATCCTCATCGCATACCAGCGTACCGGGGACTCCGGGCGAACCATCGGGCGCCAACTGTGGCGCATCGGGGTCATCAAAACTGGACCGCACCAATAGCGGCACCTTGTAGGCCATCGCCATCTCGACCGAACGGATCATCAGCACCTTGGCACCCAGCGATGCCATTTCCAGCATTTCCTCAAAGGAAATCTTGGTCAGCCGTTGCGCCTTGGGAACAATGCGGGGGTCCGTGGTGTAGACGCCGTCTACATCGGTATAGATATCGCAGCGATCCGCCTTGATCGCCGCTGCCACGGCGACCGCTGAGGTATCCGAGCCGCCACGCCCCAGCGTGGTCACCCGGCCATGCGGGGAAATGCCCTGAAACCCGGTGATCACCGGGACCCAGCCATCGTTCAGCCGCTTGTTGAGTTCGGTGGGGTCAATCTCGGTGATCCGCGCCGCGCCATGCGCGTCATCGGTATAGATGGGCACCTGCCAGCCGGAAAACGACCGCGACTGGATGCCCATTTCCGAGAGCACGATGGCCATCAGCCCGGCAGTAACCTGCTCGCCCGAGGCCACCACGGCATCATATTCGCGCGCATCATGCAGCGAACTGGCTTCATTGACCCAGCCAACCAGCTCATTGGTCTTGCCGCTCATGGCCGAAACCACCACAGCAACCTGATGACCGGCATCGATCTCACGCTTTACATGGCGTGCGGCCTGCCGAATACGCTCAACAGTGGCAACCGATGTTCCACCGAACTTGACGACTATCCGGGCCAAGACCCTACCCCGTTCCTCCGGCAGAACCCGCCGGTACGCTTCTCTTGCGCGCTGCAATGCCACAAAGCCGCGGCGGGATCAACGGGAATGGCGAAAGTGAAGGCATTGGGCGAGGCGGAGAGGGCTGGAACGGGGTGGCAAGAGGACAGTCTGTTGTTGGACCACCGCCCTATGAGACGGACGGCGATGAGCAAAGGTCTTCTGCCCGTGTCCGCTTTGGTTGGTGCTCATGCCGTTCCTTCTGAAGCCAAGAACACGTTCTGTCGTTGCTTTGGCGAGTGGCAGACTACGAATTGGACAACGAGTCTCGTTGATGCAAAAGCCTCCATATAGCTTTCCGATGCAGATCCAGCGGACCTGCATCGGCTGTTTCGGCCGGTGGTGACCTAAGCTTCCAACGCAACCGCGTCGGCGCCAGCCGGAATGCGCATCGGAGCGGACGGATCGTTGGCAGCACGCCAAACGGCCTCGGCGACATCGGCGGACAGCGTCTTGGGCGCGCCCGGGGTCCGCATGGCCGCGATTACCTCATCGGCGAACTCGGCATAGGCAGCGGGGAAGCCGCCACTCTCCTGCAGCCGGGAAAAAGCGGTACTGCCAAAGCTAGTATCCGGTGCGGCGCCGGGCAGCACAATCTTGACCGCGATGCCAAAGGGGGCGAGTTCGATGGCCAGGGATTCGGTGAAGGCGTTCACGGCGGCCTTGCTTGCGGTATAGACGGACAGCAGCGGCAGCGGCTTCATCGTCACGCTCGAGGTGACGTTGATGATGAGGCCTGCCTTGCGCTCCCGGAACTGGGGCAACACTGCGCTGATCATGCGCATGGTGCCCAGCGTATTGGTCTCGAAGACTGACCGGGCGACATCGCGGGGGGTGCCTTCAAGAGCGTTCATCCAGCCGATGCCTGCATTGTTGACCAGTACGTGGATCGGTCCCGCTGCCGCTACGGTTTGGCGAACGCTCTCGTCATCGGTGACGTCGAGTGGCAGCACGACAAGGTTTTCCGATTGCGGCAGCAGATCGCTGCGCGGCGAGCGCATGGTGGCGATGACCTTCCAGCCCCGATCTAGGAAATAGCGGGCGGTATCCAAGCCAAAGCCGGAAGAGCAGCCGGTGATGAGCACGGTTTTCATGAGACGTCCTTTCATGGTGTTCAATGCCACCTATGTGGACTGCAGGACCCGGACGCGCTATCATGATACATCCTGAATGCATTAGAGATAGTCCCGAATGATCGATCCTCTCGCCGAAATCGTCAGCATGCTGCAGCCGAGCCTGCCTTTCTCCAAGGCGGCAAGCGGCTCCGGCAATTGGCGGGTCGACGGGGCGGGCGACGGCAGCCCGTTCTTTGCGGTTATTCTCGAGGGATCTACACGACTGTCGATCAACGGACAGCCCGATGTCGACCTGCAAGAGAATGACTTCGTGCTCATTCCGGCAGCCTACCGCTTCACCATGTCGAGCACGGGCGAAGCGGTCGATGATCACACCGATCCGTTCCGGGTGACCCGGCTGGGCGACGAGACGCGACATGGCGACCCGACCGGCGCGGCCAATATGCGCGTCCTGATCGGGCGGCTGGCCTTTGGCTCCCCCGATACAACGCTTGTTTTCGCGCTGCTGCCCTGCCTGCTGCATGTGCGGGGGCAGGCGCGGCTGACCAGCCTCGTGCGCATGATCCGCGACGAGGCGCAAAGCGACAGGCCGGCCAAGGAGATTGTGCTTGAACGGCTGCTGCAGCTGCTGCTGATCGAGGCTTTGCGCTCCGATGCTGCCGGCCTCGAGACCCCAGGCTTGTTGCGCGGCCTGGCCGACAGGCAGCTCGGTATCGCCATCCGGCTGATGCATGAAAACCCGGGCAAAGCCTGGACAGTGGAAGAGCTGGCCGCCACGGCCATGCTGTCGCGGTCAGTGTTCTTCAACCGCTTTCAGAAGCAGACCGGCATGGCGCCGATGGAATATCTGCTGTCGTGGCGGATGGCGCTGGCCAAGGACATGCTGCGCCGCCGGGACGGCGGCATTAAGGAGGTTGCCGGGCGGATCGGTTACGGCTCGGCCAGCGCCTTTAGCGTGGCGTTTTCCAGGTTTGTTGGTGTTGCCCCAAGTCAGTATGCGCGGCCGGCGCCGCCCGCCTCACAAGGGGCCTAGACGAAGAAGCTCCGTAGCCTGGCC
>NZ_JAUYGL010000105.1 GCF_030689745.1 Devosia sp.
CTCACGTCAACTGGGGGTAGCCGCCGGTTTCGCCATGGATCCAGTCGCTCATGTCGATCCAGCGGCCGATCTCCTCGGGGCGCTTGCGGTACCAGGGCAGGTATTTCGACAAATGCCCGTTCGACTCGGTGGAATAGACGCCGAAGCGCTTGAGCAAGTCGATCCGCACCTTTTCTTGTCTTGACTACACAGGGGGCGCTTCGAAGGCGGCAATCAACTCGTCGCTCTCGATTTTCCGGCCCTTGGCGCGATTTTGGCCCCTTGGCTGGCATTTCTGAGAATTCAGAAGCACCCGTCCGAAGTAGTGTGCCAGATTACCTTTTAATCTCAACGATGTAAGTGTTCGCAGATTTGTTCTGACCGGTGCGCCAATTATTACAATCACTTAGCAATATTCTTGCTGCCGCCGCGGTCGGTGGTCTGCAAAATTCGTGCTGTTTGCGTTCTGGAATTTGTCCATCGCTGCCGTGGCCAGCGTCGCCGCGCGGGCGAGATAGCGCTCAAGAATACCGTGCACCGACTTCAAGCGGGGGGCCGGGTTCCCACAGGACCTAGGATGCCGAGCAATGCTCGAAACGGGCCGATAGGCGCTAGAGAACAGCGTGGAGTTCTGCGCTGGCCGCCGCGGCGCGTTGGGCTTCGTTCTCGGTCATCCGGGTCAGCCACTGCACAAAGATCTCTACGTCTTTCTGAAGGCTGGTGTTCGTTCTCCAGATGACGAAGAAGGTCGGCCCCGCCACCCGGATTTGCGGCCAGGGCTCGACCAGGTCACCGCGTTGGAACTGATCCGTCAGGGTACGGCGCGGGCAGATCAAGGCGCCACCACCGGCCAGGGTCGCTTCAAGCGCCAGGTAGAAATGCGGAAAGCTGGTGATCGCGCCGGCTTGACCGGCAAGACCGGCCGCCGCCAGCCATTGCTCGAGTTCACCGTGCCGCGTCTGGGACGCAAAGAGCCGCTGGCGCAGGATGTCGGCGGGTCGCCACAGGTTCGCCTTGGCCGCCAGCCGGGGTGAAACGGCCAGCGTCAGCTCTTCTGAAAATATCTTCTGGGACGGCATCGGCACCGGCAAATCCTGATCGGTGCGGATGGCGACATCGAACGGCATGTCGCGCCAGTCTTCGCCGCTATCGGTATGCCGCACCTGCAGGGCAATGTCGCCGTGCTGCTCGGAAAAGTGCCAGCTGCGGGGGATCAGCCAGCGCGTCGCCATGGTCGATGGCGCGATGATCCGCAGGACGCGCGCCTGACGATCATCGCGCATCTGCGCCGCCGAAATGTTCAGCGTGTCGAGAACTTCCCCGAGCGTCCGGGCCCAAGTGACCGCCTCAGGCAAAGGCCGCATCTGCTTGCGGTTGGCCCCGAACAGGGGGCGCCCCAGCCAGCCTTCCAGCGCCGCAATCTGTTTGCTGATTGCCCCATGCGTCACAAACAACTCATTGGCGGCCTTTGTAACACTTCCAAGACGAGCAACACTTTCAAAGGCTGCTATAGATTTCAGCGGCGGCAGTTTTCTATTCATATGTTCCAAAACCTCACATCACCGATATTATATTTCCATTTCAACTGGGAGCGTTAGATTTTATAGTTTTGTTGAGGATCGGTTATTCGAAATTTATCCAAAGAAACTATCATATATGCATCAGGTGACACCCATATGACCGAGGCCTTCTCGCGCACATCTTTCATTGAGGAGCGGGCGCCCTTGCTGATCAACGGCCGGCATTATCGCTTCCCCGTACGCCCGGTGGTGGTGATCTGCTTTGACGGCTGCGACCCCGAATATATCGCCGCGGCGACAAAGGCCGGCGTCGTACCGAACCTGGCCCGCATGATGAGCGAGGGTTTCAGCGACATCGCGCTGGCCGCCATGCCCACCTTCACCAATCCCAACAATGTCGCGATCGCCTGTGGCGCACCGCCGGCGGTTACGGGGGTGGCGGGCAACTACTACCTCGACCGTGCAACCGGTCGCGAGGTCATGGTGCTCGACGGTCACCAGATGCTGGTTGACACGATCTTTGCCCATTTCGCCGAGGGCGGGGCAGACGTTGCGGTGGTGACCGCCAAGGACAAGCTGCTTGGCGCCCTGGGGCGCAATATGGGCGGCATCGCCCTCTCGGCGGAGTCGCCGGAAGGCGCAGTGGCCGTGTTGGGAGACCGCGCGCCGGCGGCGGTCATCGACAAGTATTCCGAGGCGCTGTCGCTCTACGTGCTCGACACCGGCATCGGCCTGCTCGAAGCGGGCCGCGGCACCATCCTCTATCTCTCCCTCTCGGACTACGTGCAGCACAAATATGCGCCCGAGGCTCCAGAAGCGCTGACCTTCATGGCCGCTGTCGATCAGCGCCTCGGTCGCCTCGCAGAACGTGGTGCCACCATCGGCATTGTTGCCGACCATGGCATGACCGACATGTCGGAACCCGATGGCACGGCCCGCATCATCTATGTCCAGGACGAGCTAGAGGCGCGGTTCGGCGCCGGCTCGGTGCGGGTCATCTGCCCGATTACCGATCCCTTTGTGCGCCACCACGCCTCTCTGGGCGGCTTTGTCCGCGTCTATATCAAGGACCCGTCGCTCTCCCCCCAAGCTGTGCAGGCGGCGCTGGCACGCACGGCCGGCATTGCCGTGGCGCTGCCCGCGGACGAGGCCTGCGCCCGTTTCGAGCTGCCTGTCGAGGGCGAGGGGGACGTGGTTGTGGTCGGCGCACCCGGCGTCGCGTTGGGCGCCACCCGTGGCGAACACGATCTCTCCGCGCTGGCCGGGCAGCGGCTGCGCTCGCATGGCGGGCTCAGCGAACAGGCGGTGCCGTTCATCCTGTCGCGCCCGCTGAACGCGGAATACGCCGCCCGCGCCCAGGCGGGTCTGCGCAACTACGACATCTTCGACTTTGCCATCAATGGAGTGACGCCATGACCGCTCAAAACACGGACATGGGACGCGTCGTCATCATGATCTGCGACGGACACCGCAACGATTTCGTCCGGCCTGACACCTGCCCCGCCATTTTCGATTTCGCGGCGCGCTCGCGGCGCTTCCTCAATCACCGGGCAATCTTCCCGTCGGCGACGCGCGCCAGCGCGGCCGCCATCGCCACCGGCTGCTGGCCGGCCAATCACGGGCTGCACGGCAACACCATGGGCCTGCCCGATGGTGCGGGCGTGCGGGTGCACGATGTCGGCGATCCCGCCTTTGTCGGCAAGCTGCGCAATGCCTTTGGTCGTACCCTCAAGGTGCCGACCATGGCCGAACGTCTGGCCCCGCATGGCGGCGCTCTCATTGCCTCCAACGTCTCCCCGGGCGCGGCCTACTTCCAGGATCCTGACAATTTCGGATCCGTGGTGCATCGCGCCGGCTCACTCGGCCCCGGCGGACGCAAGTTGGGTCTCGATGAGGCACCAGTCGTCAGCCACGACGAGGCGGGTGACCTGGCGCTGGCCGACTGGTTCTGTACCGAAGTGCTGCAGGTCCGCCGCCCGCGTCTCTCGGTGCTCTGGCTCGCCAATCCCGACCAGGGCATGCATGCGGGCCCGCTCGGCTCACAGATCCACCTCGATGCAATCGCCTGCGCCGACCGCGCCTTTGCCCAGGTCGAGCGCACCGTCGAAGCGCTGCGGGCCGAAGGCGAGGATATCCTCTTCCTGGTGGGGTCAGACCATGGCCAGGAAACGGTGCGCGAGCGGGTGGCTGTTGCCGCGAGGCTTGTCGAGGCCGGCCTCAAGGACGGCCCGGACAGCACTGAGGTGGTCATTGCCCCCCAGGGCGGCAGCGGGCTGCTCTATGTGGCGCCCAGTGCCGAAGACCGCATCCCGGCCATCCTGAACTTCCTGCGCGCCCAGCCCTATATCGGGGAGATCTTCCACGGCCCCGAAATGCTGCATATCGGCCAGCGTCCGGAAAACGGCCTGCACATCGCCTTCTCCATGGCCTGCAGCAGCGAACCGAATGAATTCGGCGTCCCCGGCCTGATCACGGTCTGTGTCAGCGACGACAAGCCCGGCAAGCCTGAAGGCTTTGGCAGCCATGGCGGCCTGGGCGACTTCGAGCGCCACCCCTTTCTGATCGCCAATGGCGGCGGCTTCGCCCCCGGCAGCATCGAACACGGTGTCACACGGCTGATCGACATCGCGCCTACCGTCATGCGCTACCTCGGCCTCCACCGAGATGGCATGGACGGTCTCGCCCTCCCGCAGAACTGAACGGACCCTTGGAGAATATTCAGATGAAAACGCGTCTACTGTCATTCGTCACCGCCTTGCTGCTCAGCCAGGCCAGCCTGCCGGTGCTGGCCCAGGAATATGGGGGCACGCTGCATCTCAAGTGGGGTACCCTCGACACCACCGACTTCCACCGGCATACCGGCACCATATCCCTGCCGCATCCCTTTGCCGAAACCCTGACCTCAATCGCGTTCGACGGCAGCCCGAAGGGCCTGTTGGCGGAAAGCTGGACGGTGTCGGACGACGCGCTGACCTACACGTTCGACCTGCGGGACGGTGTCAAGTTCCACAATGGCCGCGCCATGACCGCCGATGACGTGCTCAAGAATTTCGAGCGCATCCGTGACACCGTGGAAGCTGGTTGGCTGACCACCGCCATGGCGCAGGTGGAATCCTTCTCGGCGCCCGACGACGATACTTTCGTCGTCCAGCTCAAGGCCCCCTTCGGTCCGCTGCTCAACCTCATCGCCGAAGCCTGGATCCTGGCGCCGGAATCGCCCGGCTGGGACAGCAGCATCACCCAGCCGATCGGTACCGGACCTTTCACGTTCGACAGCTGGACGCCGCAGCTGACGCTCAATGGCAGCAAGTTCGAAGACTACTGGATGGACGGCAAGCCCTATCTCGATGCCATCCAGTTCGACGTGCGCGAAGTTGCCGACGCGACGCTCGCCCTGCGCGCCGGAGACTACGATATCGCCGGCATTCCGCTGGCCAAGGTCGAGACCATCGAAGGCGAAGGCTTCGAGATCGCCTTCCAGGGCGGCACCAGCTGGGACTTCATCTCCTTCAACAACCGCAGTCCCCGCCCGCCCTTCGACAATGTGAAGGTGCGTGAAGCTGTCATGTGGGCCGTCGACCGCGCCGAGTTCAACACGATCATGAACGGCAGCTATGGCACGCCGGGCAACCAGCCCGTGGGTGAAGGCAACTTCTTCTATGACGCAGAGCTTGCGGCCAATGACCCGCACAACGTTGCCGACCTCGAAAAGGCCAAGCAGATGCTGGCCGAGGAGGGTGTCAATCCGGCTGACCATACGCTCTACATGGTGTCGACCGTGGGGAGCCGCAGCGGCCCGCTCATGTCCCAGGTCCTGCGCAGCCTCGGCTTCGGTGTCGATGTTCGCGAATATGACGATCTCGGCTACCAGCGCGCGCTGTCGGAATATGACTGGGACATCTTCCCCGGCGGTTCGGGCGCCCGCAATGACATCTTCCTGCGTTACGTCAGGCTGATGAGCGATGGCCCCAATCCGGGCCTTTGGGGCGGCGTTCAGGACCCCGAACTCGATGCCCTGATTGAGGGGGCGATCTCCACCGCGGATCTCGATGAAAGCCGTGCCCTCTACCTGCAGGCCTGGCAGCGCGTGATGGACAATTACTACACCTTCAGCATCAGCCAGAAGCCGTCCGTCTACGCCATCAGCCCGAAAGTGCACGACATGACGATCGGTTTCAACACATCGGCACACCGCGTCGATGGCGGTCTGGCCTTTGCGTGGATGGACCAGGAGTAACCACCCCTAGCCTGGAGGATGGCAATGACGACAGAAACCCTGACACGGACCACAAGCGCCCGCCTGGCGCGCCTGGATCCGGTTACCACGCTGGCTTGGGGCATCTTCGTCACGGCCATGATCATCGCGGTGGCGGGCCCCTGGCTCGCCACCCACGATCCGATGATGTTCAGCGCCGCCATGAACGAGGCGCCCGGCAATGGGCATCTGCTGGGCACTGACGACGGCGGACGGGACGTCTTCTCCCGGCTGATGGTTGGAACGGGCCTCAGCCTTTTCTACGGCGCCAGTGCCGCTCTGCTGGCGCTGGTGCTCGGCGCCGGCACGGCATTGCTTGCCATGCCGCTGGGCAAACCCGTCGAGTATGGGCTTTTCGCCGTGGTGGATCTGGTGCGCGCCCTGCCAGGCATCCTGTTTGCCTTGGCATTTATCGTGGCCTTCGAGCCGGGAGCGTTTTCCGTGGTTCTGGCTCTTGGCGTATCCTTTGCGCCCAATTTCGCCATCATCACCCGAGCTACCTACCAGCAGCAGATGGCGCAGTCCTATACCCAGGCTGCCAAGGTCCTGGGGGCGGGCCCCGGGCGTATCGCAATCATGCATGTGCTGCCCAATATCGGCGGTGCCCTGATCACTCAATTCGCGATCATCCTGCCGCGCTGCATCGTTGCTGAATCCGTTCTCAGCTTCCTTGGTCTGGGCGCCTCTTCGGAGCAACCCACCTGGGGCCGCATGATCGCAGCCGCCACACCATACATGGAGGGGGCACCGCACGCTCTCCTCGCGCCGATCCTGGCCCTTTCGGCCATTACCTTCGCTCTTGCCATCATCGGCAACGCCCAGCGCCAACGACTGACTCCCGCGCAGAAAAGGATTCCGGCATGAACTCCCACAGTTTCCGGTTTGCGGCCAGCATAGGCGTTGATCTGCTGCGCGCCGTGGCTGTCACCATCGGCATCATCGTCTTCACCTTCTTTCTCATCCGCATGATCCCGGGCGATGTGGTGGATGTGCGCGGTATCGAAGGCTCGCTAACCTATTCGCAGCAGTCGGTGATGCGCGAGGAGCTGGGCCTCAACAAGCCCTGGCTGACCCAGTTCCTGGACTGGTCGATGATGATCCTCTCCGGCGATCTTGGTCAGTCGGCACGCTTCGCCCGTCCTATCGCCGACCTGCTGGGTGCGGTGCTTCCTTCGACGCTGCTGCTGGGCGCCACAGCCCTGGTCATCGGCGTGGTTGTCGGCGTTTCCGTTTCGGTACTGGCTGTGCTGTTCCCGCGCTCCATCTTCGTCAAGATCGTGGATATCATCACCATCTGGTCGATCGCGGTCCCCACCTTTTCCATCGGCATCGTGTCGCTGATCGTCTTCGCCGTCTGGCTCGACTGGATCTCCGCTATCGGCAACTTCCTCGTGCCGGCGATCATTCTGGGCATGGATGCGGCTGGCTCCATTACCAAGGCCCTGCATGAGGACATGCGCGAGGCCGAGACAGCCGAGTTTGTCCGCGCCGCGCAAGCTCGTGGCCTCAGCCGCACCTCGATCGTGCTGCGACACATCCTGCCCAATGCATTCACCGTCACCATCGCCATTGTCGGGTTGATGCTGGCCGGCATCTTCACCGGTGCGATCACGATGGAAGTTGTCTTCGGCCTGCCAGGCCTCGGCACACTCACCCTCCAGGCCATCCGTGGTCGGGACTATGCCGTGGTCCAGGCGATCATCATCTGGCTGGGGGTCACGGTGATCTTCGCCAACTTCGTTGCGGACGTGATCCGCAAGCTGATCAACCCGCGGCTGAGGACTATCTGATGACCACGTTGCTCAGTGTCACCGACCTGCACGTCACCCTCGACACCCGCAACGGCCCGGTCGAGGTTATCCGCGGCCTGTCCTTTTCCATCGGCAAGGGGGAAACGCTGGGTTTCGTCGGCGAATCGGGGTCGGGCAAGTCGATCACGGCCATGTCACTGGTGGGTCTGGCACCGCCGGGAACCAGCTTGCGTATATCGGGCGAGGCCGTGTTCGATGGCGCAGATCTGCTGGCGCTCGACCAGCGTGCGATGCGGGCATTTCGCGGCAAGCGCATTGGTGTTGTCTTCCAGGACCCCGCTGCGGCTCTCAACCCGCTGATGAATGCCGGCGACCATATTCGCGAGGCATTGCCGACTGGCCTGAGCCGCGCCGATGCGGACCGCCGCGTCGGGGAGCTGTTGGCCGAAGTGGGGCTCGCCGACGTTCCCAATGTGCGCCGCCGCTACGCCCATGAACTCTCCGGCGGCCAGCAGCAGCGCGTCGTCATTGCGTCGGCCCTGGCGGGGGATCCAGACCTGCTGGTTGCCGACGAACCCACGACGGCACTCGATATGAGCGTCCAGGCGCAAATCCTGGAACTTCTGCATTCCCTGCAGCAGGCGCGTGGCATGGCGATGCTGCTCATCACCCATGATCTCGGCGTCGTCTCGAAATATTCGAGGCGTGTCGTGGTGCTGCAGCGCGGCACAGCGATGGAAGCGGGACCAACCGCATCGGTACTGGGCGCGCCCCGCCACGACTATACGCGCATGCTGCTGCAAAGCCGCCCCAAGCTCGTTGCCACGGCCGCCGCCTCCAGCGAGCAGACGCGCGAAGACATTCTCTCGGTCTCCGACCTGAGTGTCAGCTATCCCGGCCAGGGCCCGCTGAGCCCTCGCATTCAGGCGCTCGATGCTGTCGATTTCGCGCTTCGTCGCGGCGATGCTCTGGCGATTGTCGGCGAGAGCGGCAGTGGCAAGAGCACGCTGGGCAAGGTGCTGGTGGGTCTCGTCGGACCGGACCGCGGGCGCATTCGCTTTCAGGGCCGCGAACTCCGCCCCGCCAGGATGACGACCGCTGATCGCCAAGCCATCCAGTATATCTTTCAGGACTCCTACGGCGCGCTGAACCCTCGCCTCAATGTCGAACAGGCGCTTACCGAGCCGCTCGCCATCTATGGCAAGCCGCGCCGCACCTGGCGTGACGAAGCCGTGCGGCTGCTGGAGGAGGTGGATCTCGGCAGTCACCATCTCACGCGCTATCCGGGAGAACTGTCCGGGGGGCAGCGGCAGCGGGTCAATATCGCCCGGGCCCTCGCCGTCTCGCCCGAGCTTCTGATTTGCGACGAGATCGTCTCGGCATTGGACGTCACGGTACAGGCGCAGGTGCTCGATCTGCTGTCGCGACTGCGGCTGACGCGCCGCCTGAGCCTGATTTTTATCAGCCACGATCTGGCTGTCGTGGGGGCCCTGTGCAATCGGACGCTGGTGATGCGCAATGCCCGCGTGATTGAAGAGGCGCCGACCTGCGATATCCTTACCGCCCCCCTCAATCTCTATACGCGAAGCCTGGTCAACGCTGCCCAGGAACTCGCGCCGGCGGCCAGTTCCTCGACATCCATGACAATTTGACCGACACCCGCCAATGGCGCCGCATCTCCAAAGCCGGCAGACCGGTAACGGCCCCGCTTTGGACGCGCCTGGTCAGGTTACCCGCCGGCGCCATAGCGAGTGTGCAGGCTGCCCGAGATCTGATCGACAAACTTTGAGGCAGCGACCGAAAGCGATCGGCCTCGCAACTGGCCAAGCACCAATTGGGTCAGCGGCATATCCCGATGATCGATTTCGCGCGCCACAAGGTTGCTGTTTCCCTGAGGGATGCCAGCCCGTATCTGGAATGAAATGACCTGCTCGCCCCCGGCATAGCTTCGCAGCACCTCGAACGAGTCGGACTCGACCACAGTATTGACGGGTAGTGCGGCGCGAACAATTGCGCCCTGCAGCAGGTGACGGATGGCCAGCGACGGCCCCGGCATTGCGATCGGATATTCAAGACACTCCCTCAATCTCAGTGTCCGGGCAGCCGCCAAGGGGTGGTCTTTGCTCATCAGGGCGCATAGCGGCTGGTGGATGACCAGCAGCGGCTGAAACTCCGGTGCCGGTGGCGGGGCGATGACCAGCGCGACATCGGCCTCGAAGGCGGCAACCGCTTCTACGGCATGGAAGTGGTCGCGCACCAGGACGGAGAAGGAGACGAGCGAATGCTGTGCCCGGTAGATGGCGATTTCGTGGGGGATGAGATCGTGTGCGAAAGCCTGGCTGGTAGCGATGGTCACATGGCCGCGGCGGACCCCTGAAAGATCAGCTATCTGGGAGCGCAACCGCTCGAAATCGGAAAGCTGCGCGCGGATGTGGCGCAGCAGCAGTTCACCGGCCGCGTTGAGCCGCATTCCCTGCGGCATGCGCTCGAAGACAGGCGTGCCCAGCTCGGCCTCAAAATCCTGAATTCGGCGGGTCAATGCCGACGGCGTGATCGATAGGCGTTCAGCGCTTCGCCGAATCGAGCCGCTGCCCGCCACATCGTCAATGCACTGCATGGTCTTGAGGTGTTTCATCCGGTTCCCCCTTTTGCGTCGTGTTGAGTATAACGCAACACAGCAGTCAAAAACTAGCAATAGACGGCAACGCAAGGTTCGCTACGGTAGGGACAGCAAACCAACAGGAACGCCGCCTTGACCAGTCTCGCAACATCATCGCCTGCGGCGTTCTCTGAAATCTCTGAGCAGGTTGCAGCCTACCGCGCCGGCCGCGATGCTTTCCGCGATCTGGATGACACGCTCGACGCCGTGGAAGCCGAAGGGCTTCCGGTCTGGATCTCCGTGATGCCGCGCGAGCGGGCGCATGCCTTACTGGCAGCGGCCAAGGCACGGCTGGACGCCGGCGAGGATCTGCCGCTCTTCGGCATCCCGTTCGGCGTCAAAGACAATATTGATGTTGCGGGCCTCGAGACCACGGCCGGGTGCCCCCAATTTGCCTTCCAGCCACAGGCATCCGCTTTCGTGGTCGAGCGCCTGATCGAGGCCGGGGCGATCCCTGTCGGCAAGACCAATCTCGACCAGTTCGCGACCGGGCTGAACGGGACGAGGTCGCCCTATGGTATCCCGTCCTGTGCCTTTGATTCCCGCTATGTTTCGGGCGGCTCGAGTTCAGGTTCGGCGGTGGCGGTTGCCAAGGGCCTGGTGCCCTTTGCGCTGGGTACCGATACGGCCGGATCAGGGCGGGTGCCGGCCGGGTTCAACAATATTGTGGGGATCAAGCCGAGCAGGGGGCTGATCAGCACGCGTGGCGTTCTACCGGCATGCCGCACGTTGGACTGCGTATCGATCCTGGCCTGCACGGCGCAGGATGCACTGACCGTCCTGCGCGCAGCATCTGTCTACGACGGCGAGGATGCCTATTCGCGTGCCAAGGATGGCGCGGTGACACCAACCAGCCTGAACGCCTTCCGTTTCGGGGTGCTGGACCCAGCAGTGTTGGCGCGCTGCGCGCCGGATGTGGCGACGCGGTATGAGGCCGCCATCGCCGGCCTCGAAAGTCTGGGCGGGGCGCCGGTCATGATCGATTACGCGCCCCTCGAGGAAGCCGCCGCGCTGCTCTATGCCGGCCCTTGGGTCGCCGAGCGCTACGCTGCGATCAGCGATTTTGCGCTGAGCCAGCCCGAGAGCATCCATCCGGTGGTGCGCGAGATCGTTACCTCGGGCACCCAATATTCCGCCGTCGATGCCTTCAACGCGCAATACCGTCTGGCGGACCTGGCGCTGAAGGTCCGCACGGCGCTGGACAATATCGATTTTCTGCTGGTCCCCACGGCGCCCGAGCACCCCACGATTGAGGACATGCTGGCGGCCCCGATGGCCCTGAATTCGAAACTGGGACTGTTCACCAACTTCGTGAACCTGCTGGATATGGCGGCAATCTCCGTTCCGTTCGGCTGGGGCGACAAGGGGCTGCCTGTCGGCGTCACCCTGATTGGTCCGCGGCTCAGCGACGGCATGCTTGCCCAAATGGGCGACCGTCTCCATCGCAGCGACCCAGCGGCCAGGCTCGGCGCCGGCTCGACCCCTCTCACGCAGTCCAGCGCTGTCGTTCCTGTGAACAACGAGCAGGAAAGCATTCGCCTCGCGGTTGTTGGCGCGCATCTCGAAGGTCAGCCGCTCAACAGGCAATTGACGGAGCGCGGCGCGAGCCTTGTCCTCACCACGCGCACAGCCACCGGCTACAGCCTCTATGCGCTGCCAAATTCGAGCCCAGCCAAGCCGGGTCTATCGCGCGATGGCGGGCCCGGGGGCATAGAGATCGAGCTCTGGGACGTGCCGGCGCGGGAATTCGGCAGCTTCGTTGCGGCCATTCCCGGACCGCTCGGCATCGGCTCGGTGGAGACCGAGGATGGCGCGGTCGTAAAGGGCTTCATCTGCGAAAACTACGCCCTCACCGACGCCGAGAACATCACCGCATTCGGCGGCTGGCGGGACTATCTCGCCGCCGGTTCGGCCAATCAGAACAACCCCGCAATAGCCATTGCCGCTCAGGAGAACAGGCCATGATGAACAGACGCAAATTTCTCGCCACTACCGCCGCAGGTGCCGCTGCCACCGCCCTGATGCCCATGCCCTTCGTGCGGGCGCAGTCGGAGACGGTGATCAAGATGGGCGCGCTCAAGCTCATCCATTCCATCGCGCCGCACTTCTACGAACAGTTCACGCCAGCGGGCTACAAGGTCGAAGTCATTCCCTTTGAAAGCCCGACGGAAGGCAAGAACGCGGTCGTCACCAAGTCGGTCGATTTCGGCATGTTCGGCATCGCGGCGGCAACGCTGGGTGCGGCGGCAGGGGAGCCGATCGTCGTTATCGGCGGCGCCTGCAACAAGGGCATGGGCGTTGTAGCCGGCAAGGACAGCCCCATTGCGAGCATCGCCGACCTCAAGGGCATGCGGGTGGCGATCTGGCCCGGCTCGACCCAGGAGGTTTTCATCCTCGAGCGCCTGCGCATGGAGGGCCTTTCGATTGCCGACATCACCCCGGTGCGGATCTCGTTCAGCGAAATGCACCTGGCGCTGGCGCGGGGCGATATTGACGCCTATGTCGGCGCGGAGCCTGCACCGGGCGTCAGCCTGGCCTCCGGCGTCGGCAAGATTGTCGAATATCCCTATGGCACCGAGATGGGCGCGCTCAACATGATCTTCGGCGCCCATAGCGACACCCTCGCCGAACGCCCCGAATTGGCCAGTGTCATTCTCGACATTCACCGTCAGGCTTCCGAATACGCCATGGCCAACCCCGAGGCGATGGTCGAAATGGCGGTGATGAAGCTGGGGCAGCAGCGCGACGCGATCGAGCTGTCGGCACCCAATGTCGAGCTGACCTGGTATTTCGGTGAGACCGAATTGAGCCAGTCCAAGATCTATGCCCAGCACATGGTCGAGCTGAACCAGATCCAGGCGCTTCCCGATTTTGACACGCTTTTCGACACGCGTTTCGTCGAGGAACTCAAGCAGAAGGCCTAACCCATGAGCATTGCGGCCGACCGGACCATCCCGCCCGCCGCTGCGGCGCCTCGGAGGCAATCTGCCTTCGAGGGGTCCCGGCTGCGTGAACCTGTCCTTGCATTGATCCTACCGCTGCTGCTTCTGGCAGCCTGGCACCTGGCAACGACGGGCGAGGGCTATAGTCTGATCCCCTCGCCATCGGCGGTGGCCATCGCCTTCTATGACCTGGCGGTGGGGGGTGTGCGAAACGATTTTTTCAGCGGTACGCTGCTCAACCACGTCATTGCCTCGGTGTCCCGTGTCTATGGTGGCTTCTTCCTTGCGGTCATCGTCGCGCTGCCGCTCGGGCTGATGATCGGCCGCATCGCGACAGTGCGACAGATGTTTGACCCCATGCTGCAGATCCTGCGGCCGATCCCGGTGACGGCCTGGCTGCCGCTAGCCATGATCATCTTCGGCATCGGGCCGACCTCGGCGATTTTCCTGGTGTTCCTCGGCGCCTTCTACCCGGTCCTGATCAATACCGTGTTCGGCGTGCGTTCCGTCGAGCCGCGGCTGTTCGAGGCGGCCAGCATGCTCGGCTGCACCCCATCCGCGCAATTCACCAAGGTAGTATTGCCGGCGGCGCTGCCCGCCATCTTCACCGGCCTGCGCCTGGGGCTCGGCTTTGCCTGGATGATCATTGTCATCGGCGAGATGACCGGCGTGTCGGTCGGGCTGGGCGCCATCATCATGGAAGCACGCCAGTTGTCGCGCACCGAGATCGTCATCTGCGGCATGATCGCCATCGGCGTGGCGGGTTTTATTTCTGACCGCATCATCCTGATGATCGGCCGCAAACTTTTGTCCTGGAGCCCCAATCATGTCTAGCGCAACCCCGCCCATTCTTTCGCTGCGCAATGTTGGCAAGACCTTCGATGTTCAGGGGCGCCGCATCGAGGCGCTTCGGAACGCCAATCTGGACATCACGCGCGGCGAGTTCGTCTGCCTGATCGGGGCCTCGGGCTGCGGCAAGTCGACCCTGCTGCGCATCGTGGCCGGTTTTGAGAGCGCCAGCAGCGGCGAGGCGCTGATGTGGGGCAGGCCGATCAAGGGGCCGGACCCCACGCGCGGCATGGTGTTCCAGGACTACGGGCTGTTTCCCTGGCTCACCGTGCGCGACAATATCGGCTTCGGGCCGGCCTCGCGCCGGCGCCCCAGAAAAGAGATCAAGGAAACCGTCGATCATTTCATCGATCTGGTCGGGCTCGCCCGCTTTGCCGATGTCTATCCGCACCAGCTGTCGGGTGGCATGAAGCAGCGCGTGGCCATCGCCCGCGTGCTGGCCAACGAGGCCGAAATGGTGCTGATGGACGAGCCCTTCGGGGCGCTCGACGCCATGACGCGTGAACGGCTGCAGGACGAACTGCTCGAGCTGTGGGAGCGCACCAAGCTGACGGTGCTTTTCGTGACCCACTCGATCGAGGAGGCCATCGTGCTGTCCAACCGGGTGATCGTCATGAGTGCCGGGCCGGGCCGCATCGACAGCGACATCGCCATAGAATTGCAGCGTCCCCGCGACGTGGCCGGCGCCGAGTTCAACGCCCTGCGCCGCTCGCTGGCGGACAAGCTGCACAGCCACCACGCCAAGGTTGCGGCGTGACCTCGAGCACAACGGCAGTGCAGGCGGCGCCACCGCTGTGGCGGGACATGGACCGGGCCGAACTGGACCGCGCCTATGACAATAGCAGTGCGGTCAGCACCAGCGCGGCGATGCTGGCGGACTGGACCAGGCGGAGCGAGGCGCTGCGGGCCCGGCTGCCCGAGCTGACCGGATTGTCCTATGGTCCGCGCGAGCGAAACCGGATGGACATCTTCCGCTCCGGCGCAGTCCATGCGCCACTGCTGGTCTTCATCCATGGCGGCTATTGGCAGCGCAATTCCAGGGATGTGTTTTCCTGCATGGCCGAAGGCGTGCTGGCGGCGGGCATCGATGTGGCGGTGCCCGGCTATACGCTGGCACCGGCCGCGGGCCTCGGCCAGATCATGGACGAAATCGCTGCGGCGCTTGCCTGGCTGCGCCAGGAGGGCCCGGCCCTGGGCCTTGCGACCGGACAGCTGATCGTCTCAGGATGGTCGGCCGGCGGGCAGCTGGCGGCGAGCGCCATGGCGCTGCCGCAGGTCGATGCGGGCCTCGCCATTTCGGGCATATTCGATCTGGAGCCGATCCGGCTGGGCACGCTCAATGACAAACTGGGGCTGACCCCTGCTGATGTGCCGCAGCTGAGCCCCATCCACACTATCCCGTCGCGCCCCGGACCGCTGGTGATGGCCTATGGCACGGCTGAGCTGCCCGAGTTGCAACGCCAGTCGGTCGATTACGCGCAGGCCTGGCATTCGGCGGGCCATGACGGCACGCTGCTGCCGCTGGCAGGGGACAACCACTTCTCCATACTGGAGCAGTTGGCACAGCCCGGCGGTGCCCTTGCCGCAAAGGTGGTGAAGCTGGCCGGACGGTCCTGAGCGGGCGCGGGCGGCACGAAACGGAAGACAGAACTTTGAGTATTGCCAGTTTGCCGCGCGTCCATGTGATCGTCCTGGGCGGCACCATCACCATGATGCCCGAGCCACAGGGCGGGATCGTACCGGCGCTGGACGGGGCCATGCTGATCGCGGCTGTGCCGCGGTTGGCCGATATTGCCGTGATCACCGTGGAAACGCCGTTTCTGGTGCCGGGTGCGTCGCTGAGCTTTGCCCAGCTGCGGCAGGTGTCGCAGCGCGTTGCTGCCGCCATCGCCTCGGGCGCGCAGGGCGTGGTGGTGGTCCAGGGCACCGACACCATCGATGAGACCGCGTTTTTACTGGGTCTGGCCCACGCCGCAGACGCGCCGCTGGTGGTCACGGGGGCCATGCGCGGCGCCGCTGCGCCGGGCGCTGACGGCCCGGCAAACCTGCTCGCCGCCATCAGCGTTGCCGCCGCGGAGACCGCCAGGGGGCTGGGCGCCCTGGTCGTGCTCAACGACGAAATCCACGCCGCCGCGCTGGTGGAAAAATCGCACAAGGGCCTGCCATCGGCCTTTACCAGCCCCTCGGCCGGACCGCTGGGCGCGGTGATCGAGGAGCGTGTGCGCATCCTGCTCCGGCCGCAGCGCCCCGAGGCGCTCGGCGCCATGCCGATGCTGGCCAGGGTGGCCATGCTCAAGCCGGGCCTGGGGGATGACGGCGATCTCATCGGGGCCGCCGCCGCGCTTGGCTATGCTGGGCTCGTCATCGAGGGCATGGGCGCCGGGCATGTGCCGGCAGCGCTGCTGGCGGCATTGGAAGCGCTGCCGGCGACCCTGCCCGTCGTGCTGGCTTCACGCGTGCCGGCCGGGCCGGTGTTCGAGACCACCTATGGCTTTGCCGGTTCCGAGCGCGACCTGATCGCCCGGGGGCTCATTCCCGCCGGCCTGCTCAGTGCCCCCAAGGCGCGACTGCTGCTGGCCTTTCTGGTGGCGCAGGGGCGCGACCGCGCCGCCATCGCCGACATTTTCCACAGCTATGCCTGACGAGATCCCATCCATGACCGACGCCGACATTGACCCTGCCATCATCCGGGACCGCCTCGACTATTCCCCCATTGTCGACCGGCCCAGGCTGCGCCTGCCCAAGGGGGAGCGCATCGCGGTGTGGACCATCGTCAATGTCGAGAACTGGTCGCCCGCCGGCCCCATGCCGCGCGCAGTGCTGCCGCCGCCGATGGGACAGCCCCTGCTGCCCGACGTGCCGAACTGGGCCTGGCATGAATATGGCATGCGGGTGGGGTTCTGGCGGTTCCTCGAGGTCTTGGGCAAGCGCAATCTGCGCGCCAGTTTTGCCGTCAACGGCTCGGCCTGCACCGTCTATGAAGCGGCCTGTCGCGCCGCGTATGCGGCGGGCTGGGACTTTATCGGCCATGGCTTCGTGCAGCGGCCGATGCACCGCGTTGAGGACCAGGCCAAGGCCATCGCCGACACCATTGCGGCGATCGAGGCCTTGACCGGCGCGCCGCCCCGCGGCTGGGAAAGCCCGGGCCTGACTGAAACCCTCGATACGCTCGACCTGCTGGCGGCAGCCGGCATCGAATATGTCTGTGACTGGTGCCTCGATGACCAGCCGGTGACGCTCAAGACCACATCGGGCCCGATCGTCTCGGTGCCCTATACGGTCGAGATCAACGATGTGGTGATGACGGCGGTGCAGGGGCACCGCTCCGACGAGATCTACAGGCGCGGCGTCGACCAGTTTGATCGGCTCTATCTCGAGGGCAGCGAGAATCCCCGCGTCATGGCCATTTCCATCCACCCCTATCTGACTGGCGCGCCGCATCGCATCAAATATCTCGAGATGCTCTATGACTATATTTTGGGCCACGAGGGGGTGGCCATGCTGACGGGCTCGGAAATCCTGGACTGGTTCAAGACCCAAAATCCGCGAGACTAACTACCCCTGGGCATCACGAACGAACACCCGGCCCACGACACGCAACCAACACCAGTTTGCGCCCAAGGAACTTACGTGAATGTTGCTGTGGGTCCGCTGACGGTCACCGCGGGGGCGCTGGTTCCGGAGTAGTGTTTCCGTCGGGCCGCTCCTCGTGCAGAGCGGCCCCGATTGCCTCTCCCCAGGGTCTGGAATGGGCCTTGGGCAGGCGGCCGATCAGGGCATTGTTCAGCCCTTGACCCCCGCTGAAAGCATGATCGCCTGGGTCACGCGGCGCTGGAAGATCAGATAGAGCACCGCCACCAGCAATGCGGCCAGGATGGCCCCTGCAAGTTCGCGGGCATATTGCACGCCGAACGCGTCATTGACCGAGGTGATGCCCACGGCGACGTTCATCATTTCAGGCCGCGACACGGCAAGGAACGGCCACAGGAAGGCGTTCCAGGCGCCGATGAAGGTGACGATGGCCAAAGCAGTGGTGACGCCCCAGTTCATCGGCAGGTAGATACGCCGGAATATCTGGAACTCACCGGCAGAATCCATCTTGGCGGCTTCGCGATATTCCTTGGGTACCGAGTCGAAGAAATTCTTGTAGACGATGATCACCACCGGATGGATGAGCTGGGGCAGGACCACGCCCATCCAGGTATTGATCAGCGAGAACTGCGCCATCAGGATGAAGTGATTGACGATCAGCGCCGTCAGGGGGACCATGAAACTGGCCAGGATCAGGTACCACAGCACCGTGCGGCCCGGAAATCGCAGCTGCGACAGCGCGTAGGCGGTCAGTGCGCTGGTCACCAGGGTGATCACCGTGACGGCGAGCGAAGTCACCAGCGAGTTGATGTACCAGCGGCCGATCATGGTGTTGACCAGCACGTGCCAATAGGCCTCCACCGTCCAGGTTCGCGGCAGGAACTCGACGGTCTTGGCGATCGCCTGCTGTTCCGGCTTGAGCGTGGTGATGAGCGCCCAATAGATCGGGAAGGCCCATAGGACAGCGAAGATGACCGTGATCAGCGTCAGGATCAGTCCACCGATGTCAAATGCCTTGTTGGCGCGCGAGCGACGTGTCGTGGCTCCCGAGTCCAGGGTGGCAGCGCGGCTTTCGACGGTGCTCATTTCTGACCTCGCCCACGGAGAACCTGGAACTGCAGGATGGAAAAGACGATGACAATCACGAACAACGCCACCGAGATCGCCGCGGCATAGCCGCCCTCGTTTTTCTGGAAGGCCTGGCTGTAGATATATTGCACCATAACCATGGAGGGGTCAGGGCGCCCGCCCTGCACAAAGAGGTAGACCTGGTCGAATATCTTGAGCTGCAGGATCAGCTGGATGGTGAGAACCAGCGCTGTCACGGGCCAGATCAGCGGCCATGTGATGCGGCGGAAAATGGTCCAGCGGCTGGCATTGTCGAGTGCTGCAGCTTCATAGATATCGGTCGAAATCGAGCGCAGACCCGACAGGAACAGCAGGATATTGAAGCCGCAGGTCCACCACACGGTGACGAAAGCCACGGCAGGCATGAACATCCACTGCGTGCGGAACACAGGGGTTGCCTTGCCAAAAATCCAGGTCAGCGGGTACTGCATGATGCCGAACTGGACGTTGAACATCCAATTCCAGATACGATAGACCACGGTCACCGGCAGGATATAGGGCAGGAAGAACATCGCCAGGATAAGGCTCTGCTGCCAGCCTTTCAGGCGCGACACCATCATGGCGATGACGAGGCCGATCAGCGTGTTGGGGATCACGGTCAGCACAACGAAATAGGCGGTATTTCTTACCGAGGTCCAGAACCGTCGATCGTCGAACATCTCAACGTAGTTTTCGATGCCTATCCACTCGCCGGGGCCGATCAGCGGCGCATCGGTGAAGCTGAGATAGACCATCTGAAAGGTCGGCCACAGAAATAGCACGCCATAAATCAGCACGAACGGCAGCACGAACAGCAGGGCAACAACCATCTCTTGTCGGTGATTTCTAAGCATGCTGCTCCCGCCCTAAGATAGATCCGGCGACGGGTGGCCGCCGGATCCTGTGCTTCACAATGTTAGTCGGCCTGATCCTGCAGGTCGGCCTTCATCTCGTCGATGGCATCCTGCGGCGACATTTCGCCGTTCATCGCCGGGGCGATATAGTTCGCGACAGCGTCGTAAACGGGCGAGGCAACGCCAGCCAGGGTCGACTTTGGATCGAACACGGCGGTGTCGGCGAGAACCGAATAGGTCGCGTTCGGCTCCATGGTCTTGAACTCTTCGCTGTCGCGGGTCGGCGAATAGGCCGGGATATGGCCAGCGTCAGCCCAGGCGAGGGAGTTCTTGTTCATCCATGCGATGACTTCGAACACGGCCGCCTTCTTTTCGGGCGTCATTTCCTTGCCGCCATTGCTCGGGATGGCAAAGCCATGCGAATCCGCCCAGGTCGCGGGATGATCAAAGAAGGTCGGGATGGCAATGGCGCCCCATTCGAAGCCCAGATCGCCCTTGGCCGCAAGATCGGTCATGGTGGGGACTTCCCACACCCCGTTCATGTGCAGGGCAGCGGCGCCCGAAGTGAACAGGGCCACCGAGCCTTCATATTCGGTCAAGGCAGGCGCAAAGCCGCCTTCGACCCAACTGGCCATGGTTTCGACCGCAGACACGGCTTTCGGAATGCTGTCGTCGGGCAGGAAGGTGCCGTCTTCACCGAGGAAAACGCCGTCCTGCTGGCCAAACAGCGAGTAGAATACGCGCCACGGCGTACCATCGCCCGACGTCTGCAGCGACAGCGCATACTCCGAATTGGGCTGCAACTGCTCGAGGGCCGCCATGAAGTTGTCGGCGCCATCAAGACCGGTCGGCTTGCCGTCTTCGCCAAGCAGACCGGCTTCGGCCAGCTTGTCCTTGTTGTAATAGAGGACGATGGAGTGGATATCGAACGGTACGGCGTACTGCTTGCCGTCGCTCTGTCCGGCTTCCCAGTTTGCCGAAGCGAAAGTGTCCGCCCCAAGGCCAACCGCAGCAAGATCGTCGGTGCTGATTTCTGCCAGCGCCCCTGAATCAACCCCAAGTGGAACGCGCGAGAGGTGATAGGTCATCACGTCCGGGCCTTCGCCGATGGCCGACGAGGTCTGCACCTTGCTGTAGAACGGGGTGCCCCATTCAAGCGTCGTGCCTTCGATGGTGATTTCGCCTTCATGCTCGGTGTTGAAGCGCTCGATCAGCGACTTCATGCGCACGCCGTCGCCGCCACCGAGGAAGTCCCACCACACGACGGTTTCCTGCGCCTGTACGGCACTGAGCAACAGCGCGGTTGCGGTCGTCGACAGCATAGCCAGCTTGAAAATCTTGTTCATGTTCTTCCTCCCTTTGGGGTTTGACCCCACGCCATTCCTCAGCTTTGCGGTTCGCTGGCGAAGCGGAGACCGCGCCGATATTCAGACGACCGCGTTGCGGCCCTGAATTTCTCGTCCTGGAGCACGGAGCCTCCCAGCGCTTGCCTCCAGTTGATTGTGTCACGCCGCCTCAGGCAGCGGCGTGGTACGCCTTTCCGCTCTCGTCAAAAAGAATGGCGGCATTGCCGTCGATCGTGATGTTCACCGCATCGCCCGGCTGGATCTGACTGATGCCGGCATCTTCGGCGACGAGGATCGTGCTGTCGGGCAACCGCGTATAGACCAGTGTCCGTTCACCCAGGCGCTCCACCACGTCGGCAACGCCCTTGATGGCGCCTTCGCCCTGGGTGATGCGCGCCGATTCAGCGCGAATGCCCAGCGTCAGATTGCCGGTCGGCAGGCCCGCAGCAGGCACGCCGGTCTCAACTGGTGATTGCCCGGCAAAGGTCACCGATGCCTTGCCCCCCACATCGTCCAGTGCCGCGACGGGGATGAAGTTCATCGCCGGGGAGCCGACAAAGCTTGCAACGAAACGGGTCGCGGGGCGGGAATAGACTTCCATCGGCGTGCCGATCTGCTCAATGCGCCGGTTGTTCATCACCACGATGCGGGTCGCCAAGGTCATTGCCTCGGTCTGGTCGTGGGTGACGAAAATCATCGTCGCCCTGATCCGATTATGCAGCTGCGCCAGCTCGAGGCGGGTTCGGACGCGCAGACCTGCGTCGAGATTGGACAGGGGCTCATCGAGCAGGAATGCCTTGGGATCGCGCACGATGGCGCGGCCAATGGCAACGCGCTGGCGCTGGCCACCGGAGAGCTGGGCCGGCCTGCGATCGAGTAGCTGGGTTATCTCCAGCATGCGGGCTGCATCCTCGACGCGGCGGACAATTTCGTCCTTCGGCGTACCGACGTTCTGCAGGCCGAAGGACATGTTGTCCCGCACGGTCATATGGGGATAGAGCGCGTAGTTCTGGAACACCATGGCCACGCCACGCTCATTGGGCGGCAACTGGTCGACGCGCTCGCCACCCAGATAGATTTCGCCGTCCGTGACTTCTTCGAGGCCGGCAATCATGCGCAGAAGCGTGGACTTGCCGCAGCCCGATGGCCCCAGGAATACGATGAACTCGCCCGACTTGATTTGCATGGACACCTTGTCCAGGACGCTCACGACGCCAAAGGACTTGCTGACCTCTTTGAGCACGATATCAGACATAGAGATCTCCCCAGACACAACTGCGTCGGCCGTCGCGCTATCCAAAGTGCGGCTGTGCGATCATTTGTATTATTTTTCAGACGGAACGCCGCCGCAGTCAAGACACAAGGACGGAAAAGATCAACCTTTTTGATAAGTATCACAATATCCGTTGCAAACTGGGTGCCGGGCTGGCCCTGGTCGATCGGGCCGGTATCCTCGCCAGCCTGTCGAGCCTTGCGCCGTGCATTGTCGATCTGCTCATTGCGGCACCAAAGCCGGCATGGTGCGGCAGGTGGGATTGCGTGTCAATCATGGGCACAAGGGTAATCGGGATCGTGAAGAAACAGCGCAAATAATCGATAGTGTGCCAGCCGGGGCGCCCCCCCGGTTCCGCCACCTGGCCGGCCTGGACCTGACCAGTCAATCTTCGATCTGCCTGCGGACTGGCGTCAAGAATGCTGCTAAATATACGGGAGGCATAGATATTTAGACTTTGGTTCCGGCAGGTGCGGCCAGGATAGCGTGCTGCGGCCACAGAGATACGACCCACTGCAAGGATGCCGGATGAATAATCATATTTTTTGGGCCCCTCCACTTGCGCAACGCCAAACGCCTCGTTTACAACGGGGTCAATGATATGAATCATAAAAACGGGATTGCTCGGAGGGTGTCGTGAAAGCGTATGTTACCTCGAATAAGGACTATACGATCAGCAGGATCGATGATCGCGTCTATGGCGCATTTCTCGAGCATCTGGGGCGGGCCATCTATGAGGGCATCTATGAGCCCGACCACCCCACCGCTGACAAGGACGGCATGCGCGGCGACGTGGTCGAGCTGGTCAAAAAGCTCAACGTCCCGGTAGTGCGCTATCCCGGCGGCAACTTTGTTTCGGCCTATAACTGGGAAGACGGCATTGGCCCGGCCGACCAGCGCCCGGTTCGTCTCGACCTTGCCTGGCACACCTCGGAAAGCAATAAGGTCGGCATTCATGAGTTTGCCGACTGGTGTACGACAGTCGGCACCGAGATGATGCTGGCTGTGAACCTTGGCTCGCGTGGCGTCGACGAAGCCCGCAATTTCCTCGAATATGTCAATCATCCGGGCGGCTCCTACTGGAGCGACCTGCGCGTCAAGAACGGCCGCAAGGAACCCTGGAACGTCAAGCTCTGGTGCCTGGGCAACGAGATGGATGGTCCATGGCAAGTCGGCCACAAGACCGCCGATGAATATGGCAAGCTGGCGGCCAACACGGCCCGCGCCATGCGCATGTTCGATGGCTCGCTCGAACTGATCGTCTGCGGCTCATCCAATGCCGATATGCCGAGCTATCCCGATTGGGAACGTATTGTGCTCGAGCATACCTATGATCATGTGGACTACATCTCGCTCCACATGTATTTCGCCAATCGCGACGACAATACGCCCAATTTCCTGGGCCTGGCGGAAAAACTCGACACCTATATCGAGACCGTTGCCGCGACCATCAAGCAGGTCAAGGCCAAGCGGAAGTCCAAGCGCGACGTCTATATCTGCTTTGACGAATGGAACGTCTGGTACCATTCCAACAAGAAGGATCGCGAGATCCTGGACGGCAATGGCGGTTGGCCGCATGCGCCGGGTCTGCTCGAAGACATCTACAACTTCGAAGACGTGCTTATGGTGGGATTGATCCTCAATACCTTCATCCGCCGGTCCGACGTCGTGAAGATCGCCTGTATTGCCCAGCTGGTGAACGTCATTGCCCCGATCATGACGGAAAAAGGCGGTCCGGCCTGGGCACAGACCATCTACTACCCGTACTATTTCGCTTCGGTATTTGGTCGCGGCACGGCGCTCGACCTCAAGGTCAATTCGCCGGGCTACGAGACGCCGCATGCGAAGGACTCCCCGTTTGTCGACGTGTCCGGGGTTGTCAATGAAGATGGCACGCTCAGCTTCTTCCTCGTCAATCGCCACACCAGCGAGAGCATTGAGACAGAACTGGAGCTGCAGGGCTTTGCTGCGGGCAGTGTCATCGATCACCAGGTGATGACCCATCCCGATCTCAAGGCGGTCAACACGGCGAAGGACCAGCAGCAGGTTGCCCCCACAAAGGGTGATGGCGCAACGGTCGCGAACGGCAAACTGTCGGTGACCTTGCCCCCTTATTCGTACCAGATGGTGCGCGTAAAAGTCGCCTGAGCCTAAAGGTCAGCCTCTTCCCTCCAAAGGCGCGCCAACCAGGCGCGCCTTTGCTCCGCGCAGCGTCTGACCGGCGCGCTGCAGAAGCGTATCGGCATTCTCGCGATGATCGGCGACAGCTGCCGAACTGGCTTCAATCAATCAACGGGTGGGCGAGATCCCCCAGAGCCTGGGTTACCCTCATCGGGCCATGCCCGTCAGATCCCTGC
>NZ_JAUYGL010000109.1 GCF_030689745.1 Devosia sp.
ACCGCACCTGGCACGAACGACGCCAGCACGAGCTCTTCACGCTCCGCCGGGCTCCAGCGACGTCGACGCTCCGAGCCCGAAAGAACCGTCATGTGCATTATGCTGCGCTCTTATGTGCGTCCTTATGAGCGCAGCATCAGCGCCAAGCACCATCATAGCAAGGCGGTCCCCGCCGGAGGCTTACCCATCAGACGACTTCCATGCAGGTGCCGGATTTCCATATTGACCATGATGCGGTGCACATGTACCGTAATGCGGACATAGCGACCCACTAGGTGGGCACAGTTACCAGAGGAGGACGCCCATGAGCGTGACTATTCGCGGCATCGAATTTGAAGCCAATCTCGACAACAGCATGGGGCTCGAATTCTACAACCTCAGCCATCGCTTCGGTTTCCAGCATCCGAACTGGCCCTATTTTGAGGACGTGAAGATTGAGCGGATGCATTACATGGCCAAGTCCGGTGTGCTCAGCCAGCGCATCACCACCACCATGCATGCCACCACCCATATTGATGCGCCCGCCCACGTGGTTCAGGGTACGCCCTTCATCGACGAAGTGCCACTGCCGCACTTTTTTGGTTCCGGCCTTGTGGTGTCCATTCCCAAGAAAAAATGGGAGCCCATCACTGGCGAAGACCTAGAAAAGGCCTGCGGCCATGCCGTCCGCAAGGGTGACGTGCTGATCATCAATACGGGTTGGCACAAGAAGTACGAAGATGGCGACTACTTTGCCTATTGCCCCGGCTTTGTGCCATCGGCTGGTGAGTGGATGGTCAAAAAGGGCATCAAGGTGGTCGGCCATGATACCCAAGCCAATGACCATCCGCTGGCGACCGCCATCGGTCCGCAGCGCAATGGTCCTCTGCTGCCTCATCTGGCCGAAGAGTACAAGGAATGGTCGGGCGGCCGCGATTGGAAGGACGATTTTCCGACGTGGGAGCCCGTCCACAACATCCTGTTCAGCAACGGTATTCTGGGCATTGAAAACGTTGGCGGCGACCTCGATGCGGTCACCGGCAAGCGCTGCACCTTCGCGTTTTTTCCGTGGAACTGGGACCGCGGTGACGGTTGCATCATCCGTCTGGTTGCCATGATGGACAAAGGTCAGGCCTATCGCATCGAGGCCGGGGAGAGCTTCTGATGCACCTAAAACGCTTCAGTCAGGCTCAGCCTTATGATGCGCCCAACCACCGTGGGGTGGTTGGGTTGCGGCTGCAGGGGTTTGAGCCAGGTGGTCCGGAAAATCAGTGGGTCGGGTTGTCCCAGTTTCTGCCCGGTGGCGGCGCTGGGCCGGACTCGACGCCGTTCGAGAAGATCTATGTCGTGCTCGATGGGGAGATGACGGTGATTGTGGACGGGGTCGAGACGGTGCTGGTAAAACACGATTCATGCACCATCGCCCCCAATGAAATCCGTGAACTGGTCAATCAGCGCAATGACGTGTGCACAATGCTCGTCGTCATTCCTTATCCAGCGGGGCACAAGTCATGACGCCGTTTGATCCGCAGTCCATGTTTGATGTGCGCGATAAGGTTGCGCTGATCACTGGCGCCTCAGGGGCCTTTGGCGCAGTCGCTGCCCGCACATTGGCGGCCGCTGGCTGCAAATTGGTGCTTGCTGCCGGCAACAAGACGGCCCTGGCCGAGATCAAGAAGGAATGCCTGGAACTCGGCGCTGCGGTCACGACCATCAACCGTCGTCCCGACGACGAAGCCGCCTGCGCCGATATTGTGCAGCAGGCCGTGGACGGGTTCGGCAGCCTCGATATCCTCGTCGTTGCCTCAGGCATGAACAAGGTGGCCAAGATTGACGAGATGGCGCCGGCTGATTTCAACGCCATCATTGATGCCAATGTCACCCAAAGCTGGCTAATGGCGCGTGCGGCAACGGTGCAGATGAAAACCCAGCAGGAAGGCAAGATCGTTCTGGTTTCTTCGGCACGTGGTCTGCTGGGCCATCCTGCTGGTTATACGGCCTATTGTGCCTCAAAGGCGGCCGTTGACGGCATGACCAGAGCGCTAGGTTGCGAATTGGGGCCAACCGGAATCACCGTCAACGCCATTGCCCCCACGGTCTTCCGGTCACCGTTGACCGCCTGGATGTTTGCCGACACGGAAGAGGCCAAAAAGGTTCGTGACGGCTTCCTGACCCGGGTCCCGAAGGGTCGCCTGGGCGAGCCCGAGGATCTGGCGGGCCCCTTGCTGTTTCTGACCTCCAAGGCATCGGACTTCTATACCGGGCATATTCTTTATGCCGACGGTGGTTATACGGCGGGCTGAGCCATGACTGAAAAAACCAATATTGGTGTCATCGGTGCTGGTTTGATGGGCCATGCCATTGCGCTGAGTTTTGCCCGCGCCGGGCACAGCGTCAAAGTGCACGATCCGGCGCCCGAAAGTCTGGCTAGCCTGAAGTTGCGGGTTCGCACCAGCCTCAGCGATATCGGTCATTCCACGTCCGACATCGAGACGGTCCTGGAGCGGATCACTACCAGCGACAGCTTGGCAGGGGCCGTGGTGGACGCTGGCTATGTGACGGAAGCGGGGCCAGAAAAGCTCGAGGTCAAGTGGACCATTTTCGCCGCACTGGAAAGGCACGCGCCCGCCGACAGCATTCTGGCGTCCAACACCTCGGTAATCTCGATCAGCAGGATCGCTGAAGCAGTCACGGATCGCTCGCGGGTGGTGGGAACCCATTGGTGGAATCCCGGCCATATGATTCCCCTGGTCGAGATTATCCGGACCGAGTGGGTTGACGATGCCGTCATGGATCGTACCGAGGCGATCTTGACGAACATCGGCAAGTCGCCAGTGCGCGTCGAAAAGGACGTGCCGGGCTTTATCGGCAATCGGTTGCAGCATGCCCTGTGGCGCGAGGCGATCAGCCTGGTCGAGCGCGGCATCTGTTCCGCGGAAGCAGTGGACATGGTCGTCAAGTCCAGTTTTGGCCGGCGGTTGGCGGTATTGGGCCCGTTGGAAAATGCTGATCTGATCGGTACCGACCTGACCCTGGACATCCACGAAAACGTCTTGTTCGACCTCGAGAGTCGACGAGGCCCGTCCCCTTATCTTCGCCAACTGGTTGCTGATGGCAGGCTTGGGATGAAGTCCGGTCAGGGTTTTCGCAGCTGGACCGAAGAAGAAAGGGCCGAGACACGGGCGGGGGTGGCCCAACACCTCAAGCGCCTCGAGGGGCTTCTCAAGCACTAACGACTGTGACGCTTTTCAATTATCTGGGAGGATATCGTGAACTACATGCCAAAACCAAAATCGACCGCGCTTACACGCCGGGCGATGCTCAAGACCGGTGCTGCTGCACTGGCGATGCCGGCGTTGCTGCACCACACCCGCGCCTATGCGCAGAGCCCGACAATCAAGATCGGACACGTATCGCCGCGCACTGGGCCGCTGGCCGGTTTCGCCGAAGCCGATGACTATGTTCTCGAAGGGATCCGCGCGGCATTTGCCGGCGGCATCGAGAATAATGGGCGACGCTTCGAGGTGGAAATCATCTCACGCGACTCCCAGTCCAATCCCAACCGCGCCGCTGAAGTGGCCGCGGACCTCATTCTGGGCGATGAAGTCGACATCATCGTTGCCGCTTCGACCCCTGACACCACCAATCCCGTGGCCGATCAGGCTGAGATCAACGAAGTCCCCTGCATCACCACCGATTGCCCCTGGCAGCCCTATTTCTTTGGTCGCAACGGTAATCCGACCCAACCGTTCAAATATACCTACCACTTCTTCTGGGGCCTTGAGGATGTGATCGCTGCGTTTCTTGATCTATGGAGCCAGCAGGGCGTCGCCAAGGTTGTCGGTGGCCTGTTCCCCAATGATGCCGATGGCAATGCCTGGGGCGATCCCGAACTGGGCTTTCCTCCCGCGCTCGAGGCCAATGGCTTTGACCTGGTCGATCTTGGTCGCTATCAACCGCTGTCAGATGATTTCTCCTCACACATTTCGGCATTCCGCGATGCGGGTTGCGAGATTGTTACCGGCAACATGATCCCACCTGATTTCGGCACCTTCTGGGCGCAGTCCGCGCAGCAGGGCTTCAAACCCAAAATCGTTTCGATCGGCAAGGCCTTGCTGTTCCCCTCCGCCATTGAGTCACTGGGCAGTCGCGGCAATGGGCTGACGTCGGAAATCTGGTGGACGCCTGACCATCCCTTTGGCTCAAGCCTGACCGGACAGTCGGCTCGCGAACTCGCCGAGGGTTACACCGCCGCAACCGGCCGTCCCTGGACGCAGCCGATTGGCTTCAAGCATGCCCTGTTTGAAGTGGTGAACAATGTCCTCACCCGCGCTGCTGACCTTGATGACACTGACTCCATCCTGGAAGCCATCCGCCAGACGCGCATGCCGAGCATGGTTGGTCCCGTCGACTGGTCAACGGGACCAGTTGCCAACGTCAGCAAGACACCACTCGTCGCTGGCCAGTGGCAGCAGGACGCTGCCGGCAAATTTACCCTTGTCGTCACCTCCAATGCCACGGCGCCGGACATCCCGGTCACCGGTGAACTCATGCTGCTGGGTTGATCCAGATCTAAGTACTGGCCCGTGGCAGTTTCTGCCACGGGGGTCGATGGAGATATATGTGCCGCCCCTATTGGAACTCACTGGCTTGTCCAAATCCTTCGGCCCGATAACGGTAGCCGATGAACTGACCTATGCGGTTGCTCAAGGCGAAGCAGTTGGGGTGATTGGTCCCAATGGCGCTGGCAAGACGTCCATGTTCAATCTTATTACCGGCACCATGCAGCCCGACCGGGGCGAAGTCAGATTTGATGGCGAGATGGTAACACGGCTGTCAGCACAACAGCGCTGTCGGCGCGGTATCTCTCGTTCATTTCAGGTTCCCCAACCATTCGGCGCCATGAGCGTGCTCGAAAATCTTTTGGTTGCGGCCACCCAGGGCGGCGGTTTGCATGGTGCGCAGGCGCAGGAACAGGCGCTGCTGGTGCTGGATCAGACGGGACTATTGCCCAAGGCCAACGTGCTGGCGGGCAGCTTGACCCTGCTGGAGCGCAAGCGCCTCGAACTTGCCCGCTCACTGTGCACCCGGCCACGCCTACTGCTGCTGGACGAGATCGCTGGCGGACTGACCGACCACGAATGCGCCCAGCTTGTCGAGACGATTCAGCAAATCCGCAAGACCGGGATCAGCATCATCTGGATCGAGCACATTGTCCATGCGCTGCTCTCAGTGGTTGATCGGCTCATTGTCATTGATTTCGGGCGTCTGGTTGCCCAGGGCGATCCGCGTGAAACGATGGATAACGCAAAGGTCCGCGAAATCTATCTAGGGATGGCTGTCGATGCATGAGCCATTATTGTCCATTGAAGGCCTGTCTGCCAGCTATGGCGATTTCCAGGCGCTATTCGGGATTGATCTGACGGTCAACGAGGGCGAGGTCATCGCCATCATCGGGGCGAATGGGGCAGGCAAGACCACGCTGATGCGCGCCATTTGTGGCCTGGTGAAACGCCAGGCGACGCGCGCTGAGTTTGGCGGGATGCCCATCATCGGACTGCGTCCTGACATGATTGCCAAGTCCGGCATCGCCATGGTGCCGGAAGGGCGGCAATTGTTTCGCTCGCTATCGGTTGAAGAAAACCTGGTGATTGGTGCGCAGGCCAGTCGCAAGGGCCCGTGGACGCTGGAAAAGATCTATACGATGTTCCCGGTGCTCAAGGAGCGGCGTCTGACACCCGCTACCGCGCTCTCGGGCGGACAGCAGCAGATGGTCGCCATTGGACGGGCGCTGATGTCCAATCCCGAACTTCTCTTGTTTGACGAGATCAGTCTGGGTCTGGCGCCCATCATCATCAATGCCATCTACGAACAATTGCCGGCGCTGGTGGGCGGCGAGATGAGCGCCATCATTGTTGAGCAGGACGTGGCCCGCGCCGTTTCGGTGTCCGACCGCGTCTACTGTCTGCAGGAAGGGCGCGTGTCGCTCGAAGGTGCATCGGGCGACGTCAGCCGCGATGCAATCAGCAAAGCCTATTTCGGAGTCTAGCCATGGAATGGGTCAATGCAGTCATTCAAGGAATTCTACTGGGCGGCCTGTACGCGCTTTTTGCCGCCGGGCTTTCGCTTATTTTTGGCGTCATGCGGCTGGTCAATATTGCGCATGGCGATCTGATCGTCCTGGCCGCCTATATCGCGCTGACTATTGCCACAACGCTGGGGTTAAACCCGTTCCTGGCGCTGCTGATCGTCATTCCGGTCATGGCTGGTCTGGGCTATGGGTTGCAACGGATGGTGCTCAATCAGACCCTGGGCGATGATATCCTGCCACCTTTGCTGGTGACGTTCGGACTCTCCATCATCATCCAGAATGGCTTGCTGGTCCTGTATACGGCCGATCCGCAGAAGCTTAGCGCAGGTCCCATTGAAGTGGCGAGCCTGACCATTGCGCCCAATCTTACCCTGGGTGTGCTGCCGATTCTCATGTTCGCGGTCGCCGTAGCGGTCATCGCGGGTCTGCAATGGGTGTTCTATAGATCCGCCCTGGGGCGCGCTTTCCGCGCGGTTTCTGACAATCAGGACGTTGCTCAACTTATGGGGTTGAACAAGGCGCATATCTTTGGCCTGGCCATGGCGCTGTCGCTGGCCGTGGTCGGTATTGCCGGCGTTTTCCTCGGTATCCGGACCAGTTTTGATCCCACGATCGGATCGGGTCGACTGATCTTTGGCTTTGAGGCGGTGATCATCGGTGGATTGGGCAATCTTTGGGGCACACTGGCGGGCGGGGTTATTCTTGGCGTTGCCCAGGCCATTGGCGCGCAGATCAACCCCGGCTGGCAAGTGCTGGCAGGCCATATCGTATTTCTCGTCGTGCTGGCCATTCGCCCGCGGGGCCTCTTTCCGAGGATTGAGCAATGATCCGTGCCTCCGAAATTAGCATTGTCCAATCGTCGCGGGCCGCATGGATCGCTGGGCTGGTGGGCCTGCTCCTGCTACTGGCTCTGCTTGCTGCGCCGTATTGGGCCGGTCGTGCCGATATGCGGCTGTTGTCGGAGATCTATCTCTACCTGGCTCTGGCCTGCCTGTGGAATATTCTGGCGGGCTACGCCGGACTGGTATCGGTCGGCCAGCATGCCTATGTCGGCCTCGGTGGCTATATGCTATTTGCCCTGGCGATGTTTGGCGGCATCAATCCGTTGGTGGCCATTCCGTTGGCCGGCCTGATCGGCGGGGTCGCGTCCATGCTGGTGGCCGTGCTGATATTCCGGCTCAGCGGCGCCTATTTCGCGATCGGCACCTGGGTCGTCGCTGAGACATTCCGGCTTTCCTTTGCCCAGGTATCGGCGCTCGGTGGCGGCTCCGGCACCAGCCTGCCTGCCGGTATCGTGACCGCCATTGGCGATGGCCGTGATGGCCGCGAAGCGATTATCTACTGGGGCTCTCTGGGCATTGCCGTCCTCGTGCTGGCCGCAATCTTTCTGCTGCTGCGGTCGCGACAGGGGCCGGCGCTCAAGGCCATTCGTGACAATGAACTGGCAGCGCGGTCGCTGGGCATCGACATCTGGCGCAGCAAATTCATCATCTATGTTGGTGCCTCGACGCTGACCGCCATGGTGGGCGCGGCGATCTTCCTGCAGAAGCTGCGCATTTCCCCAGATGCCGCATTCAGCGTCAACGACTGGACGGCATTCGTCATCTTCATCGTGGTCATTGGTGGCATTGGCACGCTGGAAGGACCGATCATCGGCACCATTGTCTTCTTTCTCCTGCGCGAGACGCTCGCTGATCTCGGTCCCAGCTATCAGTTGATCCTGGGGTTGGTGGCCATCGTCGTGATGCTGCGCGCGCCACAGGGCCTGTGGGGCTTTGTGCGCAGCCACTATCGAATTGAGCTGTTTCCCCTGACACCCCGGGCCATCGACAGCCAGAGCAAAAAGGACATCTAAATTGGCCAAGAAACGCAACAAGACAATCATCAGCTGTGCCGTGACGGGCGCGATCCATACCCCGACGATGTCTGAGGCGCTGCCCTATCGCAGCGAGGACATTGCCCGCCAGGCGATCGACGCGGCGGAGGCTGGGGCGTCCATTCTGCATCTGCATGCCCGCCACCCGGAGACAGGAGCGGTGTCGCTCGATCCTGCCCACTTCCAGCAGTTCCTGCCGATCATCAAGCAGGCGACCAATGCGGTGGTCAATATCTCCACCGGCGGCAGCCTGAAGACCACCATCCAGGACCGCATCCTGCCAGCGCAGACCTTTTCCCCTGAGATGTGCTCGCTCAACATGGGCTCTATGAACTTCTCGTTCCATCCGCTAGTCGGCAAATATGACGACTGGAAGTTTGACTGGGAGAAGGACTATGTCGCTAACTCCGACACCTACATCTTCCGCAACACCTTCCGGGACATTCAAACGGTGTCCGAGACCCTGGCACCCCACAACATCAAGTTCGAGCACGAGTGCTATGACGTCGGCCACTTGTACAATCTGAAATTCTGCATGGACGTCGGCCTGTTCAAAGCGCCAATCTTTATCCAGTTCGTGCTGGGTATTCTCGGTGGTATCGGCCCCGATCTCGACAATCTGGTGTTCATGAAACGTACTGCAGACCGCCTGTTCGGCGACGACTACCAGTGGTCCGTGCTTGGGGCAGGCGGCGCACAGATGCCGCTGGCGACCAGCGCGGCCCAGATGGGCGGCAATGTGCGCGTTGGGCTGGAGGATAGTCTGTTCATCCGGCGCGGGCAGCTGGCACAATCCAATGCCGAACAGGTGGCCAAAATCCGTCGCATCGTTGAAGAACTCGGCGCCGAAGTCGCTACCCCCGGTGAAGCGCGCGAAATGCTTGATCTCAAAGGAGCTGATCGCACGCAATTCTAGCGTCCGCGTAAGTGATGCGTTGTCGTCAGGCCATACTGGGCTATAAGGCGGCGTTACGCGAGCAAGGGAGCTGTTCGATCGTGCCAAAGCCTGAAGAAAACGGGTCCGGCGTGCAGGTGATTGCACGGGCCGCCGCCATTTTACGCAGTCTCAAGAATGAGTCTGATGGTCTCAGTCTTGGCCAGATCGCCGAGCGAGTCGGGTTGCCGCGCTCAACCGTACAACGCATCGTGGGGGCACTGCATGCCGAAAGCTTGGTTATTGCGGCAGCCCCGGGCCGGGGCATCCGACTTGGGCCTGAACTGGCCGCCCTGGCGGATTCCGCACGGTTTGATATCGGTGAAATTCTGCGGCCCTATCTGGTAGAACTGGCGCGGACGACTGGCGAAACCGTGGACCTGGCCGTTCTACGCGGCAAGCGGCTGATCTTCCTGGATCAGATCCCCGGCATTCATCGCCTGCGCACAGTGTCTGCGGTCGGGGAGTCCTTTCCCCTGTTCGGTACCGCCAATGGCAAGGCTTGCCTAGCCACTATGAGTGAGGAAAAACTACTCAAATTGCTGGAGAGCGAGCAGCCCAACCATGCCTCCGACCCTAGCTTTGTTGAGCGGTTCATGGCCGAGATACTGCAGATACGAAAGAGCCATGTCGCCTTCGACCGCGACGAGCACAATCTGGGTATCTCCGCCGTCGGCGTAGCCTTCTCAGACCTGCAGGGCGAAGTCTATGCCATCTCCATCCCTACACCGAGCGCGCGCTTTGCCCTCCATCATGAGGCACTTTCCAAGGCGCTGCTTCAGACATTGGTCACAATAGAAAAGCTTGAGGTCATTGCTCACCCCTGACGGCTCACCGCAGAGGCGGCAGCTGAGCGCTGTCTCTGCTTTGTGCGCTTGATGGGTTTGGGACTCGGTAATCGCGTTCAAGCGCGTTGGTGAATTGACATCGAAAAACGACTGCCATACGGTACACATGTATCGCGAAGCGGGCGAACTGAAGTTGAGGAGCTTCAGTCGCGAGCCCGCCGATGCCTCAGGAGGAATCTATGCTTCAACGAACTTTCGCTAGTCTAGCCATTGGGCTTGCGCTGGGCGCCGCATCCATCACCCCTTCGCTTGCCGAATCGCTGAGGGTCTCCAGCTACCTGCCGCCGAACCATACCTTTCAGAAAATGCTTGAGCAGTGGTCAGAAGAGTTGGACCAGGCGACCAATGGCGAAGTAAACCTCGAGATATTCCCCGCTGGTCAGCTTGGCCCTGCACCCCGCCAGTTTGAGCTGGTGCAGCAAGGTGCGGTGGATATTGCCATCGTGCTGCACGGTGCCACGCCCGGGCGGTTTCCCATGTCTGAACTCGCCGGGCTGCCCCTGTCCTATCCAAGCGCCGGCCAGACCAGCGCCATAACCTCGCGTCGGCTGACTGAACTGGCGCCTGAGTACCTCGCGGAAGAACACGCAGGCACCAAAATTCTCTGGATGGGCGTGACGCCCGCTCTCAAGATACACACCAAATTGCTCGATCCGAGTGATATCGCCAGCCTCTCAGGTAGCCGCATGCGCTATGCTGGCACTGTCTGGCAGCAGATTTTTGAGGCATTGGGCGCTTCGCCGTTGCCAGTGCAGCCAGGCGAAACAGCGGATGCGCTGTCCAAAGGCATCATCGATGGCGCGAGCTTCCCCTTTGAGGCGACCAAGTCGTTCGATCTGGCGCCGGTGATCGACTATTCCATGGAGCCAGGTCTGGCATCGGCGACCTTCGCAGTCGTACTCAACCAGCAAGTCTATGACAATTTCAGCCCCGAGCTGCAGGCTCTGATTGACCAGACGACGGGGCCGGATCGCGCGCAGGCCTTCGGCGAGATGTGGGACGCTGGCGAAGCCGAAGGTCGACAGTACATGCTTGATGGCGGGGTCGACATTGTTACCCTATCGGATGCCCAGTTCGCTCAAGTTGAAGAGAAGGTTTCACCCATCGTGACCAGCGCTGTTGCAGCGGTGGATGCGAGCGGCAAGCCGGGCAAGGCCTTCATCGAGGCCTACACCAAATAGGGACAGGCCTGGCCGCTGGCATGCCGGCGGCCGGGCATTGCCCGCCAGACCCCCTCCCGCTTCAGGAACGCCCTCTTCATGTCATCCAGGTACCGATTGGGTCGCCTTCTAGACGTCCTGTTCGCCATCGAACTCGCCATCGCCATGCTCGCCCTGTTTGCCATGATGCTGGTGGTGGTCGCGGACGTGTTCATGCGGTACGTATTCAACGCCCCAATCCGCGGTTCATACGACATGGTGGGGATACTGCTCGTCATCATGGTGAGCTTCGGGTTTGCACGGGTTATCGCCGACCGTGCTGAAATCGTGATCGATCTGGTCGACAGCTTCGTGCCCGCCAGTGTGGCACGCGGCCTTTCAGTGATCGCGGGTATTGGCGGTGGGGTGGTGCTCGGCTTCATTTTCTGGGCGATGATTGGTCCTGCCAAAAGCGCTTATGCCTACGGCGATCGGTCGCTTGAACTCAATTTGCCCGTCTGGACGATCTGGGTAATGGCATTGCTCGGTCTGTCGGGTGCCATGCTGGCCTCGCTGCGCGTAATGTTCGTGCCCTGGGACCCCGGCTCGTCTCCGGTTCATGGCGATGGGAGTGGTTTTGAATGAGTACGCCCATTCTCGGTCTGGTCATGATCCTGATCATGTTCGGCATGCTGGCGTTGCGCCAACCTGTGTGGCTGGCCTTGGCTGCGTGCGGGATTACTGGCAATGTCGTGATGTCCAACATCAATGTTGCAGCCTTCGTGGCAGGTACCGGCACCTTTGATACTGCGTCGAGCTACGGTCTGTCGGTCATCCCCTTATTTGTGCTGATGGGTGAGGTCGCAACAAGCTCGCGTCTATCCAGTGAACTTTTTAAATCGGCGCGCGTGGTGTTGTCCGGCGTGCGTGGAGGCCTGTCAGTAGCAACTATAGCGGCGTCAGGCGCCTTCGGTGCTATTTGCGGATCTTCCGTAGCGACTGCAGCTACTATGACGCGGATTGCGCTGCCTGAAATGCGCGAGGCCGGCTATGAAGACGGATTCTCTGCCGCGTCGGTGGCGGCTGGCGGGACTCTGGGAATTCTCATTCCGCCTTCTATTATCTTGGTCATCTATGGATCGATCGCCGAACAGTCGGTGCCGCGCCTGTTCGCAGCGTCGATGATCCCGGGTATAGTCTTGTTGCTTCTCTATGCGGTCACGGCCCTGGTGATTGCTGCGCGCACACCAGGCAAGGTGCCCATTGACAGCGCGGCAAGCTTTATCGAACGCCTGTCAGCCTTACGCGGGCCGTGGCAGTTCATCGTGCTGTTTACCGTCACCATTGGTGGTATTTATGCGGGCGTGTTCAGTCCCAACGAGGCGGCAGCAATCGGCGCCTTTGGTGCCATTGTACTGGGCTTCCTGTCGCGCCGGCTGACCCTGTTGGGACTATTCGAGGCGGTGCGCGCCTCGGTGATCACGTCATGTGTGCTGTTCATGATCATTATCGGGGCAACCATCTTTGCCCAGTTCATTGTCCAGACCCGACTCCCGGATCTGCTGCTGAACGCTGCGACCGCCGCGGGCATGGCCCCTTGGGCAGTAATGCTGACCATCATTCTAGTCTATTTGGTGATGGGATGTTTCCTTGAAGGCATAGGGATGGTGTTGATCACGGTTCCGGTCTTTCTGCCCATCGTCATTGGCTATGGCTACGACCCGGTCTGGTTTGGGGTTGTTGTCGTGGTGGTCGTTGAACTGGGGCTGATCACTCCGCCCGTCGGAATGAACCTCTTCATCATCCAGGCACAGGCGCGCGATGTCGCCATTGGTCAGCTATACCGCGGCATCATACCTTTTCTGGTGGCCCCTGTACTGCTGCTGGTCCTGCTGTTTGCCATGCCGCAACTGGTGTTGTGGTTGCCAGATCTGCTGTATTGATCGGGCGCCAGCGCCTATCAAACTTTCCCCAATCGCCAATAGGGAGTGCGCACTGCGCCTAGGCTCATGACACCAAAAATCGCCCTCGAAGAACATTTCATGGCTCCAGGCTTTGAAGTTTACTTCAATACAACCGCCATCAACATCAGCGCTGAGCTCTTTGGCAATGCGCTCAGTTCCTTGCGCGATTTCGGTGACCGACGTCTAGAAAACATGGATCGAATCGGAGTTGAAAAGGCCGTTCTTTCGCTGTCGGGTCCGGGGGTTCAGGCCGAGCGTAGTACGGCAGTAGCCATTCGAATGGCACGTCAGTGCAATGACTTTCTGGCCCAGCACATTACCCGGCGACCCCACCGTTACTCCGGTTTTGCCCATCTGGCGATGCAGGATCCCGCGGCGGCGGCCAACGAGCTTGAGCGCTGCGTGGGTGAACTGGGCATGGTTGGCGCCATGATCAATGGTCAAACCAATGGTGCCTATCTCGATGATGATCGTTTTTCGGTCTTCTGGGAGCGGGCCGCCGATCTGGGGGCGCCAATCTATATCCACCCCAGCAATCCCGCCGATGTCCCCTATATGTATCACGGCCACCCCGAAATGTTCGGACCGGTATGGTCCTGGACGGTCGAAACGGGCAATCATGCCCTGCGTATTCTGTTCGGAGGCGTATTCGACCGTTACCCGGGAGCGCGGCTGATCCTAGGCCATATGGGGGAGACCTTACCTTACCAGCTCTGGCGCTTTGATAGTCGCTGGGAAATCTCCAACCGGGGCGAGCGGCGGCTGGCGCGCAAGCCATCGGAGTACTTCCGGGACAACATCTATGCCACGACCGCCGGGGTATGCTCAGATGCACCGCTGCGATGCGCCATTGATGCAATGGGCGTTCAGCAGATCCTGTTCGCAGTGGACTATCCATTTGAGCGAGCCGAGGATGCAGGGGCCTGGATAGAGGTGGCGCCACTCACTGATACCGAGCGGCTTGCCATTTGCAGCGATAATGCCCGTAAGCTGCTGAAACTCTGATTGCTTGAAACAGAAGGGGAAATGCTGATTGGCACAATATCTGATCCTCGGAGGTCGGAAGCTGTTATTAAGAACTGGCGCTTCTCTATTCGGCGTGTTTTGGTCAAGCGCATTCTGGCTTGCTAATCCGCATTCGCGGGGTTTGGGTCTTTCGCGGGTTCATGCTTCTCTTCGGGATCGCCATCTTGGCCCTCTCAGGATGGGACCAGTGGGAATGAGGCGGCCCAATCTGACGCGTGCTGATCGCAGGAATGCGAACGGCACAAGAGCCTAAGCGAACTTACCTATCCATCGTCCCGCGAAGGACGCCTCTCCACCGGCTGGCGGAACTCTTGGCCTCTCTGACGGGCCTAGGCGATGGGGAGCATTGGGCGGTCATCGGCGTATACTGCCTGGTCCAGCGGAACTCGCTCCATATCCGATGCATGATCACCGACAATCTGCGCGCCAGCGCGACGACGGCCTTCTGTGGGCCGCGCCGCTTGGCTACGTTCATGGCCCAGGTTTTCAGCCAGGACCATTTCTGCACCCGCGTCAGCATAACGTGGTCGGCTTGGTAGAGCAGTGATCGCATCATCGCGTCATCGCGGACCACTATAAGCAGTTGGCGATGCAGCGCCGTGAAGGCTCGCGGAGCTTTTGCCGGGCGGCCAGCAGAGGCTCGATGATAGCGGCGAGGTACGCTAAACCATCGACGAGATCCTGGATGCGGGCATCAAAACTAATAGTCCCGATGATGCCTACCCTTAGTGCGAAATTGCGCAGTAGCCCGCGGATGTCGTTCTCGATCGCAATGGCCTTTTCCTGCAGCAGCTTGCGGGCCGTCAGCAGCATCTGGCGCTTCTGACTGGTCAGCGTCTTGGCGTGCACCGGCCGGAACAGATTGTCCCGCATCATCTGTGCGATGCCGCGTGCATCATTGCGATCGGTCTTGCTCACCTGCGCCTTGAGGAACGCTTTGGCATGACGCGTCTCGATGCAGATCACCGGCAATCCGGCTTCCGCCAGCCCGCTGAACAACCATTGCTACAACGGGCTGGCTTCAAGGCCAATCCGTTCCAACGACCAGGCTGGATCCTGCAATACCTCCACCAGATCTTCGGGATGGCTCGGGACCTTCAGCTCCCGACGGACCTTACCCAGCTCATCCAAAATACATACCAACGTCTCTTTCACCGAGACATCCAATCCGGCATGTTACTTCATGCTGGGCTTCCTTTCCTGATGCATGTGGCAGTTCAGAATAGACTACGTTCTCATCAGCCCGAAGCGCAGCACCTCGGCCACAATCCGCAATATGGGCTCAAGCCGAATACCTCATCTGACGCATATTTACTGAAGCCGTCTCCTCGTTTGCGCCGACCAATCGTGCCTGTAGCAGATCGAGTTGGGGCGCCCGTATGCTTGCGGCGAGGTGATCTAGTCATGGTCGCTCCTGTTCGCGGCCATACTGCCGCCGTCAGGCACAAAATCCACTTATCCTGCTGCGCCGCTTGTTCGGATATCAATGCGGACGGGTTAGCTTTGCGCTTGGGGGCCGCTTCGACCCGTGATCAGAGTGGCTTCTTCAGCCACTTGGCAATCACCCCGACAATGCCCTCGCGGAAGAGCATGACGCTGGCGACAAAGATCACGCCCTGGATGACCGTCACCCATGCGCCAAAACCGGCCAGGTAGCTTTCCATGGTGACAATGACCGCGGCACCGACCAAGGGACCGAACACCGTGCCCATGCCGCCCAGAAGGGTCATCAGCACCACTTCGCCCGACATGGACCAGTACACGTCGGTGAGGGAGGAGAGCTGGAACACGATGGCCTTGGTGGCCCCCGCCAGGCCAGCCAGCGAGGCGGACATGACGAACACTGCCAGCTTGTAGCGCTCGACCTTGTAGCCCAGCGAAATGGAGCGGGGTTCATTGTCGCGAATGGCTTTAAGTACCTGCCCGAAGGGTGAGTGGATGATGCGGTAGATGCCCAGGATACCGCCAAAGACGATGGCCAGCACGACGAAATACAGGGTGAAATCAGAGCTCAGATCAATCAGCCCGAACAGCCGACCGCGTGGAACTGCCTGGATGCCGTCTTCGCCGCCGGTAAAGGGTGCCTGGACGGCAAGAAAATAGACCATTTGGGCAAAGGCCAGCGTCACCATGGCAAAGTAGATGCCCTGGCGCTTGATGGCCAAGGCGCCAATGGCCAACCCCAGCAACGCTGCGGTGAAGACGCCGAGCAGAATGGCAATCTCTGGATTGAGGCCCCAGACCTTGGCCGCATGGGCCGCCACATAGCTGGCTGAGCCGAAAAACGCCGCGTGACCGAACGAGAGCAGCCCACCAAAACCCAGCAACAAGTTGAGCGCACTGGCGAACAGCGCAAAGCACAGAACCTTCATCACGAAGACGGGGTAAAGCACAAAGGGGGCGATCAGCAGCAGTACCAGCAAGCCGGCAAAGATCGCGATGTGGTGGCGTGGTGTGCCCACATGCCGTGCCGCTACAGGCGCAATGATCTCGGTTTCCGATGGCGTAGTCATCACGCGGTCCTTCCAAACAGGCCGGCCGGTTTGACCAGCAGGACCAAGGCCATGATGACGAAGATCACCACCGACGAAGCTTCAGGATAGAATACGCGGGTCAGGCCTTCGACGATGCCCAGACCAAAGCCGGTCAGGATGGCGCCCAGGATTGAGCCCATGCCGCCAATCACCACCACAGCGAACACCACGATGATCAGGTCGGCACCCATATTGGGATTTACCGAATAGATCGGCGCGGCCAGCACGCCAGCCAGTGCAGCCAGGCCAACGCCGAAGCCATAGGTCAGGGTAATCATGCGCGGCACATTGATACCGAAGGCGCCGACCAGAACCGGGTTTTCGGTAGCGGCACGCAGATAGGCGCCTAACCGGGTTCTTTCGATGGCAAACCAGGTGCCGAAGCAGACAATGGCAGAAGCAACCACCACCCAGGCACGGTAATTTGGCAGGAACATGAAGCCCAGATTGGTGCCGCCGGACAGTTCGCCGGGAATGGAATAGGGTAGGCCCGAAACGCCATACTGGTTGCGGAACAGGCCTTGAATTATCAACGCCAACCCAAAGGTCAACAATAGGCCATAGAGGTGATCGAGATGATAGAGTCGGGCGATCATTACCCGCTCGATGACCACGCCCGTCGTCCCCACAATGATCGGCACCAGCAACAGCGCCCACCAGTAATTGATGCCAGCGTAGGTCATCAGCATCCAGGCGACAAAGGCGCCCATCATGTACTGTGCGCCGTGGCTGAAATTGATGATGTTGAGCAACCCGAAGATGACGGCGAGCCCCAGGCTCAACAGCGCGTAGAACGACCCGTTGATCAGTCCCAACAGCAACTGGCCGAACAGCGCCTGTGGCGGTATCCCCAAAAGCTCAAACATGGATGTTTCCGGTTTCTCTTCGTTTTGGAAAAGGAGGGCGCCCCGGCATGGCCGGAGCGCCCGGATCAGACTATTTTACCAGTTCACAACCGCCATCAGCCAGCGGACGGAAGGCGTCCTTGGCAGGAATGGAGGCAAGCAGGCTGTAATAGTCCCATGGACCCTTGGATTCGGCCGGCGACTTCACCTGGAACAGGTACATGTCGTGGATGTGGCGGCCGTCGGGACGCACCACGCCCTTGCCAAACAGCGGGTCCTCGCTCGGAGTTGTCTTCATTGATTCCATCAGGGCTTCGGTCTCCTTGCCGCCAGTGGCTTCAACCGCCTTGAGGTAATGCAGCACACTGGCATAGACGCCGGCGTGGACCATGGTGGGCATGCTGCCGCCATGTTCGGCCGCAAAGCGTTCCGACCAGGCGCGCGTCTCGTCATTGATGTCCCAGTAGAAGGCTTCGGTGAGCACCAGACCCTGTGCGGTCTCAAGACCGAGCGCATGTACGTCGGTGATGAAGATCAGCAGCCCGGCAAGCGCCTGGCCGGCCTGGGTAATGCCGAATTCGGCGGCCTGCTTGATGGTGTTGACGGTGTCACCACCGGCATTGGCCAGACCAATCACCTGCGCGCCAGATGCCTGGGCCTGCAGTAGATAGGACGAGAAGTCAGCGCCGGGGAAGGGATGGCGCACCGCACCGAGCACTTCACCACCAGCGGCCTCGACCACAGCAGAGGTATCTGCTTCAAGCGCCTGGCCGAAAGCGTAGTCCGCAGTGATGAAGAACCACTTCGTGAAGCCTTCCTGCACCATGGCGGTGCCGGTACCATGCGCTAGCGCCCAGGTGTCATAGGTCCAGTGCACGGTATTGGGCGAGCACTGCGCGCCGGTTAGATCCGCCGAGCCGGCCCCAGAATTCATAAAAATCTTGTTCTTGTCGCGGGTGACGTCGGCCACAGCGAAGGCGGCCGACGAAGTCGGGACGTCGGCGATCATGTCGACGCCGTCCTGATCGTACCACTGCCGCGCAATGGTGGAGGCGATGTCGGGTTTGTTCTGATGATCAGCCGAGATGATCTCGACATTGATGCCCTTGGCAGCGGCGTCGAAATCCTCGACGGCCATGCGGGCGGCAAGCACCGAGCCTTCACCGGACAAGTCCGCATAAACGCCGGAACGGTCATTGAGAACACCGATCTTGATGTCGGTTGCCATGGCGGTACCTGCCATCAGCAGGCTGGCCACTGAGGCCACGATAAGTGTTGGTAGTTTCATGGGTCGGTTCTCCTCCGAGATGTGCCTTGCGGCTTGGTGCTACACACCCAGATAGGCGTGCAGCTTGTCGATATTGGCGGTGAGGTCGGCATTGGGAATGGTGTCGATCACCCGCCCCTGTTCGACCACGTAGTGCCGATCCGCGACCGAAGCCGCGAATCGGAAATTCTGTTCCACCAGGATGATGGTGAAGCCCTGTTGCTTGAGGTGGATCAGGGTGCGACCGATCTGCTGCACGATCACCGGGGCGAGGCCCTCGGTGGGTTCGTCCAGCAGGAGAAACTTGGCGCCGGTGCGCAGGATGCGGCCAATGGCCAGCATTTGCTGTTCGCCACCAGAAAGCTTGGTGCCCTGGCTGCGCAGTCGCTCGCGCAGATTGGGGAACATGTCGAGCACAGCTTCGCGGCTCAGCCCACCAGGCTTGACCTCGGGCGGAAGCATCAGGTTTTCGTCCACCGACAGACTGGCAAATATGCCGCGCTCTTCGGGGCAAAAAGCCATGCCCTGCCGGGCGATGTCGCGGGGTTGCAGGACGATCAGTTCGCGCCCCTCAAACAGCACCGAGCCCTGCCGTTTACCCAATATACCCATGATGGCGCGCAGCGTGGTGGTCTTGCCCGCGCCGTTGCGGCCGAGCAGGGTAACGACTTCACCGCGCTTTACATCAAAATTGATGCCGTGCAGAACGTGGCTTTCATCGTACCATCCCTGGAGATCGCGCACAGCCAGCAACTGTTCGGCGCTGGTTTTGGTGGCCTCACTCATTGCCAGCTCCGATATAGGCTTCGATGACGCGTTCGTTCTGCGACACGTCGGCATAACTGCCTTCAGCCAGCACCTGGCCGCGGGCCAGCACGGTGATCCGGTCTGACAGATCGGCAACCACCGACAGATTGTGCTCCACCATCAGAATGGTGCGGTTGGCGGAGATCTTGCGGATCAGCGCCGAAATACGGGTCACATCCTCTTGCGCCATGCCGGCCATGGGTTCGTCCAGCAGCAGCATTTCAGGCTCCAGTGCCAGCGTGGTGGCGATCTCCAGCGCCCGCTTGCGGCCATAGCTGAGTTCGCCTGCCGGCTCGTGCAGATAGACCGACAGACCGACCTCATCGATGCGGGCGGTGGCCTCTTCATCGAAGGCCGCCAATACGTGTTGCGGGCGCCAGAAATCAAAGCTGTCACCTCGCCGGCGCTGCAGCGCGATCCGGACGTTCTCCAGCACACTCAATTGCGGAAACACTGCTGAAATCTGGAATGAGCGGACAAGCCCGCGGCGCGCGATGTCAGCAGCCGAGAGGCGGGTGATGTCGCGGTCATTCAGCGTGATGGTACCGGCACTGGGCAGCAGAAACTTGGTCAGCAGGTTGAAAAACGTCGTCTTGCCCGCGCCATTGGGGCCGATCAGCGCGTGAATAGTGCCTCGCTCGACGTCGATATCAACCTCGTGGACGGCGACAAATCCTGAAAAGCGCTTGGTCAGACCGCGCGCTGACAGGATAATGTCGCTCTTGGGTGGTGACACGGTCGCCGGGTCAAGTGCTGCGCTCATTTGGCGGTCCAGCCCCCATCGATTGAAATGGTTGCCCCGGTGATGGAACGAGCCAAGTCACTGCAAAGATAGGCGGCCATCTCGGCGATCTCCTCGGGTTGCACGAACTGGCGCGACGGTTGCGGGGCCAGAAAGATCTCGCGCATCACCTGTTCCTGGGTCATGCCATGCGCCTTGGCCTGATCAGCGACCTGGGCAGCGACCAGCGGCGTCCAGACATAGCCGGGGCAGATCGCATTAACGGTGATGCCTCTCTCTGCGGTTTCCAGAGCGACGGTCTTGGTCAATCCCACAACGGCGTGCTTGGTGGCTACATAGGCCGATTTGAACGGAGAGGCCCGCAGGCCATGGGCAGAGGCAATATTGATGATGCGCCCCCAGCCGCGCTCGCTCATGCCAGGCAGGGCCGCGCGAATGGTGTGAAAGGCAGAGTCGAGACTGACGGCGACGATGCGGTGCCAGTCCTGTGGGGGAAAATCCTCAATCGGAGCAACTTTCTGGATGCCGGCATTGTTGACCAGAACGTCAAGCTTCCCGTAAGCGTCGACAACGTCGCCGACCAGATCGTAACCGCCGCCGCTGGCCGCCAGATCGGACTGGAAGTAACGCACCTGGGCACCGCTATGCTCCAGAGTTTGCAGCGCCGCGTGTATTTCTGCTTCCGGCTCAAAGCTGTTGATGGCCACATCGTAGCCCATCGCCGCGAACTTGCTGGCAATCGACAGGCCAATGCCACTCGTTGAGCCGGTGACCAAAGCCACGCGTTTTTTGTTCATACCCCACCCTGATCCGGACCTTTAATGGCCCGCTTCGTTTTGCCCTCACCCTTTCAAGTTTCGTGCCAAGTGCAAAATCCGGGCTTTGTTGGGTCTATTGGTCAGAGTGTCCGGTCAAACTGTCCGGCAATAGCGACATCGTCCGGAAGACCGGACAGATCATGGGGCAATATCGTGGCGCTTCAGTTTCTCGTAAAACTGGCTGCGCGATACCCCCAGCCGCAGCGCCGCAGCCGACTTCTGCCCGCCTGTTGCGGCCAACGCCTCGACAATCGCCTGTCGCTCGGTATCGGCGATAGTCTGGGCCAGCGCCTGGGCGCCGCCGCTGGTGACCTCCGGGCGGTTGGAGCCTGGTGGCATGGCACGATTGATGACCGCGGCATCAAGCACCTCGCTCGGTGCCAACGCCGCTGCGCGTTCGAGGATATTGCGTAGTTCGCGCACATTGCCCGGCCAGGAATGGGCCTGTAGCAGCCTGATCGCCTCGGGCGTAATCACCCAGCCGCGCTCGTCGGCAGCGCGCATGGTCTGTTCCAGCAACACTTCGCATAGCATGGCAATGTCTTCGCGCCGCTGGCGCAGGGGCGGCACGTGCACGGTCAGTACGGCAATGCGGTAATAGAGATCGGCGCGAAAGCTCTTTGCAGCGACCATGGCTTCGAGGTCCTGCGACGTAGCGGCGATGATGCGGACATCGACTTTCCTGACAGTATTGGAGCCGAGGGCTTCTACCTCACCTTCCTGCAGGACACGCAAGAATTTCGCCTGGGTGGCCAGTGGCATATCGCCAATTTCATCGAGAAACAGGGTGCCGCCATGAGCCAGCTCGAACTTGCCCTGTCGTGGCTTCTTGTCGGCACCTGTATAGGCGCCGGGCGCCACGCCAAAGAACTCTGCTTCCAGCAGGGACTCCGGCACCGCCGCGATGTTGACGGCCACAAAAGGACCATCGGCGCGATCGGACTGCTGGTGTATGGCATGGGCCAGCAACTCCTTGCCGGTGCCGGTTTCGCCCAGGATCAGTGCTGCGCCATCGCGTAAGGCAAACCGGCGCACCATGGCTTTGAGGTCCCTGACCAACGCGCTTTGCCCCACGAAGCTGGAGAGCGAGTATTTGGTCTGCCGTTCCCGTGTCAGTGCCGCCTGAGCGCGGGTGAGCTGCTTGTGCATGCTCTCGAATTTTTCCAGTATCGGCGCCAAATAATCGACATTGTCGTAGAAGACAAAGCCGATCGCCCCGTCTACCGCCCCGGCAGAGTCCTTGAGCGGAATGCGGCAGACGACAAATTGCCGGTCGTCGAAATTCATGATGTCGAGCAGAATGGGACGACCGGTCTCCACCACCCGACGCAACAGCGAGTGGGGGATGACTTCCTCGACAGGCAGACCGATCGGATCAAATGCCGGGTCCAACTTGAGCAGGTCGCGGTAGCGCGCATCCATCCAGGTAATGCGGGTCTGCGCATCGACAATAATGGCACCTTCGAAGAAGTCGCGCAGCAGGCTGAAAGCGCCCACGGCCTCTTCAATACTGGCCAGGCCGTTATCGGCTGACCAGCGTTCAGTTGTTGGTAGGCGGGCCATGATAATGTCTCGTCTGCTGGAAAGAGCCGAAGCGGACTCTATGCCTGGCCGGGCGTCGTCGCAACGCGATCACGGGCGCTCGACACACAGCGCGACACCCATGCCGCCGCCGATGCACAGGGTCGCCAGACCTTTGTGGGCATCACGCCGCGCCATTTCGTGCAGCAGGGTCACCAGTACCCGCGCGCCCGAGGCGCCGATTGGGTGACCAATGGCAATGGCGCCGCCATTCACATTGACTTTTTCAGGCGCCCAGGCCATCGCTTGATTGACCGCGCAGGCCTGGGCCGCAAAGGCCTCATTGGCCTCGATCAGGTCGAGATCGGCGACGCTCCAGCCGGCCTTTTCCAGCGCCCTGGTCGAGGCCGGGATCGGGCCCGTGCCCATCAGCGCCGGGGCGACACCCGCTGTTGCCCAGGAGGCGATGCGGGCAAGGGGTATAAGGCCACGTCTTGCGGCTTCATCGGCACTCATCAACACCAGAGCGGCGGCGCCGTCATTAAGGCCCGAGGCATTGCCGGCGGTAACACTGCCGGCCTTGTCAAAAGCCGGGCGCAACTTGGCCAGCGTCTCGGCATTGGTATCGGGGCGGATATATTCGTCCCGTTCGACCATAACATCACCCTTTCGAGTGCTGATGGTCACTGGCGCGATCTCGTCAACGAAGCGCCCAGCCTGTTGCGCAGCAGCGGCCTTTTGTTGCGAGGCGAGGGCAAAGGCATCCTGGGTGGGCCGATCGATGCCGAATTCGCGCGCCACATTCTCGGCGGTGACGCCCATGTGATAACCGCCAAAGGCGTCGACCAGCCCGTCGCTCATCATGGTGTCGACCAGCGTGATCGGGCCCATCTTGGCGGGAGCCCGCAAGTGCTGGCAGTGGGGCGCCAGCGACATCGATTCCTGGCCGCCCGCCACGATGATTTCGGCGTCGCCCATGGCGATCTGCTGCATGCCCAGCGCGACGGCGCGCAGGCCCGAGCCGCAAACCTGATTCAGACCCCAGGCCGTGGCCAACTGGCTGATGCCCGCGGCAATGGCTGCTTGCCGCGCCGGGTTCTGCCCGGCCCCGGCGCTCAATACCTGCCCCAGGATCACTTCATCCACGTCGCCAGGCGCCACCCCGGCCCGCTGCAGCGCCGCCGTGATGGCCACAGCGCCCAGTTGGTGGGCCGGCACGGTGGCCAGACTACCCATGAACGACCCAACAGCGGTGCGGGCCGCTCCAACGATTACAATGTCACGCATTGCCGTCACTCCCGGGTCAGTTGCACGCTGAAGCGCGCTTCGGTCTTGGCGGTGATTTCGTCCACGGTGACGCCATCAGCCAATTCGATCAGCGTCATGGACGGCTCCCCCGTCCGGGCAACGGTGAACACACCCAGATCGGTAATCACCAGATCGGCAACGCGCTTCCCGGTCAGCGGCAGAGTACAGGCCTTGAGCAGCTTGGGCGTGCCCTTGGCCTCATGCTCCATCACCACCACCACGCGCTTGACGCCGGCCACCAGATCCATGGCGCCGCCCATACCCTTGATCATCTTGCCCGGGATCATCCAATTGGCCAGATCACCATTTTCTGCCACCTGCATGGCGCCCAGAATGGACAGATCGATATGGCCACCGCGGATCATGCCAAAGCTGTCGGCGCTGGAAAAGAAGCTGGTCATCGGCAGCTCGGTAATGGTCTGCTTGCCAGCATTGATCAGGTCGGCGTCTTCATCGCCCTCGAACGGAAACGGGCCCATGCCGAGCATGCCGTTCTCGCTCTGCAGCCGCACATCCATGCCCTGGGGAATGTAGTTGGCGACAAGGGTGGGAATGCCTATGCCCAGATTGACGTAGAAGCCGTCCTGCAACTCTTGCGCGGCGCGGGCCGCCATTTGTTCGCGTGTCCAGGCCATCAGTATGCCTCAGCAGTATTGCGAGAGCGCACGGTGCGCTGCTCGATATGTTTGAGCGGATTGGGAACGTGGATCAGCCGCGAAACGAAAATCCCTGGGGTGTGAATCTGATCGGGCTCGATCTCGCCGGTTGCCACCAGATGCTCGACCTCGACAACTGTCACCTTGCCAGCCGTCGCCATCATCGGATTGAAATTCCGTGCGGTCTTGCGGTACACCAGATTGCCTTCCGCATCACCCTTCCAGGCATGCACCACGGCAAGATCGGCCACCAGGCCACGCTCCATCACATAGTCAGCGCCGTCGAATGTCCGCACTTCCTTGCCTTCGGCAATCAGCGTGCCGACACCGGTCTTGGTGAAAAAGGCCGGGATACCGGCCCCACCGGCTCGAATGCGTTCGGCCAGGGTACCCTGCGGGGTGAATTCGATTTCAAGTTCGCCCGCCAGATATTGCTGGGCAAACAGTTTGTTCTCCCCGACATAGGACGAGATCATTTTCTTGATCTGTCTTGTTTCGAGCAATGTCCCAAGGCCAATGCCATCAACCCCGGCATTGTTGGAGATCACGGTCAGGTCCATGACGCCCGACAGCTTGATCGCCGCAATCAAGGCTTCAGGAATGCCGCACAGGCCGAAGCCCCCCGCCATCACCACCATCCCGTTGCTTAACAATCCGGCCAGCGCCTGCGTCGCATCCGTATAAACTTTGTGCACAGCCCGTCCCTCCTCGCGTGTTTGTAAAATCGGGTTGGCCACTGCGCGCAGCGCCGCTCTTGGCGCCAAGCTAAGACTTGCCGACCTCGGCCGGTTAGTCGTATTTATACGCTATGATTGCATCTCTGCCGGGCCGCTCCGATCCTCTTTTGCCCCTTTTTGCCTTGGGCGACATCCCGGTGCCTATGGTATTTGCCACCCATCGCATCATCCGCGACTGCAACGCCGAATTCGCCAGCCTGTTCGGCTTTGCGCGCGACGAACTGGTCGATCAGAGTTTTTCGCGGCTCTATCCCAAACTTGCCGATTTTGTGCGGACCGGGCAGATGTGGCGCAGCCATTTGCCGGGTGGCCAGGTCTACTATGATGAACGCATCATGGTAGGGGCCGACGAGCGCCGCTTCTGGTGTCGGGTCAATGGCCGCTCGCGCAACAGCGCCGATCCTTTTTCCGAGGCACTTTACTGTTTCGAACCGATGAGCCGCCCTGTTACCCAGGCGGCGATGACCGGGCGGCAGCGGCAGATTCTCACCCTGGTGGCGCAGGGCAAGACCAACGCCGTCATTGCCGCCGAAATCGGGCTCAGCCGCCGCACCGTGGAAGCGCACCGCTTGCGCCTGACGCGCGCTGCCGGGGTGCGCAATACTGCGGAGCTGATTGCCTGGTTCTCGGCATTGTGAGGCGGGTGGGCAAGCATGGTCCTGATCCGAAGCAGCGGGTAGTGATCCTTTAACCTCTACCGCTGATCGGTGTGCCTTGACGCGTCAGGGCCGCCAACTGATGCTCGAGACAGGGTGAGCGCCCATCGCGTGGCATCACCGCCTGCCATGAAATTGGTGGAGATGATCTGGAGGTGCGCTTGATCGACTGGCGCATGCCCAGTCGGGGGCGCGAGCTCATACTCGCACACCTTCGCGCCTATCCGCGCCACCTTGCGCGTAGTCCTAACGCATTAGCTGTTGTCGACTATTGATTACTTTTCCGCCGCTTCCACGGGGGCGCAATCGGCGGTTTCCCATCCGTCAAAACAAGGCATGGTTCGTTGCGCCTGCCACCAGACATACAAAGCGACACCCATGTCTTTGTGGTTTACCCGAGATCATTGCGGACATGCAGTCGCGGCATCGGTGAATTGTCTTGCACGCCGACAGCCCAGACCTTGCATTCGATTTTGTCAGATTTGGGTGGCGGTAAACGTCACTATGGCGGCGACCGGCACCACAAGGTGGTCTTGATCGGCCGAGACTGGGAATGCTGAGCCCGGAAAGGTCACAATTGTGCCGCGCTACTGAATACCAATAGTCATTGCTCGGGAGGGACTTGCCATAGACGTTCTCAGTTGCGTCATCGTCGATGTGCGTCCCCATGCGCGGCTCAGCGGTAGGGCCAATGCTGTCGTGCGCGTGCATTTGGGGGAGGTCATCGGTGGCCAGCCCGCCGAGCACGTGATCGACCTGCGACTTCTGGTTGTGACCAACACCGGTGATGATGCCGCTCGTATACGCGAGATTGTCTTGACCAAGACGGCAAAAGTGCTTTCGCGTCTCAAAAACGCGTTTGAGATGGCGGATGGCTCAGCCTGGACCGAAGAACTGACGAATAAGAGTGGCTGAAGGCTCCATGGAAGTCCCATGGCTTTACAGCATAACCGGTCCAGGTTTTTATCCACACCCTCTTCGGGTCAGTTCCCGGCAACAATCAACCATCGCCTCAACCCGAGCATGCGTTCGCATTGGCGATATTTGCCAACACTTGATTGACAAAAATTGCCAGCTGCACGGTGCCAAAGGGCGGTTCCTCACTGGGGAACCAAGCAACGTCTCCGCAACAGCAGGTTTGGTGCCCATAGCCAGTGCCAAATTGGAATCGCCGGTGTCAAATTCCATTGCGCACGACACTTTTATGCCGCACTGGAACAACCGGACATGGCCGCATGACTTAAACCAACAGCCTCTGGAGTTCCCGAGCGGTTCAATCGTTCGGGGAGAAAGAGCTTTTGATTGGAGCGGGTTGCGAAATACTGCGACAGGTTCAGGCCTTGATCAGGAGGAGGGGGGCGAGGGAAACCAAAGTCCTGCGACAGTAAAGGGCAGGACCCCGGCGGCGGGGCGCGGGATCGGCTATCCAGGGGTATGAGGCTGGCAGGAGCGACTGCGCCAGAGCTCCTGGACCCCGGTTTTTCGCCGCTTGTGCGATAATGACGGAGAGCTCCCGGACCTGCCCTAAGTCCAACCGACGACGGATTATGATGGTTCTCCGCCACTCCTGCAAATTTCCGCCCGCAGATGACGCCGGCGGAGCGTTGGAGGTTGGTGAACCAGAAATCTGTCATTCGTTGCGCGGTGGCATAGTCCGCTGCCGACCCGAGGCTGATGATCGTCATCAGCCGAGCTTCGGCAGGCCTGTCCTGAACACTATGTGGATGGTGCGTTGGGTAAAATAGATGCAAAAGCCTATCGGTCCGGTCCCCGACCTTCTGAAGTTTGACGCTCGAAGGCCCTGAGGAAACCGACCAGCCACAACCATGGTGCCACAGTCACATGTTTCGCTGAACGGAATGCGCCGCAGCACCATGTGCGCTATCTCCTCGGAAATGGCATGCTGGGGTAGTGCCCTATGCACGGGAGGAAAAACAATAATGCAGACCAAAATGAAAGCCGTGGGCGCCGCAGTGGTGGCAGCCTTGCTGATCTCGACGAGCAGCGCGCCTGCTGTGTCGCAGCAGGCCTATCCAGCCGATACGGTGACCATGATCGTGCCTTATGCGGCCGGTGGCGCTGGTGACATCGTCGGGCGTCTGGTGGCCGATGAACTCAGCCGACGCCTCGGGGTGAACGTCGTCGTCGAGAACATCGGCGGCGCCAGCGGCACGATCGGCGCAGAGCAGGCGTCGCGCGCGCCTGCCGATGGCAGCACCTTGCTGTTGGCGGGCAATGCCATCTTCACCACGGCCCCCCATCTTGCCGATGTCGGCTTCGAGCCCTTCGAGGACTTTGTCGCGATCGCCAATATCAGCGAGGCGGTGCGCATGCTGGTAGCGTCAAAATCCCTGCCGGTCACGACCGTCGAAGAGTTTGTCGCCTATGGCAAGGAACATCCCGGCGAGTTGAACTATGGCTCGGTCGGCGTCGGTTCGACCGGCCATGTGGCGACGGTGGACATGCTCAGCGCCATGGGCCTTGAGGCGACCCATATTCCCTACAAGGGTGCTGCGGACGTGGTGCAGGCGGTGCTTGCCGGCGACGTGCAGTTCATGATGGACGCCGCTGCAGTGCCACAGGCACGGCAGGACACAGTCACTGCACTGGCCGTTCCCGGCGGCGAACAACTGCCGGAATTCCCCGATGTTCCCGCGCTGGCTTCCGTTGGTTACAACAGCATCAGCGGCACTGGCTGGCAGATGATCATGGGGCCGGCAGGCATGCCGGCAGAAGTCGTGAGCCGGGTCGAGACCGCGCTCAAGGACGCCAGCGCCGATGCCAAGTTCATCGACAAGCTGACCAAGGCAGGCGTTTCACCGCGGTTCATGGGCAGTGCCGAACTCGACGCCGCACTGCGGGCGGACTTTGAGCGCTTCGACGAGATATTGACCGGGCTGGGCCTGGCCAAATAACCACGCGCCATATGACGGCCGGCAGCACCAGAACCATGCTGCCGGCCGACGCTTTTCCATGTCCTGCAGATGCATATCGAGGTAGATAATGGCTGGCCTGAGTTCCGAGCTTGCCGATTGGGCAATCGGCTTTTCGCTGGACACGGCTCCGGTCGAGGTCATTCACAATACGCGGCTGCGGCTGCTCGACGTGGTGGGCGTCATGATCGCTTCCGACAGCCATCCCAGCGTGGATTCGGCACGCCGCGCCGTCGCTGACGCCGATGCCGGCGGGCGGGGCGCCCATGCCATGATGGACAAGCAACAAACCGCGCCTGCCAGCGCCGCCTTCATCAATGGCGTCGCCGCGGCGGTGCTCGAATTCGACGATACTCACCTTGCCACCAATATTCATGCCACCTGCGCCGTCGCCGCGGCGGCCCTGCCGATAGCCCAGGCCGGCGCCCTGTCCGGGCGGGCGCTGCTGGAGGCGGTGCTCGTGGGCTCAGAGATCGTCTGCCGGCTCGGCATGGTCACCCCGGTGCGCATGCACGAAATGGGCTTTCACCCCACCAGCGTTTATGGCGTCTTTGCCGCCGCCTATGCCGTAGCACGGTTGCGCAAGCTGCCGCGCCAGCAGATGGCCGATGCCGTGGGCACGGCCGCCAGCCTGTCGGCGGGGTCGATCGCCTCGTTCGAGGATGGCACCTCGACCAAGACCATGCATGTGGGCTTTGCTGCGTCCGCCGCCGTGCGCGCGGTCGCGCTGGCCAAGCACGGTATTTCGGGCCCGGCTACGGTGTTCGAAGGCCGTTTCGGCTGGTATCGCAGCCATGTACAGGCGGCCGAGAGCTTCGATTTCGCGGCGCTGACCCGGGAACTGGGTTCGCGCTGGGAGGTGCTCAACATCGCCCCCAAGCTCTATCCCTGCGCCTATACCTTGATGCCATTCATTTCCGCAGCGCTGGCACTGCGCGAGCAATATGGTGTGGATCCGGCAGCGGTGAAGGAAATCCGCTGCGAGATCATGCCGCGCTCGTTCCGTACGGTATGCGAACCGGTGCAGGACAAGCGGCGGCCCCGCACCTCCTGGCACGGCCGCATCAGCCTGCAGCACACCGTGGCCGAGGCGCTGGCCCTGGGGCGCTTCGACAAGTCCGCCTATGCCGAAGCGCGCCTGCGCGATCCGGTCATCAACCTGCTGGCCGACAAGGTCACCTATCTGCCCGATCCCATCGCCGCAGCCGACACCAGTCGCTCCCGGGGCGTGGTGACGGTCGAACTGGCCGACGGGCGGGTGCTCACCCACACGGTGGAAGATATGCTGGGCACGGCGCGCAATCCGGCCAGCGAGGCAGTCTATATCGAAAAGTTCCGCTCCAATGTCGATGGCCTGATCGCCCCTGACCTGACCGACGAGCTCATCGACAGCCTGCTGCGCATCGATGAGGTTGCCGACGTCGAGGCTCTCCTGGCGCCGCTGCGGCGCTAGGCGCAGCGCAGAGACCAGATTCACGGAGCAGACCTCGTCCTGGGCTTGTCGAAGGACAAGGTCATGGCACACGGGTCTCCACGCGCCCGATCGCGTGGTTCCACAGGCTCACCATCAGGGCTGCCGGGACCCTTCACCGAGCTCCACCAAACGCGACGCGCTCTGGACACGCCGCAATCTGTCAAGAACGCCCACGCAAAAAAGCTACGCCGCGACAGTGTCGCGGCGTAGCTTTTTTTGCGGTTGGCATTGGTGGTTAGTCTGTTGCTTCGGCCCGGCCACGGCGGACGAAGGAAGTGGTCGTGGCGAGGAGCACCGCCACCCCGATGAGCACCAGCACCAGGCTGATCGGGCGCTCGAGGAATACCAGAGGATCACCACGCGACAGGGTCATGGCGCGGCGGAAGTTCTCCTCGAACATCGGGCCCAGGATGAAGCCGAGAATGAACAGCGCCGGATTGCAGCCTGCCGCCTTGAGCAGGTAGCCAAGTACGCCGAAGAAGACGAGGGAATAGATGTCGAACGCCGACGAACTGAGGGTGAATACCCCGACGCAGGCAAAGGCCAGCACGAAGACGTAGAGCCAGTGATAGGGGACCCGCAGCAGCCGGACCCACAGGCCGATCAGCGGCAGGTTGAGAACCACCAGCAACAGGTTGCCGACCCACATCGAGACAATCAGCCCCCAGAACAGCTGCGGGTGATCGCCCATAATGCGCGGACCAGGCTGGACGCCGTGGATCATGAAGGCGCCCAGCATCAGCGCCATGGTCGGACTGCCGGGGACGCCCAGCAGCAGCGTCGGAATGAACGCGGTCTGGGAGGCGGCGTTGTTGGCGGCCTCGGGGGCCGCGACGCCTTCGACGGCGCCAAGGCCGAAGCGCTCCGGTTGCCTGGAGACGCTTTTTTCCATCATATAGGCGGTGAAGGAGCTCATGGCGAGGCCGGCGCCGGGCAGCACGCCCAGCAGGGAACCCAGCCCGGTGCCCCGCAGCACGGCCGGCCAGGAGCGCCGGAAGTCGTCGCGGGTCGGCCAGAGCCGGCCGATCTTGCTTGATGCCACGGCCTCACCCTGTGGTTCGCCGATATTGCCGATGATCTCGGCCACGGCAAAAAGGCCCACGGCCAGGACAGCGAATTCAACGCCATCGCGCAGTTCGGGAATGCCGAAGGTAAAGCGGAACATGCCGGTCGACACGTCCGAGCCCGCGGTGCCAAAGACCATGCCCAGCAAGGCAACGCCGATCCCCTTGATCACGCCGCCGCGCGTCATCGCTGCGGTGCTGAGCAGTGCTACAAAAACCAGGGCGGCATATTCGGCAGCGCCGAACCGCATGGCGATGCCGGCAAGGGGTGGCCCGGCCAGCGCGATCAGCAGTGTGCCCACGGTGCCGGCGAAGAACGAGCCCAGCGCTGCAACCGCGAGCGCGGCGCCGGCGCGTCCCTGCCGCGCCATCTGGTGCCCGTCGATGCAGGTCACGGCTGAGGATGCCTCGCCGGGTAGATTGACCAGGATGGAGGTGGTGGAGCCACCATAGGCAGCGCCGTAGAAAATGCCCGCAAGCATGATGATTGATGCTTCGGGCGTGAGGCCAAAAGTCAGCGGCAACAGCAGCGAGATCGTGATGATGGGGCCAACACCTGGCAAGACGCCAATGGCGGTTCCCAGGGTGACGCCCAACAGGCAGTACATCAGGTTGACCGGCGTCACCGCCACCTGCAGGCCCATGGCCAGCGAGGAAATGAGGTCCATGTTCAGAATCTCCAGGCGACGAGGCGGAACGGGATGCCCAGGCCAAGGTAAAAGATGGCGACGATGAGTGCGGCCACGGCCAGCAGGACACCGAGCAACTCGCGTTTGCGACCGCTCTCATCGGCGAACCAACTGATACCGACCAGCGCCGCCAGCGATGGCAGCAGGCCAACGCGGTCGATCAGCAGCCCAAACGCCAGAATGGCGCTCAGAATGAACAACAGCGGCCGTGTCTCCCGGCGAGAAAAGGTCGAGACGACCTGCTGCCCCTTGCGGCGAGCGGCGCTGGTTTGGACCAGTTGCACAAGGCCCATGGCGAACAGGCCCGCGCCAACCAGCATGGGCATAGCGCCCGAACCCAGCGCGGCCAGGGTGCCAAAGCCATAGCTATAGCCGATGGCCAGGGCGAGTGTGCCAAAGACGAGGAAGATCAAGGCGGCGAGGAGGTCGGAATGTATGGTCATGGCTCGGCAGTTCGTTGGGTGGTGATCGATTTCTGACGTTACTTGGTCGCCGAGTCGACACCCAACCCTCGCGGCAGGAGGGCTGGGGAACAAGGTGGATCAGCCGCAGTTTCGGCAGGCGGAATGGCCGGCGCCGTTCGGCGCTCGCGTTTCATCCTGCGAAAACGCGACATGCGCCGATATGCGGTCGCGTCGCAAAGTGTTAGCGGGGCTGGAGAAGCAAGGAGGGGCGAGTTTGCGTGTCGTTCAAATTACCCGGCCAGGTGGGCCGGAAGTCCTCGATATCGTCGAGCGGGCGGTCCCTGTACCCGGTCCGGGCGAGGTGCTGCTGGAGGTCTATGCCGCCAGCGTGAACCGTCCCGATATCCAGCAGCGGCGCGGACTCTATCCCCCGCCGCCGGGTGTGACCGATATCCCCGGGCTCGACGCCGCGGGAAGGGTAGCCGCTATCGGCGAAGGGGTCGATTCGCCCAAGGTGGGGGATTTCGTGTGCGCGCTGACCAATGGCGGCGCCTACGCGGATTTCGTGGTCGTCCCGGCGGTGCAATGCATGCCGATACCCGCCGGCCTCAGCTTCATTGAGGCGGCTTCCCTCCCTGAGGCCTTCTTTACGGCGTGGAATAATATCATCTGGCTTGGCCGGTTGGCCGAGGGGGAGACGCTGCTGATCCAGGGCGGCACGAGCGGCGTCGGCATGGCCGGCATCCAGATGGCCAAGCTGCTGCGCGGCGCCCGCGTCTTCGCCACTGTAGGCAGTGCCGAAAAGCGCGCAGCCTGTTTTGAGCTAGGCGCTGACGCCGTGTTCGACTATCGGCAGGATTGGGCCGATGCCATCCGGCAGCATGCCGGCGAGCATTGCCTCGACGTGGCTCTCGATGCGCAGGCCGGCCCCTATGTGCAGCAGCAACTGGATTTGATGGCGCCCGATGGCCGGCTGGTTTTCATCGCCAGCCACCAGGGCGCCACGGCGGAGGTCAATATCCGCGATCTCGTGCGTCGCCGGCTGACGCTGACCGGCTCGACGCTGCGACCGCGACCCGCGGCCTATAAGGGCCGGATCGCCAAGGCTTTGGTGGAGGCGGCCTGGCCACTGCTGGCGGACGGACGGATGGTCACCCGGATTCACGCCGTTTTCCCGCTCGAAGAGGTGCGGCAGGCCCACGCCCTGCTCGACGCCAATGAACAGCTGGGGAAGGTCGTCCTGGCGGTCAGTGCGGATCATGCAGCCGAGCGCCCCTAGGGCGCGTCAGGCGATGGAGCCGAACTCCGTTACATCGACCGACATGTTCTTCGACAGTCGGTCGAGGTCATCGGATATGGCAATCGCGGCTGACTGCAGAATGGGCGCGAACCGTTCGCAGGCCTCAAGCTCGGAAGCGAAGGCGGACTTGAAGTAAGTCAGGCCAAGGCTTGCCAGAACGCGTCCTTCGTGGCTGATGATCGGCACTGCAATGGTGTTGGAGTTGCGCGGCTCGACCATCGAGGAACGGGTTGCGTAGCCAACCTTGCGGATATGTGCCAGCAATCGTCTGATCTGGTCGGGATGGTGGCTCAACCCGTCCTCGGGGTCGTTGGATTTCATCAGCACGTCGAGGATCAGGTCGAACTCTTCGCTTTCGATAAAGGCGACATAGGCCAGTCCCAGGCCTCGGGTCAGCATTTGCAGGCGCATGTTGACCGTGCTGTGAAATGGCGAAACCGGACTGTCGGGCACCGTGCTGAAGCGCACCACCATGCTGTCATAGGCGGGCAGGGCGATGGCAATGGGCCACTTGTGCTTGCGGGTGATGGCGAGGGCCCAGGCGCGACCTGCCTCCACGACGAGAGGCCCCTTGTGATATCCCGAGCTGAGTGAGGTTACCATGGCGCTGACCTGATATCCGCCCTGGCGGGAGTCGTTCTCGACGTAACCCGCCTCCTCGAGCGTCTTGAGGATGCGGACAAGAGTGGGCTTGGGCAGGCCCGTTCGGGCATGCAACTGCGCGATCGTGTTTATCGGCTGTTGGTTCAATTCCAGCAGGACATTCAAACAGCGTTCGATCGATCTGATACCCACCCGGCACCCCTCCCTGAGAGACTGCAATTCGTTTCGTAGCACGAAACAGGGCGGACTATAGGTTGAGACGCGCCAGCGTCAACCACTATGCCGAACCGGTACAATGCGGGAGAGCATAATGGCGACGAGCGAGCAGAACCGGGAAGAAGCGCGACGCCTCATGGCGGGGGTCGATGAGGACCTTGCTGCGAGGTTGCTCAGGGGCGCGGTCGACCTTCATGTCCATTCCGGCCCATCCACCATGCCGCGCCAGCTTGACCATTTGCAGGCGGCCGAGGAGGCCATCGCGGCCGGTATGCGCGGCGTGCTGTTCAAGGATCACCACTATTCCGCAGCGCCGTTCATTCCGTTGATGGAACGACTGATTGCCAATCCCGGCTTCTCGATGTTCAGCGGCCTGGTGCTCAACAATTCCACGGGCGGCTTCAACCCCTATGTGGTCGATGCGCAGCTAAAGATGGGCGCCAAGCTGATCTGGATGCCAACGGCGCAGGCCGCCAATCACATCAGAAGTTCACATCGCAAGTCGCGGCTCGTGTCCAATGTCCAGTTGATGGCTTCGCCGGCTCTGACCGTGGTCGATGAACTCGGCAATATTCTGGATTCGGTGAAGCAGATACTCGACAAGGTCGCCGAGTTCGACGTGATCCTGTCGTCAGGGCACCTGCATGTCTGGGAAATCTGGAAGCTGTTTGACGAGGCGCGCAGTCGTGGCATCAAGCGCCTGCTGATCAACCATCCGATGTATGGACTGCACTTCACCTATGCCGACATTGCCGACTTCGTCAAACTGGGGGTGATCGTCGAACAGTCCGCAGCGATGTATGTCGACTCGCGCTTCAACGTGTATTCGCCCCAGGAGCTCAAGGAGCATATCGAGGCAGCGGGCGTCGCGAATTCATCCATCGGCTCGGATCTCGGCCAGGTCGATAATCCAACGCCGGTCGAGGGTATGCGGCAGGCCATCAAGCTATGCCTGGCCCTGGGCTTCAGCGAGGCCGATGTGCGTACCATGGTCGCGGACAATCCCGCGCGCCTCGTTGGCCTGGCACCCTGACATCAGCCAACACAGCGCCTCCCTACCAATCAAAAAATGAGCCGGGATGCATCAAGCATCCCGGCTTTTTGAGATCTAGGGAGAAGGCTGCTTCGTCTCAGGGTGTCGGCATGGGATAGTCGTCGGCGTTCAACACCCAGCCAGGCTTGGCCGAAAAATCCAGGCGCGGTGGTGAGAAGATGTCGACAAGCTGGTTGACGTCGGGACCCTCGGCGGTCGTGGTGTGGATTGAGGGTGGCGGGATCACGCAGACCGACGGTGACTCGCAATAGAGGTGCTCGTCTTCGCGCCAGACATTCATGTTGGTCGTCCACGGCCAGCGCAGATGGTGGGTGAAGGCGCCGCTGAGTGCCAGTGAACACTGCTCGAAATCATCATGGTGGTGCGGCGAGACATTGTCACGGGCCCGCGGACCGATGCGGGGGGTGAGGAAGTTCACCATGAAGGTGGTGCACCGGTAGATGCGGCCGAAGCGGGAAGGATCCTCCGGCACATCCAGCGTGTACCACCGCAGCTTCAAGCCGCCAGCCGGTTCCGGCCAGGGCTGGAACGGCGGCACGTTCGGATGCACCTGCCGAAATGCCTCAGCGTTCGAAGCTGCGTTGGCCATGTCCTCCGATTTTGGCGTCAGAAGCCGGATGATCGTGCCTGGGGTCAACATGCGGATGGTGCTGTTACCCGGTGGGATAAAGGCCACGGAATATCCCGGAACGACTTCGGTACCGGCGTCAGTCGTGATCTCGACCCGCGTTTCTGCGTCGGGGATGATGACGGCATACTCATCGGGCTGCGCGCTGCGCGCAAAGGCACCGCCCTGCAGGCCCTTGCTATAGGCCACGACGAAATTCTGCCCGCGGCTGATCCAGGTCTCGCCACTGGCGTCCCTGACCTGGGGCTCGGTTCCGTAGAACAGGGCCAGTTGGGAACCAAAAAAGCTCGTGTGCACCCAGTTGGCCTCAGGCTTTGGCCCGCTTCCGGCCAGAGTGGATCGGGGATCGCTAGCGGTATACATGGTGGTCCTTCCTTCGATTGTCTTGTGCGCTGACGCCAAACGGCAGCGGTCTCACTCCGGACGAGGCGCCTGCTTCTTCAGTCCGAGGATTTCGCGGGCCTCGCCGGGAGTGGCCATGGTGCCGCCCAGGTCGCGCACGATGCGCACCGCCTTCTCGACCAGCTCGGTATTGCTCTTGGCGAGCACGCCCTTTTCCAGAAAGATGTTGTCTTCCAGTCCGACGCGCACATGGCCGCCGAGAAGCCAGGCCTGCGCCAGCATGGGGAATTCAAAGCGGCCCACCCCACAGCCGCCCCAGTTCGACCCAGCCGGCAGCAGGTTCCTGAGATAGGCGAGCGTTTCGGGCGTGGCGATCGCGCCATAGCGAATGCCCAGCACGATCTGGCAAAACGCCGGCGCTTCCAGCCTGCCCTGGCGGACCATGTCGTTGAGAAGCTGGATATCGCCGCTGTCGAAGGCCTCGATCTCGGGGCGGACGCCGGCGGCCTGAATGCGCTCGGCCATGATCGACAGGTTGGTCGGCGTGTTGATCACCACCGAGGTGCCCGAATACATGGTGTTGAAGTCGAGGCTGCACAGCTCGGGCCGGAGGGCCTCGATATGGGTGACTCGGGGTTCGGGGCGGATCAGCGTCGTGCCGGGGGCGGCAACGCTCGGATTGTCCTCGCTGGGAACAAAGCGCTGCCCGGGCCCTGTCGTCAGGTTGATGACGACATCCTCCTCGGCCGCGCGCAGGCGTTCGACCACTTCGCGGTAGTGCTTGAGCTCCATGCTGGGCCGGCCATCATCGTGGCGCACATGGATATGGATGATCGCGGCGCCGGCGCGGATGGCCTCGAGGCCGGCATTGGCGATCTGCTCCGGCGTTACCGGCAGGTAGGGGGTCTGTTCGAGCATCGTAATATTGCCCGTCACCGCGCAGGTGAGGATAGTTGGATTGGCCACGTCTTGGGTCCTTGCAACGGAACGCATTGGCGACCTTGGTCCCACTCACCCTGTCGCCGCGGCAACGGGTTTCGCCCGGCGTTTCGCTTACAGAAACGATGGGGCCGATGCATTTCGCACAGAGAAACGGCGGCCGTTCAAGATCGGTGCCATGCCGGCTGTTGTGTAGAAAGGGCGCACAAGGAGATCACATGTCCGACCAGCGCCCCCACTTTTCCTCGTTCCGCCAACGCCTGCTGGACCGCCAGCGCATGTTCGGCACTTTCGTCAAGCTGCCGACGACGCAGGTGATCGAGATGTTGGGGCAGATCGGCTATGACTTCATCATCATCGACCAGGAGCATGCCGCCCTCGACCGGGGCATGACCGAGCTGATGATTTTTGCGGCGCGTGCCTCCAACCTTGCCCCTGTCGTTCGCATTGCCGAATTCACCGAGGCCAACGTGCTCTCCGCGCTCGATTCCGGGGCCATGGGCATCATGGTGCCCCATGTAGCGTCGGTGGAGAAAGCGACGGCCATTGTCCGCGCCAGCCACTATTCGGGCGGCAGCCGTGGCTTTGTCGGCCTGTCGCGGGCCAGCAACTGGGGCAGTGCGGGACCTGTGAAGCATATGGCGCTGCAGGACAGCCAGATTGCCGTGATCCCCATGATCGAGGACCAGCACGCCATCGACATCGCCGGCGACATCGCCAGGGTGGATGGTATCGACGCGCTGTTCATCGGGCGGGGTGATCTGACCGCCTCGTTCCGTGATGACCCGGAGGCAGCCACCAAGGTCGCCGAGATCAGCCGGCACGTGGCTGCGGCCGCCAAAGCGGCCAATACGCCGCTCATGATGCTGCCGACCAGCAAGTCCGATTTTGAGTTCGTCGCATCGATCGGCGCGTCGGCCATGGTGATTTCAAGCGACCATGGCTTCATCCGCTCGGCCGCCACGGCAGCGCTCAAGGACTATGGTGCCTGATAATGGGGCGCTGCGAGGAGAGGGGAGATCGCCATGCCATTGATTGAGATTCCGCCGCTTGCGGTGCCGCGAACGGTGCTGATTACCGGCGGCAGCAGCGGCATTGGCAGGGCCACGGCGGCGCGTCTGGCAGCGTTGGGGTCAACCGTGATCATTGGTTATAACAGCCGGTGGGCCCTGGCTGACGAGGTTGTTTCGGGCCTCGCGGGCAGTGGCCACCTGGCCATGCGCATTGCCATGGACGATGCCGATTCCATCACCCAAGCCGCCACGGTCATCGACCAGCGGTTCGGGAGCCTCGACGCGCTGGTCAACTCCGGCGGTTCCACGACGCCGGTTGCCGCCGCCGATCTTGCCGCCCTGAGCGACGAGATATTCGACCATACGGTGATGATCAATTTGCGTGGGCCATTCGCCATGGTGCGCGCGTTCCGCGGTCTGCTCGAGCGCGGCAATGGTGCGGCAATCGTCAATGTCTCCTCGATTGCAGCGCGCACGGGCATGGGCAGCAGCCTCGCCTATGTAGCCGCGAAGGCGGGCGTGGACGCCCTGACCATTGCGCTGGCCAAGGTGCTGGCGCCCAGGGTGCGCGTGTTTTCGGTTTCCCCGGCCGGCGTGGATACCGGCTTCGTACCAGGCCGTACACGCGAGCAGCTGCAAAAGACGGCCGAGCGGTTGCCGCTTGGCCACCTCACCACACCCGATGATGTGGCGCGCGCCGTCATTGCCTGCATCGTCGATCTCACCAGTTCGACTGGCATTGTCGTGCCGGTGGACGAGGGACGGCATCTGTGACTGGGCCGTCGCCTGACGGAACGCGCCGCCTTGCGCGTTGCGGCTGGGGGCGGGTGATCTACTACTGAGGCAGTAATTGCCCGAAGGGCACAAGGCAGGCCAGCATGGACAGGTTGAAATTCTATATTGACGGCAAGTGGGTCGATCCCGCCGTTCCCGCGATACTTGGCGTGGTCAACCCGGCGACGGAGGAAACCTTCGCCAGGATCAGCCTGGGCTCTTCGGCTGATGTCGACCGTGCTGCCAAGGCGGCCCGCCGCGCCTTCGCCAGCTATTCCCAAACCAGTGTCGAGCAGCGTCTTGGCTGGCTTCGCGGCATCATCAACGGTTTCCGCGCCCGCCTTCCCGAACTGGCCCGCACCATGACGCTCGAAATGGGCGCGCCCATCACTTTTGCCACCGAGCGCCAGGCGACAGTTGCGCTGTTCCACTTTGAGGAGGCGGTCCGCGTCCTCGGCAGTTTTGCCTTCGAGGAGCGCATGGGGCCCGGCATCGTGCGCCACGAGCCGATCGGCGTCTGTGGGCTGATCACGCCATGGAACTGGCCGCTCAACCAGGTTGCCTCCAAGGTCGCGCCCGCCATTTCGACCGGTTGCACCGTGGTGCTGAAACCCAGCGAGATGGCGCCGCTCAGCGCCATGATCCTGGCCGAGATCATCCATGATTCCGGCTTGCCGCCGGGCGTGTTCAATCTCGTCAATGGTGACGGGCCCACGGTCGGCGAAGCGCTCGCCTCCCATCCCGAAGTGGACCTGGTATCGTTCACTGGTTCCACTGGGGCCGGCATTCGCGTAGCGACGCTCGCCGCCCCCACGGTCAAGCGCGTCGCGCAGGAACTGGGGGGCAAGTCGGCCAACATCATTCTCGATGATGCCGATATGCGCGCCTCGGTGATCGCCGGGGTGCATGCCTGCTACACCAATGCCGGCCAGAACTGCCAGTCGCCCACGCGCATGCTGGTGCACGTTTCACAGCGCGAGGCTGCATTCGACGCTGCGCGGACGGCTGTCGCCGCTATCCGTCTGGGCGATCCGCTGCTGCCGGAAACGACGCTGGGCCCGCTGGTCAGCCAAGGCCAGTTCGACAAGGTGCAGAAACTCATCCAGGCCGGCATCGACGAAGGGGCGACGCTGGTCGCCGGTGGGCCAGGCCGCCCGGCCGAGATGAACCGCGGCTACTATGTGCACCCCACGGTATTCGGCAATGTCACGCCGCAGATGACCATTGCGCGCGAGGAGATTTTCGGTCCCGTTCTGTCCATCCTCAACTATGAGACCGAGGACGAGGCGATCGAGATCGCCAATGACACGCCCTTTGGCCTGGCCGGCTTTGTCTAGTCCACCAATCCCGAGCGCGCGCTCAGGGTGGCCAAACGCATCCGGGCCGGCCGTGTCTATCTCAATGGCGCAGCCTTCGACCGCAGCCTGCCGTTCGGCGGCTACAAGCAGTCCGGCAATGGCCGAGAATTCGGTATCTATGGCTTCCGGGAATATCTCGAGGTCAAGGCCGTGCTGGGCTATCCCGGCTAGGCAGGCACACGCCGGCGCAAGACCGGCAAACGAAGCGTCAGCACAGGAGGAGTGCCCGTGAAGTTAACTCAGGATGTCGTTCAGGGAGGCCTGTTCCTGGCCATTGGCGTGGTGGCCCTGCTGATGGCGCTGGACTATCCGCTTGGCACGCCGGGGCGGATGGGGCCGGGCTTTTTTCCGATCATGATCTCCGCCTTGCTTGCCCTCACCGGCATCGGCATTCTGCTGCGCGCGCGCCTCGGCATGTCGGAGCTTATCCGCCTGGCGCGCTCGATGCCGCTTTTCATCGTCTCGGGCGCGATCATTGCCTTCGGCTTCCTGCTCGACAAGCTGGGCCTGCCGCTCGCCGTGCTGCTGCTCTGCATCGGGGCGGCCACGGCCAGCGTTCGCTTCGAGTGGAGCTGGAAGGCAGTGGCCGGAGCTGCGGTTTTCTCGATCGTCTGCGGCATTCTGTTCGTCACCCTGCTGGGCCTGCCCATACCGCTGGTCGGTAGCTGGCTGCCGGCCTTGGGCGCCCCCTGATAACTCCCGGAGTTCGACATGGACATTTTCAGCGGGCTCCTGCTCGGCCTCCAGACGGCCAGCACGCTCACCAATTTCACCTATTGCTTTGCCGGGGTGTTGCTCGGCACCGCCGTCGGCGTGCTGCCGGGGTTGGGGCCGATCGCCACCATCTCCATGCTGCTGCCATTCACGTTCGGATTGCCCGCCGACACGGCCCTGATCATGCTGGCCGGTATCTTCTATGGCTCGCAATATGGTGGCTCGACCACGGCGATCCTGATGAACCTGCCCGGCGAGGCCTCCTCGGTGGTGACCACGCTCGATGGCCATGCCATGGCCAAGCAGGGCAAGGCGGGCCGCGCCCTGGCCGCCGCCGCTATCGGCAGCTTCTTTGCCGGCACCGTGGGCACCCTGTTCATCGTGATTGCCGCGCCCCTTCTGGCAGGCATGGCGCTGAGCTTTGGTCCCACTGAATATTTCTCGCTGATCGTGCTGGGCCTCGTTACCTCAATGGTCCTGACGTCGGGCTCTTTGCTCACCGGGTTTGGCATGGTGCTCCTTGGCATGCTGCTGGGGATGGTCGGCACCGACGTGAATTCAGGCGCGGCCCGCTATACGTTCGGTTCGCCCGATCTGATGGACGGGCTGAACTTCGTGGTCATTGCCACCGGCATTTTCGGATTGGGCGATGTGCTTGCAAACCTCGAAAACGAGAGTACCCGCGCTGCCAGCATCGCCAAGGTCAGTTCGCTGTTTCCGACCCGCGACGACTGGCGACGGATGACCGGCCCGATCCTGCGGGGTACCGGCATCGGTGTCCTGCTGGGCGTTTTGCCGGGGGCGGGCCTGCTGCTGTCCTCGTTCTCCGCCTATGCCCTCGAAAAGAAGATTTCCAACCACCCTGATGAGTTCGGCAAAGGGGCTATCGAGGGCGTCGCTGCGCCCGAGGCGGCGAACAATGCCGCAGCGCAGACCGCCTTCATTCCCATGCTGACCCTTGGCCTGCCCGGCACTGCGACCATGGCCCTGATGATCGGCGCGCTGGTCGTCCAGGGCGTGCAGCCCGGCCCCAATATCCTCGTTGAGCAACCGGCACTGTTCTGGGGGCTGGTGGTGTCGATGTGGATCGGCAATTTGCTGCTGCTCATTCTCAACCTGCCACTGGTCGGTCTTTGGGCCAAGTTGATCTCCATTCCCTACCGCTATCTGTTCCCGCTGATCTGCGTGTTCACGGCCATCGGCGTCTACAGCATCAGAAACAGCGCCTTCGACGTCTACCTGATGACGCTTTTTGGCGTGCTGGGTTATGTGTTCCGCAAGGCAGGCGCCGAGCCGGCGCCGTTGATCCTGGCGCTGATTCTCGGGCCGATGGCGGAGGAGTATCTGCGCCGCGCGCTGCTGATCTCCCATGGCAATGCCAGCGTCTTCTTCACCAGTCCGGTGAGCATTGGCACGCTGCTGATCGCTGCGGTCCTGCTGGTATCGATCCTGCTACCCTCGTTCCGCCGGGTGCGGGAGGAAGGCTTGCAGGAAGTCGATTGACACAGGGGCAGGGTGGCGAGCGACCCGCGACAAACATCAGGAACGGACATGACCTCCATCGGCGACAAACGCCTGCAAGACCATCTCGATCGCGAGATTTTGTTCGACCTCGTTCGCCGGGAGCGATTTGCGCGAGACCAGCGCCGTTTCGATGTCATGGCTGCATGCTTCCACCGTGACGCCTATGTCCGCACGAGCTGGTATGAAGGAACCGGTGGCAACGCCTATGTCGAGGCAAGCCGTAAATGGATGAGCAACACCGGCAACAGCAAGCACTGGGTGTTCCCGGCCTTCGCCCAGGTGCGGGGTGATCGGGCGACCGTGGAGAGTCCCGCCATGATCTTCAATCGCGCGACGCTGGACGGCACCGAGATCGACTTTCAGGTGTTCTGCCGGTTTTTCTCCCGGGCCGTGCGTGAGGCCGGGGAATGGAAGCTGGCCAGCTTCCACGTCCTGTTCGAGCGCGACACCATGGCGCCGGTCTTTTCGTCCGATCCATTGCCGATTGACCGCGCCCTGCTCGATACCATGAGGCCCTCCTACAAGTTTCTGACCTATATCCAGCGCAGCCGCGGCATCCAGGTCAACCAGGATCTGCTGGGGGACGACCGGCCGGACGAACTTGCCGCCTTCCATGCCGGGGAAGACCGCTGGCTTGCGGGGGAGGGCTAGGGCCGGGCGTTTCGAGAGATGAAACGGTCAGCGTCATGAATTTGGGCGGGCACCCTGGTGGGCTAGGTTGATCACAGCGAAACCCGGGCATCTGAAATCGGGCAAGCAGGAGGAAGCACATGAAAAGACGTGAATTCATCGTCCTGGGTGGCACCGCAGGACTATTGGCCTCGACGGGGATTTCCTTTGCGCAAGACAGCTGGCCCAGCAAGCCGGTCACGGTGATTTCAGCCTATCCGCCGGGGGGCACCAGCGACATCCTGGCCCGTCTTGTGGCCGATATCCTGACCGCCGAATTCAAGCAGCAGTTCATCCTGGAAAACGTAGCCGGTGCCGCCGGCGCCCTGGCTGGGGGCAAGCTCGCCCGTTCTGCGCCTGATGGCTACACCATTCTTGTCAGCGGCAGTGCGCCCTTGGCGGCCAACAAGGTCGTGCAGACCAGCCTTGCCTATGATCCCGAAGCCGACTTCGAGCCGATCACGGTGCTTGCGGCCAGCCCGGCACTACTGACGGCCAGCATGAACGCACCGGCCAACACCCTGCAGGAAATGCTCACCTATGCCAGAGAAAACCCGGGCCAGCTGAACATCGGCAATCCGGGGGCTGGGACCAAGGGGCACATCTGCGCGGCAATCATCGGCCAGTCGACCGGGGTTGAAATCAACCACGTGCCCTACAAGGGTTCGCCCCCGCTGATGGCCGACCTTCTGGGCGGCCATATCGAGTTTTCGCTCGACGCGCCGGCCAATTACATACCGCATATCAAGGCAGGCAAGCTGAAGGCCCTGGCCGTAACCTCAGCCAAGCGCCTGGCTCAACTGCCGGATGTGCCGACGGTTGCCGAGCAGGGCCTCGAGGGCTACGACCAGACGCTCTGGTTTGGCATAGTGGGCCCGAAGGGCATGCCGGCCGAAATCGTCGCCAAGATCAACGACACGCTAAAGGCCTGGAGTACGCTCCCAGAGTCGCAGGCTCTGCTCGCATCCTTCGGCGTCGCGGCAGTCCTCAATACCCCGGACGAAATGCGGGCAACGGTGGCCCAGGAAATCCAGGCCATCCAGCCACTGGTGGATGCCGGCCTGGTGCAACCGAGCTAACCCGACCTCGAAGAGCTGCAAAAACGAAACACCGCCTCGCAATTTGCGGGGCGGTGTCCTTTGGCAAAGGGGCTGCCGAGGTCGTCGCCCCGTCATCCAAATTCCAGGTTTTCAGTCCCAAAGCTGTTCGCGCGGCCCGGGATAGGGAAGCGGGCACCACGATTGCCTTCATCCCCAGGGGCACGGGCACGCGTCTAGCGGCAATAAAAAGCCCCGCGCCATGGCGGGGCTGATTTGCTTTGCTGGTCTACCAGCTTTGACGACCGTACCAGTCGTCCACGTCCTTTTTCACCTCGTCCTTGGCCTTGCCGTAGCGCTCCTGGAGCTTTCCTTCGAGCTGCTCGCGATTGCCATTGATCTGGGCCAGGTCGTCGTCTGTGAGTTTGCCCCACTGCTCTTTGACCTTGCCGGTCATCTGTTTCCAGTTACCTTCAACGCGGTTCCAATCCATCGGTATATCTCCTGTGTGGTGTGAGAGACCAACGAATGAGAGCGGGTGTGGTTCCTGGCAAAAAGCCCGCCGCTCAGATGCAGACTGTCGCAAAGGTCACCGGAAAATACACCAGTATCCCCGCCACCAGCGCCGCCCGGTTGGCCCAGAGCGCCGAGATCGACAGCGTGGTTGCCGGCTCCCCGGTGCTGTACGGTCGCTGCCGCGCCAACCAGCCAAGCGGCAGCAGCGAAAGCAGGTAGGCGCCGATCAGCATGGGCCGATGCCAGTCACCCCAGCCGAACGCACAGCCAAGTGCCTGCATGCCATAGAGCACCACGAAGGCGACCGACCACACAGTGAACCCTGCCACCAGCAACAGCAGCGCCCGTCGCTCCTGCGCGCTCATGCGCCGTCTCCTGCCAGCGCCAGCATGAGCACCAGGCCGAGTGCGGGCACCAGTGCGGCGGCGGCATAGCCATTCCATAACCACGCCAGCACCAGTTCGGTATTGCGTCGCGTCGATACAAACCCCTGTTGCACGCGCCAGATACCGTAGCTGGACATCAGTGCGCCAAGTGCCGTGTGGATTGTTGCATAGGCCAGAAGCGCGAACATGGTCGCCTGCCGCGCATGGCCTGTCGGCTCCGGCACCCAGGCCATCAACACAGCCAGCACGACCACCGCCAGGACCTGCGCCACAGCTGAGCCAATCAGCAATCCACTCGCGTTGGCGCGGCGCGCCAGCCAGCTGAAGCCGGCGCCCGCCGTGCTGGCCATCAATGCCAGTGCCAATAGCCACAAGGGCAGGTCGAGCGGCGCCAGCCCGTCCCAGTTCGGCGCCACAACCAGCAGAAAGAGGCCTCCAAACAGCAGCGATGAAAACAGTATCGCGTCCATCACCACGGCCGTCCGATTGGCCAGCACCGTAACGTTGCCTGGGCATTCCACATCGCGCGGTGCCTGTTCGCCCATCCCGATGTCAACCGGTCCGCTATCGTGTTTTCGCCCAAGCTTGACGGTCCAGAGGAGGAACAGGACCACCGTCAGCAGCGCTCCCAATGGCGCGAGCCAATAGAAGCCAAACAGCAGCGCCACAAAGATGCTGCCGGTGGCCAGTCCGGTCCACAGGGGCAGGAAGCTGGACTGGGGCAACACGATCAGCTGCTCGGCCTCGCCTGTCACCATGTCGACGCCCAGCGTCTCCATTTGGCCGTCGCGCGGAAAACCGAGATAGCCGCGCCCGCCGGCCAGTTGCGGACCAATGAGGCGCGGCGCCAGCTGATCCCCCGGGGCATCGATGCGCGGCAGGGCGGCAAAGGAATAGTTGGTCGGCGGCGTCGGTATCGCCCATTCCAGTGTCCCGGCGTGCCACGGATCGCGGCGGAACGGCCGCCCGAAGCGGAATTGCATCACGATATCGGCCAGAACCAGCGCAAACCCCATGGTGAGAATGAAGCTGCCCACCGACGAAAGCAGGTTGAGCCAGTCCCAGCCCCAGTTGGACGGATAGGTGGAAATGCGCCGCGGCATGCCCATCAGGCCGGTCAGATGCATCAGGAAGAAGGTGAGATTGAAGCCCACCATGATGAACCAGAATGCCGGCACCGAAAGCCGGTAAAGGCTCTGTCGCCCCGAAATATGGGGCATCCAGTGATAGATGGCCGCGAGCATGGGGAACACGAATCCGCCCACCAGCACATAGTGGAGATGAGCGACCACGAAATAGCTGTCATGTGCCTGGGTGTTGAACGGCACCATGGCCAGCATGACGCCGGTCAGTCCCCCAATGACGAACACCACGAAGAACCCGGCCACATAAAGCATGGGAATGTCCCACCGCGGCCGCCCTGACGCGAGCGTGCCGATCCAGGCAAAGATCTGGATCGCCGTCGGTATCGCCACCAGCGCGCTGGCCGCCGAAAAGAACGCCAGCGCCAGGTGGGGGATGCCCACCGTGAACATGTGGTGCACCCAAAGCCCAAAGCTGAGGAACCCCATGGCCACGATCGCGGCGATAATGGCGCGAAAGCCCAGGATTGGCCGCTGTGCAAAGACCGGGATGATGGTCGACAGCGCACCGGCTGCAGGCAGAAAGATGATGTAGACCTCAGGATGCCCGAACAGCCAGAAAAGGTGTTGCCACAGCAGGGGATCGCCGCCACGCGTGGGATCAAAGAACGGCAGCCCGAACGCCCGCTCCAGTTCGAGCAGGATCGAGCCCAGGATCAGCGGCGGAAAGCCAACGATCATCATCCCCGAGGTCACCAGCATATACCAGGCGAACAATGGCATACGGATCAGCGACATGCCGGGCGCCCGCACCTTGAGAATGGTAACGAACAGTTCCACCGCCGCCGTCACGGCCGAGATTTCAACAAAGGTGATACCCAGCAGCCATACGTCGGCGTTGATGCCCGGCGTATAGGGGCGCGAGGACAGCGGCGTGTACATGAACCAGCCGCCATTGGGCGCCACCCCCATCAGCATTGCGATGATCAGGATCGAGCCGCCGAACAGATAGCACCAGAACCCGTAGGCAGTCAGCCGGGGGAAGGCCATATCCCGGGCGCCCAGCATCTTGGGCAGGATATAGATGGCGAAGCCCTCGAACATGGGAATGGCAAACAGGAACATCATCACCGTGCCATGCATGGTGAAGATCTGGTTGTAGATTTCCGGGCCAACAAACGCGCTGTTGGGCGTCGCCAGCTGCGCCCGGATCAGCATCGACAGCAGGCCGCCAATGGCAAAGAAAATCAGCGCCACCACCATGAAGCGGCGCCCCAGCACCGTGTGGTTGACGCTGGACAATCGCCCCAAACCGGGCGGCGTGCCCCATATGTCGTTCAGCGCCCGGTGCAGGCGAATGGGCGAGAGGTCGGACTGGCTCATGGGTTGCCGCCCTCCATCAGGGCCGCAAACGCAGCGGGATCGTGTGCCTCCACCCGGAATTGCATGCCGTCATGACCTTCGCCGCAATATTCGGCGCACTGGCCCCAATAGATTCCGGCCTCGTCGGCCTCGAGCCGGATGACATTGGGATGCCCGGGGATCGCATCGATCTTGCCGCCCAGCCGCGGCACCCAGAGCGAATGGATCACGTCGCGGGCTGTCACGACGATGTCCACTGGTTGACCGGCCGGAATATGCAGGGTCTCCGTCGGCGGCATGGCGGTCCCGGGATAGCGGAACGTCCACGCCCATTGCCGGGCTTCGCCTTCCACCCGCACCGGCGCTTCTCCATGCGGCAGCAATTGCTCGCCCAGCACCAGCGCCGTGCCAGTCAGCAACACGAGAATGGGGACGGGCAGCATCAGCCCGCCGCCGATAATCCATTGCCCCGGCGTCACGCGGCTGATCCAATCGCTTCGCGTGTAGGCCAGCAGCAGGAGCACCATGACCAGCGCAAACAACAGCGTCGCGCCGATCAGCATGACCCACCACAAGGTCGCCAGATTGGCCGCGCGCGGGCCCGCCGGGTCCAGGGCGGACAACGCGCCGCTGCAACCCGCCATCGCCAATGGCGTTGCACCAATCAGCAACGTCTTGATCAGAGGAGTCTTCCAGTGAGCGACAAAGCGAGCCAAGCCGACGAAAAGCCCGACGAGCAGGACGAAACCCCGCCCGAAGCGCACTCCGCCCACCCCAACCCGCATATTCGCTCGGTCGCCGACAAGGATATCAGCTCGGCCATCGCCGTCGCCGGTCATCCCCTGCACGCCATGTTGGTGCATTTTCCAATCGCCTTCGTCGTCGCAACCCTGGGCGTCGATGTCTTCTACTGGTGGAGCGCCGACCCGTTCTGGGTGCAGGTCGGCATCTGGTCTGCCAGCGCCGCCTTCCTGCTCGGCGTGCTGGCCTCTATCGTAGGGACGCTCGAATTGCTCGCCGTGCCCGGGATTCGTGTCCGCGTCGCCAGCTGGAACCATGCCATTGCTGCAATGGTCCTGGTCGCCATCGCCGGGGCAAATGCCGGGCTGCGGCTCTACCACCCCGAGCAGGTCCTGCCCAACGGCCTCATGCTGTCGACGCTCGCCAGCATGGCCGTTGCCTTTGCCGGTTGGCATGGCGGAAAACTGGTATTCGATCATGGCGTCGGCCTCATCATATCCACCCGCCAATAACGGGTTCCGCCATTTCCCGCAGGGCGCCGGGCGCAAAGAACGTTGCCAGCCCTGCGGGCCAGTCCAGCCGCGGCTTGCCCAGCACCAGCGCCAGGATCACGCTGACGACGACGAGCGTCAGCGGTACCACCAACGCGAATTGGACGGTGGGGTAGCGTCCTGTGCGTTCAAAGATCTTGAGGATCATCAGCCCCGACAGGATGTGCAGACCGGTCATGGCAGCCACGGCAACCAGCTTGGCCGAGAACCAGTTCTCGTAGGTGCCCTGCAGCAGGATCAGCGCCGTGCCCGAAGCAATGGCCGCAAATGCCCCCGGCGAAACCAGCACCACGTAGAAAAACCGCGTGAAGGCATGAAGGCGATGCAGGGCCTCGTCCTGTAGTCCCCGGCGCTGGCGGTACAGAAACGGCAGGGCGATCAATCCCCCTGACCAAAGCGCTATTGCACCGACATGGATGAATTTGAGCCAGGTAATCGCAAAGTCCTGGATCATCGGGCCGCCGATCGGTCCGGCTGCAGTGCATCAACCAGCCGCCACAGCACCACGGCCAGCAGCGGCAGGTTGGCCGGCACCCACATGATCAATCCGCCAAGCTGCTGGTCATCGACCGGTGAGACCCCGAACGCCAATGTCGTCGCCAGATGCGGCAGGTAGAGCGGCTGCGGCGCAAAAACCAGCAAGGCGCCAAGCAGCCCCATCTGGGTTGCGCTGGCCAGCGCGGTTACGCCCGC
>NZ_JAUYGL010000113.1 GCF_030689745.1 Devosia sp.
AGCAGCGTGTCCGGGCTGTCGGTGACCAGGTGATAGGAGTGCACGAAATAGGCGTGCAGCCCGTCGGGGCCATCGGGGATATTGTCGAACAGCTTGTGGGCCCTGGTGATGGAAATGGTGTTCCAGCCCATATGCGGCACCTTGAGCGCCGGGTCGGACGGGACAATCGCCTCCACCGCGCCGGGGATCCAGCCGAGGCCCGGGGTCACGGTCTTTTCGCGCCCTTCACTGGCCATCAGCTGCATGCCGACGCAGACGCCCAGAAATGGCGTGCCGCCGGCGATGACGGCCTCATCAAGCACCTCGACCATGCCGGGCACGGCGTCGAGCCCGGCCTTGCAGTCGGCAAAGGCGCCGACGCCGGGCAGCATGATGCGGTCGGCCCGGCGCACGCGCTCGGGGTCGGCGGTCACCTCGATGGTGATGCCGCCCAGCCCCTGGGCCATGCGCTCGAACGCCTTGGCCGCCGAGTGCAGATTGCCGGCGCCGTAATCGATAATCGTCACCAGGCTCATTGCATTGCCTCCAATTGGGCGAGATCGGCACTGGCGGCGACGCGGTCACCGCGATGGCGCCAGCCGCGCCAGGCCAGGCCATGGCGGCGCAGGCCGGGGGCGGCAAAGCCGAGCCAGAGGACCAGCAGCCCATAGAGCAGGAAGGCAGCGCCATCGCCGATGAACGGCGCGAGCAGGATCAGCGCGACCAGCTTGACGCAGAACACCACCAGCTCAAGCCAGAGCCCGTGGCACAGCAGAAACACCGGCGGCAGCAGGGCGGCCAGCCAGGAGAAGCGTTCCGGGATCGCCGCCGGCAAGGCGGGCTTGCCGGGCCTGGGATCGAAGATGGCGTAAAGGGTCACACTTTTCTCCAGCACCGCGATGTCATTCCGGCGCAGCCGGAATCCATCTTGAGATCTCGGGATGGCCCCGGCCTTGGCCTGTCTTTATGCATCACGCGACAGGCGGGCCCGGGGTGCCACCCTGGATGGGGACGATCTAGTGCAAAAGGCGCGAAAACAAAAGCCTAGAGCGTGCCCTTGGTGCTCGGCACCCGATCGGCCGCGCGGGAATCGATTTCCACGGCCTGGCGCAGCGCCCGGGCCACCGCCTTGAACATCGACTCGGCCAGATGGTGGTTGTTGTCGGTGTAGAAATTTTCGATATGCAGGGTGATGCCGGCATTGCTGGCAAAGGCCTGGAAGAATTCGCGGAACAGTTCGGTGTCCATCTCGCCGATCTTGTCGCGCGAAAATTCGGCCCGGAACACCAGGAACGGGCGGCCGGACACATCGAGCGCGGCGCGGGTCAGCGTGCCGTCCATCGGCAGATCGACCGAGGCGTAGCGGCGGATGCCCTTTTTGTCGCCCAGTGCCTGGCTCACGGCCTGGCCCAGGGCAATGCCGACATCTTCCACGGTGTGGTGGAAATCAATGTGCAGGTCGCCGCTGCAGGCCACATCCATATCGATCAGCGAGTGGCGGCTGAGCTGGTCCAGCATGTGGTCAAAGAACCCCACCCCAGTCGCCATGGCGTGCGCCCCGGTGCCGTCGAGGTTGATCGAGACCTTGATCTCGGTCTCGTTGGTCTTGCGGGCAATCTGGGCGGTACGCATGATCTGGCTCTTTCGAATGGTCGGCGCTGTCCTAGCAGATAAGCGCAAACGCATAAAGATAGCGTTGCCAGGGGTGGTTGACGGCAGCTTCAGTGCCGGGCGTACCAATTCGCAAGTCCGGCGCGCGCGAGGGGGTCGGCTTTGACACAAGAAAACCTGTCCATCTTGTCCCCGCCGACAGAACCGGCCGCATACTGCTGCCCATCACTCCGCACGGGCGGCCTGCAGGCGAACAGTGGCGGGGTGAGCCGGGTGTGGCTTTTGCCTGCCGCACAGGTTCCAGTCCGGCCGTGCGAGGGCGAGCGACCCCGTGCCGCCGTACAGTTCCAAAAACCGGCGCCCCGAGGCGGATACCGTCTCACTAATTTAACGTACCAGAGGCGGCAGACGCCTCGGGGCCCGCTCAGCTGCCTCAACCGTGCGGTCCGCCGACCGCGCGGCGCCGCGCCATGCATTGCAATCGCTGCCTCACCACCTAAATATCATGCAACGGTTCTGGAGTAATTTTCCCATCATGAGTGATTCAGCATTTCCCGGTTGGCACGGGACAACCATCGTTTCCGTGCGCAAGGGCAATAAGGTGGTGGTGGCGGGCGACGGTCAGGTCTCGATGGGCCAGACCGTGATGAAGCACACCGCCAAGAAGGTGCGCCGGCTGGCCGGCGGCAAGGTGATCGGCGGCTTTGCCGGGTCCACCGCCGATGCCTTCACGCTGTTCGAGCGGCTCGAAGCCCGGCTTGAGCAATATCCCGATCAATTGATGCGCGCGGCGGTGGAACTGGCCAAGGACTGGCGCACCGACCGCTATCTGCGCAAGCTTGAAGCCATGATGATCGTGGCCGACAAGAAGGACACGCTGGTGCTCACCGGCACGGGCGATGTGCTGACCCCCGACCACGGCGTCACCGCGATTGGCTCGGGCGGCAATTATGCGCTGAGCGCCGCCCTGGCGCTGCATCAGGGCACCGAGATGGATGCCGAGGAAGTGGCGCGCCGCGCCATGGCGATTGCCGAACAGATCTGCGTCTACACCAATGGCAATGTGACGCTCGAAGCCATCGAGCTCGATCCGTGAGCTGGGCCGTCCGCCGTCTGACGCGCAAGGACTTCGCCGCCTATCACGCCCTGCGCCTTGAGGCCCTGACCAACCATCCGGAGGCCTATGGCACCGCGGCGGAGAGCTTTGCGGCCCGGCCGGCGGCCGAGATCGAGGATTTCCTCAGCCTTCGGGCGCTGTTCGGGGTGGTGACAGAGACGGGCGAGCTGGCCGGGATCGTGCTCTACGACCGTGACAGTGGCGAGCGCGAGTCCCATCGCGGCTGGCTGCTGCAGGTCTACCTCAAACCCGCCATGCGCGGCACCGGCGCCGCGCTGGCCCTGCTCGAAACCGCCATCGCCCATGCCGGCAGCGAGGTGCTGCAGGTGCATCTGATGGTGGGCGTGCACAACCTGCCGGCCATCCGCCTCTATGAGAAGGCGGGCTTCAGGATCTACGGCACCGACCCCCGCCGCCTCTACGTGAACGGTCGCTATATCGACGAACACATGATGGTGCGCTTGCTCGACAAGGCACCAGGAAAGACAGACTGAAATGACTGAAACCAATTTCTCCCCGCGCGAGATCGTTTCCGAGCTCGACCGCCATATTGTCGGCCAGAACGACGCCAAGCGGGCCGTCGCCGTGGCGCTGCGTAATCGCTGGCGCCGGCAGCAGCTGCCGCCCGAATTGCGGCGCGAGGTGAGCCCGAAGAATATTCTGATGATCGGGCCGACCGGCGTCGGCAAGACCGAGATCTCGCGCCGCCTGGCCCGGCTGGCCCAGGCGCCGTTCATCAAGGTGGAAGCCACCAAGTTCACCGAGGTGGGCTATGTCGGTCGCGATGTCGAGCAGATCATCCGCGATCTGGTGGAAGCCGGCATTGCCGTGCTGCGCGACAAGCGCCGCGCCGATGTGCAGGCCCAGGCGCACCAGAATGCCGAAGACCGGGTGCTTGATGCGCTGGTGGGGACCTCGGCGACGCCGGCGACCCGCGACTCGTTTCGCAAGAAGCTGCGCAATAACGAGATCGATGACAGCGAAATCGAGATCGAGATGACGCCGTCCAGCAATACCGGCGGCTTTGAAATCCCCGGCATGCCCAATGGCGGCATCGGCATGATCAACCTTTCGGACATGTTCAAATCGGCCATGGGCGGGCGCGGCGTCAAGCGCAAGATCAAGGTCAAGGACGCCTATGAGCCGCTGATCGCCGAGGAAGCCGACAAGCTGCTCGATCAGGACCAGCTCAAGGTCGAAGCCATCGATCTGGTGGAAAACCACGGCATTGTCTTCATCGACGAGATCGACAAGGTGGCCCATCGCGAAGGCGGGGCGCAGGGCGGACCGTCACGCGAGGGCGTGCAGCGCGACCTGCTGCCGCTGATCGAGGGCACCACGGTCGCCACCAAATATGGCCCGGTCAATACCGACCATATCCTGTTCATTGCCTCGGGCGCCTTCCATGTCAGCAAGCCGAGCGATCTGCTGCCCGAATTGCAGGGTCGCCTGCCGATCCGGGTGGAGCTGAAGGCGCTGACGCGCGGCGATTTCATCCAGATCCTCAACGACACCGAGGCCAGCCTGATCAAGCAGTATATCGCGCTGATGGCGACCGAAGGGGTGACGCTGGAGTTCTCCCAGAACGCCATCGAGGCGATTGCCGACGCGGCGGTGCTGGTCAATGACAGTGTGGAAAATATCGGTGCCCGCCGCCTGATGACGGTGATGGAGCGGCTGGTGGAAGACATCAGCTTTGACGCGCCCGACAAGCAGGGCCAGACCATCGCCATCGACGCGGCCTTCGTCGCCGACAAGGTGGGCAAGCTGGCTGGCGATACCGATCTGAGCAAGTTTGTTCTGTAGCGAAACGCCTGCGTTTTCAGTCGACACCCTCCCCCTTGCGGGGAGGGACCAAGGGAGGGGGTCGCTCAGTGGGTGCGAGGGAACTAGCGCTTCTTGCTGCTGCGCCGCATCAGATCGTCGCGCAGAGCGCGCAGATCCTCGGCGTCGAGCTTGCCGATGGCGCCGGCCAGCCGGTTGGTCAGCTCGGTCGCCTCGGGGGCCAGCCCGCCGGTATCGATGGTGATCTTGGGATCGCTGATCTCGGCGAGGCGCTGCAGCTCCTCGGCCTCGTCCCAGATGACGTTGAAAAAGGCGATGATGCGGTGCAGCAGAAAGCCGGTCGGCTTGCCGCGCCTTCCATGCTCAAGCGCCGAGAGATAGGCGCTCGAGACATTGATGGCCGCCGCCATGTCCTTGAGGGACACGCCGCGCTCGGCGCGCATTTGCCTCATCCTGGCGCCCAGCGGGGTCATCGGCGGCGCAGGCGCACATACCACGCCCCCTCCCCACCATGACCGCGCGCCGCCGCCGACCAGCCCGAGACCAGGGAGGACAGCACAGGTTCATTGAGCCAGATCGGCAGCATGGTGCGCAAAATCCCCCTGCCGGTCATGGCGGCGATATAGTCGTCGTCGGATTTGAGGCCCTTGCCGGTAATCACCAGAATGGTGCGGGCGCCCTGGGCCGCCTTGGCCTGGACAAAGCGATGCAGCGCGTCCCGCGCCTGCGACTGCGTCATGTCGTGCAGGTCGATCCTGCCATCGATGTCGAGCCGGCCGCGGCCCAGCTTCTTGCGGATCGAGGGGTCAACTGCCTTGTCGGGCCGCTGGGCGTTTGGCGCCGGGGCCTGATAGGGCGGCAGGAAAGGCTGGCGCGGCGGCAGGCGGCGGGGCGCCGGCTTGACGCCGGCCTGGTCGTCGGGCGGCGCGGACCGCTCCTCGCCCGGCAGCGGCAGGGGGCCGGTCCCCAGCTTGAGCAGCCCCTTGCGACGCAGCGGATCGACCGTCGCGGCGACGGTCGTCCAGAGGTGGAAATCGTGCGGCAGGCGCTTGGGATCACGCTTGGACATGGCAATGAACCGGACGCTTGGGACCGTGGATCAGTCGAGCTGGCTGGTGGTGATGACTTTCCAGTTCGGATCGCGCGATTTCGGATTGCGGGCGAAGGTCCATTCATCGGCGATGGTCTGGACCTGATCGGCATTGCCTTCCACCAACTCGCCATCCTTGTCGCGGGTGGCCGACACCACTTCGGCATGGAAGCGGACGGTCACCAGCACATTCTTGCCGTCGAATTCGGCGTCGGCATATTCCACCTTGGGCAGGCCGACAAAGGTGAAATCGACGGTCTGGCCGGCCGCTTCGCGCTCGGTGATGGCGCGCTGGAAGCCGTCAAACACGTCCTTCTCCAGCAGATTCTTCAGCATCGGCCGATCGCCGGCGGCGTAGCCGGTGACGATCATCTCATAGGCCTGCTTGGCGCCATCGAGGAAGGATTTGGGGGTGAAGCTGGCATCGGCCTCGGCCACCGCCTTGAAGCCGGCGGCCAGTTCGGCATCGCCATGGGCAAATTGTTCGATCTCGGCCTCGAGCTTGCGGGCGCGGCGCTCATCGTCGAGTTCGGGTGCCGGTGCGCCGCGCGGGCGGAGCGGCACGACGGTGTCTTCATTGGCGGGGGCATTGCTGGGCTTGCGCCGTTCGAGCGGCGGCCGTTCCGTGCCGGTGCGGGTGCCGAGCACCGAGCGCAGCCGGAACAGGACAAAAACCGCGACGGCGATCACGATGAGAGTGGGCAGATCGAAGAATTCGTCCATTGGGCAGGTACCTTACGGTCGGCTAGGATGGAAAATATCACGGCAGCGCTCGCGGCGCGCCCGATTTGAACTATATATAGGCAAAGCCTCACCCCAAAACCAGTTCACGTTGGGGTAAACGCCGTTTTGCCGCGCTTTGTTCGAGAAGGATACCCAGTTTTGGCCCGTTTTTTTGCTCTCGGCCTGCTTGTGCTGCCCATTATCGAGATCGCCCTGTTCATCAAGGTGGGTCAGAGCATCGGCCTGTGGCCCACCCTGGCGCTGATTATCGGCGCGGCGCTGCTCGGTGGCCTGCTGCTGCGCCAGCAGGGCCTGCAGATCGTCGGCCAGTTGCGCAACAATATGAGCAGCGGTCAATTGCCGGGCCGTACCATTGCCGAAACCATGATGATCGGGCTGGCGGCCCTGTTGCTGGTGCTGCCCGGATTTCTCAGCGATATCGTGGCGCTGGCCCTGCTGCTGCCGCCGGTGCGCGGCTGGATCTATGCAGGCCTGGCCAGCCGCCTGACCGTGGTCAGTGCCAGCGCCAGCTATCGCAGCACAAGGCAGGCCGAAAACCCCCGCATGGGGGGCCCCGGCACCATCGATCTGGACGAGGATGACTATCGGCCGCAGTAACCGTTGGGGCCGGGGTGTGCTTGTGGCTCCAGCACAAAGATGGTAGCCAGCAACAACGCTTTTTCGACAAAGGAACCGTCTATGAGTGACGAGACCCAGGGCGACGCAACAGCCCAGGAAAACACGCCTTCCATGAACATGGTGGGTCAGTATATCCGCGATCTGTCGTTCGAGAATCCGGGCGCACCGGGCTCGATCATGGCAGGCGGCGCCAATCCGGCCTTCAACGTCTCGATTTCGGTCGCCGTCAAGAAGCAGACCGAGGAGGTCTATGCCGTTGAGCTGACGCTCAATGCCAAGGCCAATCGCGAGCAGACCGTGCTGTTCAATGTCGAATTGATCTATGGCGGCGTGTTCCGGCTCAAGAATGTCCCCGAGGCGACGCTCAGCCAGCTGCTGATGATCGAGTGCCCGCGCCTGATCTTCCCGTTTGCCCGCCAGGTGCTGGCCAGCGTCACCCAGCAGGGCGGCTTCCCGCCCCTGATGATGGAACCGGTCGATTTTGCCGCCATCTATCGGCAGAACATGGCCAAGCTGGCTGCCCAGCAGGGCGCTACCGCGCCGGCAGCGCCCGATGGCACGGGCAAGCCGAACTGATCGGCGAGCCTTGCCCGTCAGCAAGAACCCCGGAGCGATCCGGGGTTTTTTTATTGGCTGGTGCTCAGGAGCCGGCGGCACGATAGCGCTGCCAGATCGACTCCTCGCCCAGGGTGGCAATGAAAGCGGCATGGGCCGCGGCCTCGTCCGGGGTCAGCCGCTGGGGCAGGGCATGGGGGCGCTGCGAGGCGGTGACGCGCGTGGCAATGGCGTCGACGCCCGAGACGGTCGTTTCGGCGATGAGGGCCAGGCTGACCTGCTTGCCGCCGAGCAGCTCGAGATAGACCTCGGCCAGGATTTCGCTGTCGAGCAGGGCGCCATGCAGGGTGCGACGGGTATTGTCGATGCCATAGTGCTTGCACATGGCATCAAGGCTGACCCGGGCGCCGGGATGCTTCTGGCGCGCCAGCATGACCGTATCGATCACCTTGTTGGCCAGCGGCCTGTGGCCGGCCCGTTCGAGTTCGGCATTGAGAAAGCCCATATCGAAGGAGGCATTGTGGATCACCAGCGTCGCGTCGCCGATAAAGGCGCGGAAATCCTCGACCACGGCGCCAAACAATGGCTTGTCGGCCAGAAATTCCTCACTCAGCCCATGCACACGAAACGCCTCTTCAGGCATGGAGCGTTGCGGATTGACGTAAACGTGGAAGTGCCGGCCCGAGGGAATGTGGTTGATCAGCTCGACGCAGCCGATTTCGACCAGCCGATCGCCGGCAGCGGGCGACAGGCCGGTGGTTTCGGTATCCAGCACGATTTCGCGATTGAGGGCGGGATCGGCGGCAGGGTTCATGGTTTGACGTCCTTGGCGCGAATGCGGGCGACCAGCGCCGCCACCATCTCTCGTATCCTGGCTTTGGGCAGGCCAGTATCAAACAGATAGCTGGCCCGAGCCTTCTTGTCGGCCTGAGGCAGCTGGCGGGCAAGCATGGTATCGAGCTTTTCCCCGCTCATTGCCGGCCGCGCCAGGGCCCGCTGCCGCTGGATGGCGTCATCGACCCAGGTCACGGCAATGGCGTCAAAGCCATAGTCAAAGCCGCTTTCAAACAGCAGCGGCACTTCGACAACGGCCAGGGCGTGCCCCTGTCGCTCGGCGCTATCAAGGAATTCTGCAATGCGGGCACGCACCAGCGGGTGGACAATGGCCTCGAGCCGGGCAAAGCCGGCCGGGTCCGCGGTGAGGGCGCGCGACAGCGCCGCCTTGTCGATGACGCCGTCGGGCGCGGTACCGGGGAACGCTGCCTCAACCGGCCCAACAGCTTCGCCGGCATAGAGTTCGGCGACTGCCTGATCGGCGGAAAACACCGGCACGCCGAGATCGGCGAACGCCTGCAAGACGGTGGATTTTCCGGTTGCGATGGAGCCGGTCAGGCCGATACGCCACATGCTCAAGGCTCCAGCGATGCTTCAACGGCGCGGCGCAAGGCGGGCGTCACCTGCGGGGCTACGCCGAACCAGGCGGCAAAGCCCGGTACCGCCTGATGCAGCAACATGCCCAGACCATCAACAGTGCGCAGGCCGCGCGCCTTGGCATCGGCCAGCAAGGGGGTCAACAGGGGCGCATAGACGATATCGGTGACCAGGCCATTGTCGGGCAATCGGCCGAGGTCAAAGCCCTCAAAGCGCGTGCCATGCAGGCCAATGGAGGTGGTGTTGACCACGAGGCCCGCGGCTGGCGCCAGCGCATTGAAATCGCTCAGGGCACCGGGCGTGATGGCGCCGCCAATGTCAGCGGCCAGGCTTTCGGCCGTGGCGAGGGTGCGATTGAGCAGGTGTACCGGGATCTGTCGGTTCTGCAGCGCGACCAGTATGGCCCGTGCGGCGCCGCCGGCACCCAGCACGATGGCGGGTTGAGCCGATCGCTCCCACTGCGGCGCACCGGCATCAAGATTGCCCAGAAAGCCCAGATAGTCGGTATTGCTGCCCAGGACCTTGCTGTCGCGCACCACCAGCGTATTGACCGCCCCTATGGTGCGCGCCAGCGGGTCGACCTCGTCACACAGCGCAAAGACGGTCTGCTTGTGTGGAATGGTGACATTGCCGCCGGCAAATTCGCCGCTGCGCAACCGATCAAAAAATGCAGGCAGGGCGTCGGGCGGCACATCGATGGGCTCGTAGCTGCCATCAATGCCATGTTCAGCCAGCCAGGTGCGATGGATCAGCGGGGAGCGTGAGTGATTGATCGGATGGCCGATGACAAAGGCTTTGATCGTCACCTGAGCGTCTCGGGCGCAATGGCGCGCAGGGCAGCCAGTAGCGGCAGCAGCGGCAGGCCCAGAATGGTGAAATAGTCGCCGACGACCTTTTCGAACAGGTGAATGGACGGACCTTCGAGGCGATAGCCGCCAACCGAGCCAAAGACGGCGTCGCCCTCCCGGTCCAGCACGTCATCGCGCTCGCTCGGCGTGAAGTCGCGCATGGTGAGCTCGGCCGTCTGAATATCGGACCACAGCACGCTATCGTCACGCACCAGGGTCACCGCTGCATGCAGGCGATGGGTCTTGCCGCGCAAGTGCTCGAGCTGGGCGGCAGCATCGGCGCGATCGACCGGCTTGTGCAGCAGCGTGGTGCCCAGGCTCAAGGTCTGATCGGCGCCAATGACAAGAGCACCGGGATGACTGCGGGCCACCGCTTCGGCCTTGTGCCGGGCCAGTAACAGGGCCACGTCGCGCCCGTCGCCGCCAGCGGCAACAGCATCGGATTCCAGCGTCCGCTCGTCGATGCTGGCGGGGACGGTGACAAAACTCAATCCGGCCTGCTCCAGCAGGGCTTTGCGGGTGTTACTCTGTGAGGCGAGGATCAACATGAAGACATGTTTTCCACACTGTCATGCACAGCTCAAGCCCAAGCTGTGACAATGACTCATGACTTTGACCAAAGGGCAAACTTGTTCGACCTGGTTACCAAATTGTTAACACGCCGACTTCGAACCCCGGCGCGGCTGGCCTTGCATAGCTCTGGGGATAACCCGGTCAGGCGGCAATCGGCTTACCAAGCGGTTGTACACATGGCGCAGCGAATCATTGACTCCGGAGTCGGCCTGTTAAGCTTTCGTTAAGGAGTGTTAAGGACCGGTTACCATCAGCCCGCCGCGACAGAGTTAACATAGTGTTAACCATCACGCTGCGCGCTTGTGCCACGAGCCATGGTGATTGTGGAAGCGCGTGAATTGCCGCAAAACACCGTCATGATAATACAAATACGAAGTCAGAAAGACTCTTTAGGGGTTTTGGAAGGAGTCAAACGTGACCGGTAAGCCTTTGCTCGACACCGTGCTCGGCCAGCGTCAGGCACGGCCACCCATCTGGATCATGCGCCAGGCGGGACGCTATCTGCCCGAGTACCGGCAGACCCGGATCAAGGCCAAGAGCTTTCTCGAACTCTGCTACAATCCAGAGCTGGCGATTGAAGTGTCGCTGCAGCCACTGCGCCGGTTCGATCTCGACGCAGCGATCATGTTTTCCGATATTCTGGTGATCCCCGACGCACTGGGCCAGAAAGTCCGCTTTGAACAAGGCGAAGGACCGATCCTGGATCCAGTGGATGAAACCATCATTGCCTCGTTGCAGCCGGAGCGCGCCCTCGATCATCTGGCGCCCGTGCTGGAGACCCTCAAAGGGCTCAAAGCGGCGCTGGCACCTGAAAAGACCCTGATCGGCTTCTGTGGCTCTCCCTGGACGGTGGCGACCTATATGATCGGCGGTCGGGGCTCGACCGATCAGGCGGCGGCGCGATTGTTCGCGGTGCGGTACCCCGAAGCCTTTGCGCAGCTGATGGATACTTTGGTGCAGACCAGTATCGACTATCTGGTGGCTCAGTTTGCCGCCGGCGCCGATGTGGTGCAATTGTTTGAAAGCTGGGCGCTCAATCTGGACGATGCCGCTTTTGACGAGCGGGTGATCGATCCCAATCGACGGATTGTCGAAGGGGTGCGGGCCAGGGTGCCCAATGCGCCGATCATCGGCTTTCCACGGGGTGCGGCGGGTAACCTGGCACGCTATGCGGCAGTAACCGGGGTCAATGCGCTGGGGCTTGATTATGCGACGCCGCTGGATTTTGCCAGCAAGCAGCTGCCAAAGGAGTTGCCGGTGCAAGGCAATCTTGATCCGCTGCGCCTGGTGGTCGGCGGGGCGCAGATGGATGCGCGGGTGGACAGGATTGTCGACGCGTTCAGCGATCGACCGCATATTTTCAATCTGGGCCATGGCATTGTGCCGGAGACCCCGATTGAGCATGTGGCGCAGCTGATTGCCCGGGTAAAGAACGGCTAGAGCCTTGCAACTGCTGAGGAGTTTTTGGTGATGGAATGGGTCAAGGCGGCGCATGTGCTCTCGGTAATCGCCTGGATGGCGGGGCTGCTCTATCTGCCGCGGCTGTTTATCTATCACGCCGGGGTGGCCGTTGGTTCGGAGGCGTCCGAGACCTTCAAGACCATGGAGCGCAAGCTCTATCGCGGCATCACCACCCCGGCGATGATCGCCAGCTGGATCTTTGGGCTGTGGCTGGCCTTTGGCTATGGGCTGGTGGATTTTTCGCAGGGCTGGATGTGGGTCAAGGCGCTGACTGTGATCGTGCTGACCGGGGTGCAAGGGTTCTATGGCTCGCTGCGCCGGGCTTTTGCCGAAGACCGCAACAGGCGCAGCCATAAATTCTTCCGGGCAATCAACGAAATTCCGTTCGTGCTGGCGATCATCATCGTCATCATGGTGATCGTAAAACCGTTCTAGGCAATTGCCGTTCGAACATTGCCGGGCTCTCGGAGAATCGCGCCGCTGCTGCGGTTTTGCTCTGGCCCTGTCGCTGTTTCACGTGAATCTGCGCTTTGGATGGCGGTTCATCCTTGAAACGGCGCCCGGATCGCGTTATGTGGCGTGCAACGCATCCCATTCACAAGCCGACCCGCCCGGGTCGCTGCGCGGTGCCTACCCCTCCCAGATCGACTACACGTCCAGATTTCCCTCAAGGGTTTATCGATTACATGCAGAATATGAAGCTCAGCGAGCTCAAGGCCAAATCTCCGGCCGAATTGCTGGTGTTCGCCGAAGAACACGAGGTCGAGAATGCCTCGACCATGCGCAAACAGGAATTGATGTTTGCCATCCTCAAGGAACTGGCCGCCCAGGAAGTGGACATCACCGGCGAAGGCGTCGTTGAGATCCTGCCGGACGGTTTTGGTTTTCTGCGTTCGCCGGATGCCAATTATCTGCCGGGTCCCGACGACATCTATGTCAGTCCCAGCCAGATCCGGCGCTTTGGACTGCGCACCGGTGACACGGTCGAAGGCCAGATTCGCTCGCCCAAGGATGGCGAGCGCTATTTTGCCTTGCTCAAGGTCAACACCATCAATTTCGAAAATCCCGAGGCGGTTCGCCACAAGGTCAATTTCGACAATCTGACGCCGCTCTACCCCGAAGAACGCCTGCGCATGGAAATGCCCGATCCGACGATCAAGGATCGTTCGGCACGGCTGCTCGACCTGGTGGCGCCGCTCGGCAAGGGTCAGCGCGCCTTGATTGTTGCTCCTCCACGTACCGGTAAGACGGTACTGTTGCAGAATATCGCACAATCAATCGCTGCCAATCACCCCGAATGCTATTTGATCGTGTTGTTGATTGACGAACGGCCCGAAGAAGTGACCGATATGCAGCGCTCTGTGCGCGGCGAAGTCATTTCCTCGACCTTCGACGAACCCGCCAGCCGCCACGTGCAGGTTGCCGAAATGGTGATCGAAAAGGCCAAGCGCCTGGTCGAGCACAAGCACGACGTGGTGATCCTGCTCGATTCGATCACGCGTCTCGGCCGCGCCTACAACACCGTTGTCCCCTCATCGGGCAAGGTGCTGACCGGTGGTGTTGACGCCAATGCCTTGCAGCGCCCCAAGCGCTTTTTCGGTGCCGCCCGCAATATCGAGGATGGCGGCTCGCTGACCATCATTTCGACGGCGCTGATCGACACCGGTTCGCGCATGGACGAAGTGATCTTTGAAGAGTTCAAGGGCACCGGCAACTCGGAAATCATTCTCGATCGCAAGGTCGCCGACAAGCGCATCTTCCCGGCCATCGACATCACCAAGTCGGGCACACGCAAGGAAGAGCCGCTGATCGAGCCCGACATCCTCAAGAAGATGTATGTGCTGCGCCGTATCCTCAATCCAATGGGAACGATCGACGCCATGGAATTCCTGATGGACAAGGTTCGTCAGACCAAGACGAATTCCGACTTCTTCGATTCGATGAACACCTAGAACTATGGGCGCGCCGCTGTTTGCTGCCGCCCGTATTTCGGCCTGATCGAGATGCGATCGGGCGATACCATTGTGGCGCTGTCCTCCGGGACACCGCCGTCCGGTGTGGCCGTGATCCGGCTGTCCGGACCCAGAGTTCCAGAGATTCTGCAGGCCGTATGCGGCGGCGTTCCAGAGCCGCGCCGCCTGGTTTTGCGCCCGATTGGCCAGGACTCGCTGCTTGACCGTGGCCTGGTGGCCTATTTCCCGGCGCCCCACAGTTTTACCGGCGAAGACAGCGCCGAATTGCAGGTGCATGGCTCGCCCGCCGGCGTCCGCGCTATTCTGCGCCTGCTGACCAAACTGGGCGCGCGACTGGCAGAGGCGGGCGAGTTCACGCGGCGCGCCTTCGAAAACGGCAAGCTCGATCTGGTGGAGATCGAAGGGCTGGGCGACCTGCTGGATGCGGAGACCGAGAATCAGCGCAAGCAGGCGCTGGCCCGTTTTGAAGGCGGCCTGAGCCAGCGCATCGACGCCTGGCGCCACCAATTGCTGGATCTGCGCGCGGAAATCGAGGCCAGGCTGGACTTTTCCGATGAAGGCGACGTTGCCGACACACTGCCGGACAGCTTTGGCGACAATATTCTGGAACTACAGGCCGATATTGCCGCAGCCCTGGCCTCAGCCGAGCATGGCCGGATTGTGCGCGAGGGCATCAGGGTAGCGCTGGCCGGTGCCCCCAATGCCGGCAAGTCCAGCCTGCTCAATGCGCTGGCCCGATCCGATATTGCCATTGTTACCGACGAGGCAGGGACGACGCGCGACGTGCGCGAAGTGCCGCTTGATATCAACGGGCAGCTCTACGTGCTGCTCGATCTGGCCGGGTTGCGGGATGCCGACAGCAAGGCCGAGGCCGAGGGCGTGCGGCGGGCCCGGCTGGCGATTGAGCAGGCCGACATTGTGCTGTGGCTGAGTGCGCCCGATATTGCCGAAGAAGATGACGCATTGCGGCGCAAGGCCAGTCTGCGTATTGGCACCAAGGCCGATCTCGGTGTGAGCGAGGACGTCGACTTGGCTGTTTCCGCCCGCAGCGGTAGTGGCCTTGATGCGCTGCTGGCGGCAATTGAGCGTCTGGGGCAGGAGCTTGCCGGTGGCGAACCTGCACTGATCAGTCGCGAACGGGATCGCCTGGCGCTGGCGGCAGCGATTGCGGCGTTGACAGCGGCCCAGCAGCAATTGGCGGCCCCGGAGCTGGCCGCCGAGAGCCTGCGCATTGCCTCGCAGGCACTAGAACGGCTGATTGGCCGGATCGACGCCGAGCGCGTGCTGGACCGGCTGTTTGCCAGCTTCTGCATCGGCAAATGATTCACGTGAAACAGTGTTGTGAGCAGCGCGGAATTGATTCACGTGAAACATTGGCCTATTGAGCGCGTCTGGAGATCAGAGCCATGACTGACTATGCAGTGATCGTCGTTGGCGGCGGGCACGCTGGCTGTGAGGCAGCAGCGGCCGCCGCGCGCCTGGGTGTTCCGACCGCCCTGATCACCCACAAGATCGCGACAATCGGCGAAATGAGCTGCAATCCGGCCATTGGCGGCCTCGGCAAGGGCCACCTGGTGCGCGAGATCGACGCGCTGGACGGGTTGATGGGCCATGTCGCCGACGCTGCCGGCATCCAGTTCCGCGTGCTCAATCGCCGCAAGGGTCCCGCCGTTCGTGGCCCGCGGGCCCAGGCGGATCGCCAGCTCTATCGCCAGGCCATGCAGGCGGCCATTGCCGGGCAGAGCAATCTCGAGGTCATCGAAGGCGAGGTGGACGATATTGAGGTGACCGATGGCGTGGTCAGTGGCGTGCGCCTGCTGGACGGCAGGCGGTTCAGCAGCAAGGCGGTGGTGCTGACCACCGGCACCTTCCTGCGCGGTCTCATTCACAGTGGCGATCACAGCTATCCCGCTGGCCGCCTTGGCGAAAAGCCCGTGCTGGGTCTGTCGACACGGCTGGAGACGCTTGGCCTGACGCTGGGACGCCTCAAGACGGGGACGCCGGCGCGCCTCGACCGGGATAGCATCAATTACGCCGTGCTCGAAGAGCAGCCCGGGGACAATCCGCCTGAGCCCTTTTCCGCGCTGACCACGGCCATCACCACGCGGCAGGTGCCGTGTCATATCACCCGCACAACGGCGGCAACCCACGCGATCATCGCGGCCAATGTGCATCGCTCGGCGATGTATTCGGGGCGCATCCAGAGCCGGGGCCCGCGCTACTGCCCGTCCATCGAGGACAAGATTGTCCGTTTTGCCGACCGCGACAGCCACCAGATTTTCCTTGAGCCCGAAGGGCTCAATGACCAGACCGTCTATCCGAATGGCGTTTCGACGTCGCTGCCGGCGGAAGTGCAAGACGAGTTCCTGCGTACCATGCCCGGGCTGGAGAATGTCCGCATCATCCAGCATGGCTACGCCATCGAGTATGACTATGTCGATCCGCGCGAGCTGCGGGCCACGCTGGAGCTGAAGCGGCAACCGGGACTCTATCTGGCGGGCCAGATCAATGGCACGACGGGCTATGAAGAAGCCGGGGCGCAAGGCCTGCTGGCCGGCGCCAATGCGGCACTGGCAGCATTGGGCCGCGATGTGCTGGTGCTGTCGCGCACCGAGAGTTATCTCGGCGTCATGATTGATGATCTGGTGACCAGGGGGGTCAGCGAGCCCTACCGCATGTTCACCTCGCGTGCCGAGTTCCGGCTGCATCTGCGCGCCGATAATGCCGACCAGCGGCTGACACCGCTGGGGGGGGCTACTGGCCTGGTAGGACCACAACGCCAGGCGCTGTTCGGGGAAAAGTCGGCTGCGCTGGGGCAGGGCAGAAGCCTGCTGGGCAGCTTGACGGTCACACCCAATGTGGCGCGCAAGGCGGGGATCGCGGTTAATGAGGACGGCAAGTCACGGTCGGCGTTCGATCTGTTGTCTTATCCGGATGTGGGCATTGCCGATGTGACGCGCCTGTGGCCGCAACTTGCCGCGTTGAGCGCCCCCGTGGTCGAGCAATTGATGGTTGACGCGCAATATGCGGTCTATCTGGAGCGGCAGCGCGACGATATCGCCGCGGTGCGGCGCGATGAGCAGAAGCCGATCCCGGACGGCATTGACTATGCGGCCATTCCGGGTCTGTCGATGGAACTGCGCCAGAAACTGCAGCAGTTCCGGCCGCAGACCATCGCCCAGGCCCAGGCCATGGACGGCATGACCCCAGCCGCCGTCACCCTGTTGCTGGCGGTGATTCGTCGCGGCGAACTGCGCAAGGCCAGTTAATGAACGACCACGCCGCCATTGCGCCCTACGCGCCTTACTTCACCCGGTCATTCGAAGCCGTGGCCGCCGATCTGGAATCCTATGCTGCTTTGCTGCGAAAATGGCAGGCAGTGCAGAATCTTGTTTCACGTGAAACACTCGATGAGGTCTGGACCCGGCATTTTGCTGATAGTTTGCAGGTGTTGAAGCTGCTGCACGACGACGATCAGTCCTTTCTGGATATTGGCAGCGGCGGCGGCTTGCCGGCGATTCCACTGGCCATTGCGCTCAAGGGCTCGAATCGCCACTTCACCCTGATAGAGCCCAACGGCCGCAAGGTCAGCTTTCTGCGCACGGTGGCGCGCGAGCTCGAGCTGTTGATCACGGTAGAAGGCCGCCGCAGCGATCAGGTTGATTCACGTGAAACACCGGCGCCGGACGTCATTACCTGCCGTGCCCTGGCATCCCTGCCGCAACTCTGCAGCTGGATGGCGCCGTTCGTGACCCCCAAAACCCGGGCGATTCTGCACAAAGGGGGGGAACATGTTGAAGAAGTCGCGGAAACGCTTACGCGCTGGGATGTTAACGTGGTATCAACACCTAGTGACACTGATCGAAGCGGTGTCCTGCTCACGCTCACAAATTTGAGCGCGAAATCAGTAAGTTAGCGGCGAACGAGCTGGAGGCCGATAGTGGCGCCCCGTATCCTGACACTGGCCAATCAAAAAGGTGGCGTGGGTAAGACCACGACCGCCATCAACCTGGCGACCGCCCTGGCGGCGGTGGGCGAGCGCGTGCTGATCGTGGACATCGATCCGCAAGGCAATGCCTCGACCGGGCTGGGCATTTCACGCAATGACCGCGACGTCTCCTCCTATGATCTGCTGGTCGGTGAAGCGACCGTCGCTGAGGCGGCGATCATGACCAGCGTCCCCAATGTGGCCATCGTCCCCTCGACCATGGACCTGCTGGGCGTGGAGTTGACGATTGCCGAGCACGGCGACCGCGCCTTCAAACTGCGCAATGCCTTCAAGCAGATGGGCGATCTGACCATCAATGACAAGCCGGTCAGCTATATCCTGATCGACTGTCCACCCTCGCTCAACCTGCTGACAGTCAATTCGCTGGTGGCCGCTGATGCGGTGCTGGTACCGCTGCAGTGCGAGTTTTTTGCGCTCGAAGGGCTCAGCCAGTTGCTGCAGACCATCGAGCAGATCCGGTCGACGCTCAATCCGGGCCTGTCGATCCAGGGCGTGGTGATGACCATGTTCGACAAACGCAATAATCTGAGCGAACAGGTGCTCAACGACGTGCGCCATGAGATGGGTGCGCTGGTTTATGACACCGTCATTCCGCGCAATGTGCGCTTGTCGGAGGCGCCGTCCTATGGCAAGCCCGCTTTGCTGTATGATTTGAAATGTGCCGGCAGCCAGGCCTATCTGCGGCTGGCGACCGAAGTGATCCGCCGTGAGCGGCAGCTCAACGCGGCATAGGAGCCCGTCCATGAACGAAAAACCCACACGTCTTGGTCGCGGGCTGGCCGCCCTGATTGGCGACATGGCTATTGTCGAGGGCGCCCGCGTCACCGAATCGGGTGGCGTCAAGCGCCTGGCGGTGGATTTCATCATTGCCAATCGCGCCAATCCGCGGCGCACGTTCAATGATGAGCAGCTTGAGGAACTGACCAACTCGATCCGCGAAAAGGGCGTGATGCAGCCCTTGCTGGTGCGGCCGAGCCAGGACCCCAATATATTCGAGCTGATCGCGGGTGAACGGCGCTGGCGCGCGGCGCAGCGCGCCGGCCTGCATGATGTGCCGGTGATCGTGCGCGATGTGGACGACAAGGAAGCGCTCGAGCTTGCCATCATCGAGAATGTGCAGCGCGCCGACCTCAATCCGCTGGAAGAGGCCATGGGCTATGGCCAGTTGATCGAGCAGTTCGACTATACCCAGCAGGATCTGGCCCAGGTGATCGGCAAGAGCCGCTCGCATGTGGCCAATACGCTGCGCCTGCTGCGCCTGCCCGAGGATGTGCGCGAAATGGTGGCCAGCGGCACGCTGACCGCCGGCCATGCCCGCACGCTGATCACTGCCGAGGACCCTGCCACGCTGGCGCGCCAGATTGTGGCGGGTGGTCTATCGGTGCGCGACGCCGAGGCGCTGAGCCAGCAGCGCGATATTGCCGGCACCAAAAAGCCGAGTGGCGCGGGCAGCGAACGCGATGCGGATACGGTGGCGCTGGAACGCCGTCTCTCCGATGCGCTGGGGCTGTCGGTGTCGCTGGCGCATGGCGAGCGTGGTGGCAAGCTGGAAATCCGCTACAAGACGCTGGAACAGCTCGATGGCATCTGTCTCAAGCTGACCGGCACCAACTGATCATCACGCATCTTCGGACGCGGTGAGCCTTCTATAGCTGTCTCGGGTGATTTGCTGTGGCGGCGTTTCACGTGAAACGCTGCCGGGACACTCAATGGGCAGCTGCCATCATGCAGATTGCCAGCAGGGCGCGTCGCAGGCCCGCATCTGCCAGAGCGGGGCGGCGCCTGGTATCGCCCGTGGTCTGCAGAATACGGGCACTGGCGGTGGCCAGGGCATTATCCGACCATAGCCGCAATTGCTGCTCAAGGGCACCGGCGCGGGAGAAGTGCGGCTTGGGCCGCTGCCCGTCGAGCACGGCGCGCGGCGACTTGCCGGCGTCGACTTCGGTGCGCCAGCGCCGCAGATTGGCGAAGTGAATGGTGGACATCGCCAGCAGGCGCTGCGGGTCAACGCCAGAGGACAGGGCGCGATTGAGCGCCAGTTCCAGCTTTTCGGCATGCCCCCCGGCGGCGGCGTCGATAATGGCGTCAATCACCATCATGCCGTTGTCAGCGCACAGCAGGAGCACCTCTTCATGGGTCAGTTGCTTGCTGGTTGCTGCGTAAAGGCTGAGCTTTTCCAATTCGCGGCGGGTGATTTCGCGGTCATTGCCGAGAATTTCGCGCAAGAGCGCCACCACATCGGCGTCGACGCGAATGCCTTGCTGGTTGAAGGTCTCGCGAATAAGGGTCTGCAGCGCTTCGTCGCTGTCGGGATAGCAGGGCAGGGCCCGGCCGTTCCTGGCGGCTTCCACCAGGGCCCGCAGGGCGTCTCTGGGAGGGAGATTGCCGGCTTCAAGCACGATGGCCGCGCCCTGCAGGTTGTCGCGCAGTTCGGTTAGCGTCATCACCAGGGATTTGCCAGCGCCGCGTACCCGGACAATGCGTTTGCCGCCAAACAGCGAAATGGTCTTGGCTTCGACAGCCAGAATGGAGGGATCGGCGTCGACCGTCGCGCCATCGAGGGTAACGATGCTGGCCGCGTCGGGGTCGTCGCCGCTCAGCCTGCGAATCAGCCGCTGCGCGGTCTCGCGGACCAGGCCGGCGTCGGGCCCATAGGCGAGAAAGATACCGTCGGCGATATCGGGACGCGTGATAAAGCGCGCCACCTCATGGGCCTTGAGCGCCGCCATCAGCGGCTCAGCGCTGCCAGCAGGGCCAGTCGCAGTGATTCGGCCGCACTCCTGGCGGCGCGCTCGGCCGCATTCTCGGCGGCGGCATTGTCTGCCATCACTTGGCCTGAGCGCGTGTAGTCCGCGGTGGCGCTGCGGGTGAAGCTTCTGGGCGGGGTATCGCTGCCATCGCGCGCGGTGATTGTCAGCGTGGCGGTGACGGTGACCATGAGTGGCTTGGCCGGGTTGGTGGTGGGTGTCACCATCATCTCCGCAGCGCTGCCGGTGGCGCTGACGGTCACCAGGGGCGCGGTTTCGCTATCGGAGCGGCCGAAGCGCAGCGCCAGCTCCTGATAGATGATCTGCTGCAGCCGGCTGGTGGGCTTGGCATAGGCCAGGTTGAGGCCCGGCTGGGCGGCCAGAGTGCCGCTATAGACCGGCGAAAAGCTGCAGGCGCCGAGGGCGACCGGCAGGCTCAGCATAATTCCGGCCAGTACCGAGTGACGGAGCGCTTTAGACCACGACATTGACGATCCTGTCCGGGACGATGACGATCTTTTTGGGAGCCTTGCCGTCCAGCATGCGGACAATCTCGTCCATAGACAAGACCAGATTCTCGACTTCGGCGGCCGCCATGCCCTTGGCAAGGGTAATTTCGCCGCGGCGCTTGCCATTGACCTGGATCGGCAGGGTTACCTCGTCGTCAACCAGCATGACCGGATCAACCTCCGGCCAGCGGGCGTCGGCCACAAGGCCGGGCTGACCCAGCGCTTCCCAGCAGGTTTCCGCCAGGTGGGGCATCATCGGGGCGATCAGCTGGATCAGGTGGGTGACACCCAGTTCCAGCGCGGCCAGGCGGCTGGCCGGGGCCACGGCGCAGATGCCGGACGCGCGCACCAGGGCATTGGTCAGCTCATAGATCTGGGCGACGGCGCGGTTGAAGCGCAGGCCCTCGATCTCGTTGCCGACATTGTGCACGGCGCGATGGATGATCTTGCGCAGCGCCAGGCCTTCATTGTCGTCTTTTTCACGAACAACATCAGAAGACTGTTTGATGATTTCGATGGTGTCGCCCACTAGGCGCCAGATGCGTTGCTGGAAGCGACTGGCCCCCTCGACGCCCGATTCAGTCCACTGCACATCGCGCTCCGGGGGGGAGTCCGACAGCATGAACCAGCGCGCGGTATCGGCGCCATAGGTGGCGACGATCTCGTCAGGATCGATGACGTTCTTCTTGGATTTGCTCATCTTTTCTATCGAGCCGATGGTGATCGGGGCGCCCGATTTCAGATGCCGGGCGCGACGCCCTTCGCCAAACGTCTCCACGGCCACGTCGACCGGGGCGACCCAGTCGCCCGTGGGTGACTTGTAGGTTTCGTGGGTTACCATGCCCTGGGTGAACAGGCCCTTGAACGGCTCGTCGAGCCCGACATGGCCGGTCGCCTTCATGGCGCGGGTGAAGTAGCGCGAATACAGCAGATGCAGGATCGCGTGCTCGACGCCGCCAATATACTGGTCCACCGGCAGCCAGCGATTGGCGATCGCGGGCACGGTCGGGGTGGCGGCATGTGGTGCGGTAAAGCGCGTGTAATACCAGGACGAATCGACAAATGTGTCCATGGTGTCGGTTTCACGCCGCGCCTCGCCGCCGCATTGGGGACAGCGCACATGCTTCCAGGTCGGGTGGTGGTCCAGCGCATTGCCGGGCTTGTCGAAGCTGACATCCTCGGGCAGCACGACGGGCAGGTCCTTTTTGGGCACGGGCAGCGTGCCGCAGACCTCGCAATGGATCACCGGAATGGGACAACCCCAATAGCGCTGGCGCGACACGCCCCAGTCGCGCAGGCGGTAGTTGATCTCGACCTTGCCTTGCGGCTGGCCATCAACCGTGCGGGCCGCAAAATGGCTGGCTGCCGCCTGCTTGGCCGCATCAATGCTCAAACCATCGAGAAAGCCGGAATTGAAGATGGTGCCAGCATCGGTAAAGGCCTCGTTGGTCACCGCAAAACTGTCCGCATTGGCGTCGGGCGGCAGAACGACCGGCTTGACCGGCAAATCATAGCGGCGCGCAAAGTCCAGGTCGCGCTGGTCATGTGCCGGGCAGCCGAAAATGGCGCCCGTGCCATAATCCATCAGCACAAAATTGGCGACATAGACCGGCAGGGTGGCGCCCTCGATCGCTGGATGCTGGACCTGCAGTCCCGTGAAAACGCCCTTTTTCTCGGCCTTTTCCAGGGTTTCGGTGGCCGTGCCCTGGGCATGACACTCGGCAATGAAGTCGGTCAGCGCCGCATTGGCGTTGGCCAGCTGGGTCGTCAGCGGATGGTCCGCTGACAGGGCGATAAACGAGGCGCCAAAAATGGTGTCAGGCCTGGTGGTGAACACCTCAATGGCTGTCGCGTCGGTGCCCTTGCTGTCGACCAGGGCAAATTTCAGGCGCAGGCCCTCGGATTTGCCGATCCAGTTGCGCTGCATGGTGCGCACTTTATCGGGCCACTCGGTCAGCGTGTCGAGGCCGGCCAGCAGATCCTCGGCCATGTCGGAAATCTTGAAGAACCATTGCGTCAGCTCGCGCTGTTCCACCGGGGCGCCGGAGCGCCAGCCCCTGCCGTCAATGACCTGCTCATTGGCCAGCACGGTCATGTCGATGGGGTCCCAATTGACCTTGGACTGCTTGCGGGTGACCAGGCCAGCTGCCATCATGTCGATGAACATGGCCTGCTGATGCTGGTAGTATTCAGGTTCGCAGGTGGCGATCTCGCGGGTCCAGTCGATCGCCAGACCCATGGATTGCAGCTGGGCCTTCATCGAGGCGATATTGGCCCGGGTCCAGGTGCCCGGATGGGTCTTGTTCTCGATGGCGGCGTTTTCAGCCGGCAGGCCAAAGGCATCCCAACCCATGGGATGCAGCACATTCTTGCCCCTGGCGCGATGGTAGCGCGCCACCACATCGCCCATGGAATAATTGCGCACATGGCCCATGTGAATGCGCCCCGACGGGTAGGGGAACATTTCGAGGACGTAATAGGGCTCGCGCGGGTCATCATCGCTGGTGACAAAGCTCTTGGCCTGATCCCAGACCTGTTGCCATTTGGGTTCCATTTCGCGCGGATTGTAGCGTTCGACGCTCACTTAACTCGTCCTTGGGTCACTGTCGCCAGGCGCGCGGGAAAGTCCGGAGCGGCTTGCGTTTATAGGGGATTTTGTCTACCGGACCATCACCAGAAATACCCCGCTAGGTCAACAGCAACAGGGCCAAAGCATGTCAACCAATGCCGTCAGCAAACTCGCCGCCATCCGGGAGCGGATCGCCAAGGCCCAGGAGCGCTTTGGCCCACCGCCCGACCAGGTGACGCTGGTGGCGGTGTCCAAGACCTTTCCGGCGGCCGAGATCGAGCCGTTTCTGGATGCCGGGCAACGCGTGTTCGGCGAAAACCGGGTGCAGGAGGCCAAGGAAAAGTGGCCGGCCCTGCGCGAGCGCTACGGCGATATCGAACTGCATCTGATCGGGCCGCTGCAGACCAACAAGGCGCGCGAGGCGGTGGCGTTGTTTGACGTCATCGAAACGGTCGACCGCGAGAAACTGGCCGGCATGCTGGCAGCAGAAATGCAGCGGGCCGGGCGAAGGCTCGCCTGCTTCGTGCAGGTCAATATCGGGCTCGAGGCGCAAAAAGCCGGCATTGCCCCGGCGGAAACCGTCGCCTTTGTCGAGCGCTGCCGGGCCGAACATGGGCTCGATATCGTCGGGTTGATGTGCATTCCCCCCGATGGTGTGCCGCCGGGCCCCTATTTCGCCCAGATGGTGGCCCTGGGGCGGGCCGCCGGTGTTGGCAAACTGTCGATGGGCATGAGCGGCGATTTCGAGATTGCCATCGGCATGGGCGCCACCCATGTGCGGATCGGTTCGGCGCTGTTTGGCCATCGCCCGGCCCCGGTTTAGCCGGCAGCGGGGAAATTATCGCTTCGCGAAAGGGTTGGGTGCAACTTCTCCGGGGCCGCGTTCGTTGTTGTTATCTATAACGCCGTTGTGATTGGCAGGCCAAAAACCGGTCGCATTAATGTGACCGTTCGGCAGGTCGGTGCAAAAGACTGGAGATATCAATGAACAAGCGACGCATCCTGCTGGTAGATGATGATGCAGACCTGCGGCAAACTCTGGTCGAGCAACTGCAAGCCCATCCAGAATTCGACATTCTGCAGGCCGATACGGCCAATGATGCGATCAAGTCGACGCGGGAAAACAATATTGACCTGACCATCCTCGATGTCGGTCTGCCCGATATGGATGGCCGCGAGGTCGTCAAAATGCTGCGGGCGGAAGGCTATAACAGTCCTATTCTGATGCTCACCGGGCATGACAGCGACGCCGACCAGATCCGCGGGCTCGATTCTGGCGCCAATGATTACCTGACCAAGCCGTTCCGCTTCCCGGTGCTGCTGGCGCGGATCAACTCGGCCCTGCGACAGCACGACCAGAGCGAGGACGTGGTGTTCACCATCGGCCCCTACAGCTTCCAGCCATCGGCGAAGCTGATGGAGACCAAGGACGGCAACAAGGTGCGGCTGACCGACAAGGAAACGTCCATCTTGAAGTATCTCTATCGCCAGGGCCCCAAGACGATCTCCCGCGATATCCTGCTCAAGGAGGTTTGGGGCTACAATAACCGGGTCACCACCCATACGCTGGAGACCCATATTTACCGCCTGCGCCAGAAGATCGAGCGGGACCCCTCCAATGCCCGTCTGCTGGTCACCGAAGAGGGCGGCTACCGCCTGGTGGCCTGAAAGCCGTGGATGGCGGGGCGCAAACGCAAAATCGGGTATAAAAGCGCGCCAAATGCCCTATAGGATGGCAAGACTCCGCTGTGGCGGAGTCAAATTGCTTTCGGATTGGGGCTTATGATCAGGGACGAGGCGGACGCCGCTTTGGCGCAGGCCGAATTTTTCGACATCTGCGACGAGCAGCAGCGCCGCCTGTTGGCGTTTGCTGGTGATCGCCGACATTTCGAGCCCGACGCGGTCATTTACCAGGCCGGCGACACGCCGCAGGGCGCCTATGTGCTGATTTCGGGCACACTGAAGGCCAAGCCAGCAGGCAAGGGGGCCAACAAGCCCTACGCCATCTCCGAGCCGGGTAGCGTGGTGTCTGCAATGGCGCTGATCCTGGACAAGCCGCGGCAGGTGACCTTCACCGCCGTTACCGACTGCGACATGCTGTTCGTACCCCGTCAGGCCTTCCTCAAGCTGGTGCAGCAATCGCCTGACCTGGCGCAGCGGGCGGTTGAGCGTATCGAGCGCGATCTGGGCAGCTATCTCGGGGCGATCGAGCCCATTGGCCGCCGGATGCGGGCCAACGAGACCTAAACGACAGCTAGACGCCGGCGAAACGGGCGATGACGGGCACGTGGTCGCTGGGCTTTTCGGTCCAGCCGCGCGCCGGCCGGATGATTTCAGCACCAATGCAGTGCGCGGCAACATCGCCGGTCGACCAGATATGGTCGAGCCGCCGGCCACGATCGGACGTTTCCCAATCCTTGCCGCGATAGCTCCACCAGGAATAGAGCTTCTGGTCGTGCGGCAGGTGCTTGCGCACCAGATCAGTCCAGCCATGACCGCCATTGAGAATGGCGTCCAGGGTTTGGGTCTCGAGCGGGGTGTGGCTGACGACCTTGAGCAGCTGCTTGTGGCTCCAGACGTCATTCTCGTGCGGCGCAATATTGAAGTCGCCGGCAATCAGATGGCCACGCGAAAACGCCGGCTCCTGAAACCAGCTGGTCAACTCGTTGAGGAAGCCCATCTTGTGCTTGAATTTGGGGTTGATGGCGACATCCGGCTCGTCGCCGCCGGCGGGAATGTAGAAATTATGCACGGTAAGCGGGCCGCGCCCGAAATCGAGCACCGCCGAGACATGGCGCGATTCCTCGATTTCGCAGAACACGCGGCTGGAGATGTCGGTCAGCGGAAATTTCGAGATGGTGGCGACGCCGTGATAGCCCTTCTGGCCATGCACGGCCTGATGGGGGTAGCCGGCATCAGCAAAGGCCTTGGCCGGAAACTGGTCATTGGTGCACTTGATCTCCTGCAGCATCAGCACGTCGGGCTGATACTGGGCAAGAAAATCGAGCACCATGGGCAGGCGCAACCGAACCGAATTGATGTTCCAGGTGACGATCGAGACGGTCATGGCGGGCCTTTGATGCAAGCGGAGCCTTCTTATCGCGGAGGCATGCGGCGAGGTAAAGCCGGAATTGGCCCGATCATGGCGAAGGTTTCACGTGAATCGGTGACGGCCAAACAGCAAAAAGCCCGACGCCTTGCGGGGTCGGGCTTCCAGATTTTGCGTCACGCCAGAGCGGCGACAGGCGAAAGCCTATTCGGCCTTTGGCTCAGCGCTTGCTTCTGCGGCGGCGGCGGCCTCAGCGGCAGCTGCCGTCTCGGCGGCTGCAGCGGCTGCTGCTGCTGCGTCCTTGGTAGCCTGGGCAGCTGCGATCTTCTCGGCTTCGCGGGCTTCCTTGGCAGCGAGAGCTGCTGAACGCTCGGTCGCCTCGATCTTTTTGGTACGCGAATTGGTCGATTCGACGATACGGGCCGATTTACCGCGACGATCGCGCAGGTAATACAGCTTGGCGCGACGGACCTTGCCGCGCTTGAGAACTTCAACCGACGCCACGTTGGGGGAGTGGAGCGGGAATACGCGCTCAACGCCTTCGCCGTAGGACAGCTTGCGCACGGTAAAGGATTCCATCAGGCCGCCGCCATTGATGGCGATCACGACGCCTTCATAGGCCTGCAGACGTTCCTTGGCGCCTTCAGTGATACGGACCCACACCTTGACGGTGTCGCCGTGGGTAAATTCGGGAAGCTGACGCTTTTCAGCGATGGCTGCCATCTGCTCGGCTTCGAGCTGCTGAATGATGTTGGACATGTCGATTCCGTTCTGAATCTTTTCAAAGGAGCGTTTATTCGGACCTTGCAGCCCGATCGCCCGGTCTTGGTTGGTAACGGAGTTTGGTCGTCTTTTTATTGGTGCGCACCAGGTCCGATCAGCCCGACACGCAGATAGTGGCGCGGCTATAGGCGAAAACCGCCCCAGAGTCTAGAGATTGTCGGCGTTTTATGGCTTGGGCGGGGCCAGAAGATCGGGGCGGCGCAATCTGGTCAGTGCCAGGCTCTGTTCAGCGCGCCATTTGGCAATCTTGCCGTGATCGCCCGAGGTGAGCACCGGCGGAATCTCGCGGCCTTCAAAACTCTGGGGGCGGGTAAACTGGGGGTATTCGAGCTGGCCATGCTCAAAGCTCTCATCGGCATGGCTGTCGGCGCCGCCCAGCACGCCCGGGATCAGCCGAACCACTGCTTCGAGCAGCACCATGGCGGCCACTTCGCCGCCGGCCAGCACATAATCACCGATGGAGATTTCCTCCAGCGCACGGGCGTCGATAACGCGCTGGTCGACGCCTTCAAAGCGGCCGCAGACGATTACCGCGCCAGGACCCAGGGCCAGTTGACGCGCACGCTGCTGCGTCAGTGGCTTGCCACGCGGTGACATCAGAATGCGGGGTCGGGGATCGCCTTGCGGGGACACGTCATCAATCGCCCGGGCCAAGACATCGGCTTTGAGCACCATGCCGGCGCCGCCACCCGAGGGGGTATCGTCAACCGTGTGGTGGCGATCAGTGGCGAAGTCGCGCAGTTGGGTGGCGTGCAGTGCCCACAGGCCGTCGGCCAGGCCACGGCCCAGTACCGAGGCCCCAAGGGGGCCCGGAAACAGTTCGGGGAAGAGCGTGATGATCGATGCGGAAAAACTCAATCGGCCTCTTCCTCACCTTCGGGGGCATCGAGTGGTACGTCGATGACGAGATAGCCCTGGTCGATATGGATTGTCGGCACGACTGCCTTGGTGAAGGGATAGAGGAAGGTGTCGCCACTATTGGGGTCGCGGACTTCGATGAGATCGCCAGCGCCAAAATTGGGCAGGGCGGAAACCTGGCCGATGATCTGTCCCGATTGCAGCCGCGCCTCCAGGCCGATCAGGTCGGCGTGATAGAAGTCGTCGGCGTCATCGGGCTCGGGCAGGCGGCTGCGATCGACATAGAGTTTGACGCCATTGAGCGTCTCGGCGGTGTTGCGATCCGCAATGCCCTTGATGTGAGCAACGACCACATTCTTGTGCAGGCGCAATTTGTCGATGGTGATCGTCAGGTCCGCTCGATCGGTGTCGAGCGGGCCGTAGCTGCCGATGGCCAGCGGGTCCTCGGTATGCGCCGCGATCCGGACGGCGCCCTTGATGCCGTGCGCGGCGCCGATCTGGCCCAGCAGGATACGATTGGTGTTCTGGGTGGTCATGGCAGCTCCGAGCGGTCTAAGGTGCTCTTAGCAGGCAAAGCGCGGATTGGGAATTGCCGCGCAACCCACCGCAGACTAAGCGTTTGCCGGGTTACATCAGACAAGGAAACGATTCGATGGCCAAGATTTTGACTGACCAAAACGATATTCGCCAGTGGGTCGCAGCGCGTGGTGGCAGTCCTATGGCGATGGAAACGCCCGACGGTACCGGGACGCGGACGCTGCTGCAGCTGACCTTTGGTCAATACGAGATCAACACCGACGGCAATCAGGGTCCTGACCGGCTTGGCGGATTTCAGCTGGTGAGCTGGGATGAATGGTTTGCCGCGCTCGACGCCAATAATCTGGCCCTGCGCGTTTCCGATGATCCGTCTGGAGGCAATGAGGCAGAATTCGAGTTTGTCGAAAAAGTCTAAAATTTGGATCGAAATCAAATCAGGCTTTAGCAAGCAGGCTCGGATCGCGGTGGGTCACCGCCTCCAGAGGGGTCAGGCGGTTCACTCGGGTGTCGCGAGCGAGTTGAGACCAGCTTCGTACAGGCGCATCGTGGCTTCGATGTCGGCGATATGCATGGACAGGCCCTGCTCGACAGCTTCTGCCTGACGACGAACGAGGTCGCGACGCGACAGCAGTTCAAAGCGTTCGCTTTCGAGTTCCTTGACCGCCAGGTCAATGCGGTCGCGGTGGGCGGCCAGGCGCTGGACCATTGGTGCGGTCTGCTTGGCAGCCTCCTGCATGACGGCCTCCATCTGCTCAATTTCGGGTTGCACAATCTTGAGATTGGTCTTGGCTCGGGTGGTCATTTGTTACTTTCCACAACATTGCAATTGCGCGCCGTCCTGCCTTCTTTCGAGGCCGCCGGGCGTCAACAGGCAGTCATAGAGGTATTGTGGGAAATCCCAATGTTTACCTGCTATTTACCTTAACAACAGCGCGTGTGTACTGCGACAATTCAAGTAAAATTGAAACGAACCGGTCCCAATCAGGGGCTGTCAGCCTGTGCCTCAATGGCGTCCATGTCTTCGTCTGAGAAGCCGAAATGATGGCCCAGCTCGTGCACCAGAACATGGGTCACCACGTCACCGAGCGTGTTGTCGTCATGCTCGGCCCAATAGTCTAGAATGGCCCGACGATAGAGAAAGACTGTGTTTGGCAATTGTCCGGTCTGCGGCATGGCGCCGTCTTGAGCCAGGCCAATGCCTGAAAACAGGCCCATCAGTTCAAACGGGCTCTCCATGCCGAATTCGGCCAGGATGTCGTCCTCGGCAAATTCGGCAACGGCGCAGGTCACGTCAGCAGCAAGGGATTTGAAAGGCTCCGGCAAGTCGGCCAGGGCCTGACTTGCCAGCGCTTCAATGTCGTCCAGGGTGGGCGCCAGCCGCGCGCCCCAGTCGGGGTGGCTTACTGCCACTCGCGGATGTCGACGAAGTGGCCAGTGACGGCCGCGGCGACGGCCATGGTGGGGGACACCAGATGGGTGCGGCCCTTGAAGCCCTGGCGGCCCTCGAAATTGCGGTTCGAGGTAGAGGCGCAGCGTTCATGCGGCTTGAGCTTGTCATCGTTCATGGCCAGGCACATCGAGCAGCCGGGCTCACGCCAGTCAAAGCCGGCATCCTTGAAGATCCGGTCGAGGCCTTCGGCTTCAGCCTGCGCCTTGACCAGACCCGAGCCGGGCACGACCATGGCGCTGACCGAGGCATGCACCTTCTTGCCGTCGAGCAGCTTGGCGGCGGCGCGCAGATCTTCGATGCGGCCATTGGTGCACGAGCCCAGGAACACCCGATCAACCGTGATGTCGGTGATCTTGGTGCCGGGCTTGAGACCCATATAGTCCAGCGCCCGCCATTTGGAGGCACGCTTGTTCTCGTCGGCGATATCGTCCGGGTTCGGCACGGTTCCGGTCACCGAGATGACGTCCTCGGGCGATGAGCCCCAGGAGACGATCGGCGGCAGTTTGGCGGCGTCCAGGATCACGACCTTGTCGTAAACGGCGCCTTCATCGGTATAGAGGGTCTTCCAATAGTCGAGCGCCATATCCCAGGCCTTGCCGGTAGGCGCGCGGTTGCGACCCTTGACATAGTCATAGGTGGTCTGGTCAGGGGCAATCAGGCCGGCGCGGGCGCCGCCTTCAATGGTCATGTTGCAGACCGTCATGCGGCCTTCCATCGACAGGGCCTCGATGGCTTCGCCAGCAAATTCGATAACGTGGCCATTGCCGCCGGCAGTGCCGATCTCGCCGATGATGGCCAGGATGATATCCTTGGCAGTGACATGGGCCGGCAGCTTGCCGTCCACCCGCACCAGCATGTTCTTGGCCTTTTGCTGGATCAGCGTCTGGGTGGCCAGAACGTGTTCCACTTCCGAGGTGCCAATACCGTGCGCGAGTGCACCAAAGGCGCCATGGGTCGAGGTGTGGCTGTCGCCACAGACAATGGTCATGCCGGGCAGGGTGAAACCCTGCTCGGGGCCGACGATGTGGACGATGCCCTGGCGCCTGTCGAGCTCGTCGAAATATTCGACGCCGAACTCGCGCGCATTCTCGGCCAGGGTATCGACCTGCAGCTTGGATTCGGGATTGTCGATGCCGTGCGTGCGGTCTGACGTGGGGACGTTGTGGTCAACCACCGCCAGGGTGCGCTCGGGGTGGCGCACCCGGCGCTTGTTCAGGCGCAGGCCTTCAAAGGCCTGCGGGCTGGTCACTTCGTGCACCAGATGCCGGTCGATATAGAGGAGGGATGTGCCATCCTCATTATTCTGGACCAGATGGTCGTCCCAGATCTTGTCGTAAAGCGTGCGAGCCTTGGTCATGGCAGGATTCCGGCAGGTAAAGTTTGGAGTGGTTCTAAGCCGCTGCGCCATGAGGGTCAAGCGTTAGCGTACTCTCGGGTACGGTTTGCTCAACCGGGCAGACGGTCGGTGGCGCTTCTGACGGTCAGAAAGCCGAGCAGGCTGGTATCCAGGCCGATGCGCAGGCGGCACCACAGCGCTATCGCCAATTGGGCGAGGATGCGGGCGCCCATATTGGCGGCAGCGGCGCCAACAATGCCATAGGCCGGGATGACCACGATCTGGACGAGGAAACCCAGCGCCATGATGGTCCCGAAAATCATGGCATAGGCCCGTTCATGGCCGGTCATCATCATGACGATCTTGGAGGGGCCGGTGGCCGCGTCAAACAACAGGCCCAGCGAGAGCAGCACCAGCACCAGCCAGCCCTCGGCATAGGCGGGGCCGAAAAAGCTCAGGACCCAGTCGCCCCAGCCAAAAAAGGCGACGAAAACCAGCAGCGAGAAGGCGAACCCCGCCGCCGCGCCCATCGCCGTTATGGCCTGGGCCTTGCGCATTTCGCCGGCATGGAAATGCTGGGCGATCATGGGGGCGATCACCAGCTCGATGGCAAAGGTGAACAGGGTCATCAGACCGGCGGTGCGGAAGGCATTGAAGTAGAGCCCGGAGCTTTCCAGGTTCAGCATCAGTCCGACCAGGATCACGTCAGCATTGAGGGCGGCAGTCTCGATGAGGGCCCCCAGCAGCAGCCAGCGACTAATGCCGCCCCATCGCTGCCAGTATTGACGGGTGACGCCGGCTACCGGGCTGAGCACATAATGCCGGCGCAGGGCATTCCAGAACTGCAGCGCCAGCATGCCCGCCAGCAGGGCCGCCGAAAGCACCAGGGCATCGGGACCGCTCAGCACCACGCCGAGACCAAACAGCACCAGCACGCTGGCCGGCAGGGCAAGGCGCCACAGGATGTCGCGCGGCACCAGAGCGGTCCATAGCGAGCCCTGGGCGCGCAGGGCCGAGGAATTGTATTCGGCCAGTGCCATCGGCAGCACCAGAAAGGCGGCGCCATAGATGTGGTTGATGCTGCCCTGGCTGGGCAGGAACAGGTGCCAGAGATAGGCCAGCGCGCATACTGCGAGGGCGATGGCGATACTGGCCAGGATGGTCAGAACCGAGCCGGCCTGTGCGGCCCTGACGGCTGCAGGCTGGCGACCGGCGACGATCTCCTGCGACCAGACGCGCAGGATGGCGGTGGGCTGGCCGATTCCGGCAGCGATGGCCAGCACGGTGGCGAGCGCCAGACCAAAGGCAAAACGGCCGTATTCGTCGGCGCTCATGGTGCGTGAGAGCACCACATAGGTGAGATAGGTCAAGCCGGCGGTCGCCACCTTGATGCCCAGCGAGCCGGCGGAGCGCCACAAACCAGTGTGCAGCAAGCTGGATAGATCGGAAGGAATGGTAAGCCGCATCGATTGCCTCAGGATCGCGCCGTCTGCGCGACTCCGATAATGTGACACGGCAAAGTCAAGAAGGGATTACCTTCCGCGGCGGCGGGGAGTTGCAATGCTGTAATCTGGCGCTGGTCCAGCGCCTAATCGAGATTGAATACGCTGGTCACCGGTTGATGATCAGAATGGGCGAAGCCAAGGTCGCGCGTGGCGACCGAAACGATGGAAACGTTGGGTGACACCAGGAACCCGTCAATGCTGGTGGTGTAGTTCTCACCGGCCACATAGGGTTTGTAGAGGGTGCGAACGCTGGGCGTTGCGGCATCTGAAGCGATTGTCCACCCAGCCGGCAGCGTGTCGCGCGGAAATGGGTGGATCCAGAACAGGTATTTTTCCGCGGTCGTGCTTGGCCAGGCTGGATCGGAAAGAACCATGTTCCAGTCGCCGCCGATAACGACATGGTTACCCTTGGCGAATTCGGCCTGGGCGAATGCCAGGACGGCGCTGATCTGGGCCTGCCTGGTGGTGCCCCCATCGTCAAACGCCGACAGGTGAATATTGCCGACGACCAACTGGCCGGGGCGCTCCGCCAGGGCGAAACGCGCCACCTGAATGGCATAGCGCCGTTTCAGGAATCCGAGCATGGCGCCCGGTTCGGGCGGCAGGGGCACTGTTTCAACGCTGAGTGGATTGTAGCGCGCCACCAACATGGTGCCGTGATCGAGCGCCAGCGGAAAAGGGATAAATCGGGTCGCGACGTCTGGCCGGTAAAAGACCTGCCAATCGGAGAACTGCGCGCTTACCTGGTCGCGAACGGGCGCCCAGTAGCTGAGCGGGCTCTTGCTGGAGACTTCCTGAAACAGCCGGATTTGAGCCTTGTCGTCCTTGATGGTCTGGACAATGCCTGCCAGGTTCTCATCCACCACGGACCGCGAGGGCGGCAGCAGCGCCTGGCCGCCATCAGCGATGAAATTGGATCCGGCGCCCAGTCCGGCATAACCGAGGTTCCATGTACTCAGCGTGATCTGGTTGCCAATGGCTGAAGGCAGGGTCGTCCGCGCAGTCGGGGTTGTCACATCTGCGACAGGCTGCAAGTTGGAATTGATCACGTAGGCTCCGACCAAATAAAACGCCACGATGGCTGTCGCGGCCACGAAGGCAGTACGAATGGGTCTTTTCAAGGTCACTTGCTTGCCAGGTTGGACTTTTGATGCTGGCCACCCTTGTGGGACAACAGGCTCTGCAGGAAATAGCCGGCAACAGGGGTCACAAGGATCAGCCCCCCACGGCCAGTCGTCAGGGCAACCAGAAACCCGAATATGCCGCGCTGTCTGGACAGTTCCGCTATCAGCTCATGATAGCGCTGTGTGACGCTCCATGGCCCGTCGTTCATGCGCGCCTCATAAAGCGCCAGCTGGCTCAGCAATTTGTCGACGAAGCCGATATGGAGCGTGAAGAATATCGTGCAGCCATAGATCAGGCTCAATGCCACCAGAATCGCGACGATAATCCTGAGGACATGCAGTGCTTCTTCGGCGAACACCTGGCGGATGCTCGTGCCATAGACAATGGAATAGGCCAGCATGACGCATAGCAACAGCATCAGCAGGCTGTTGACCTGATCGAGAATGTAGCCCTCCGCTACCCGCTGGGTGCCGAACAGGACTTCAAACCTGGTCTGCAGGGTTTCACCGGCGACGTCTCCCATGCCCCCCAATTCCCGCAGGATCGCGTCGACCTTCAAGTTGACAAGCTGGAAGCGGTCAAAGTCGATGAAAATCTGATGGATGGTAATGGCAAAAATGGCGATGATCAGCAGCGAAATCGCCGCCCCATAGCCGATGTAAAAGCGGTAGCCCAGGGCAAACAGGCGAAGGTTGTGCTCGGTCTTCTTGATCCCGGGCCGGAAGCTGGCGCGCCGCACCTTTCGAACCGCAACGACGCTATACACGGCAACACCGACCACCACGATCAAGGCGACGACTGCCGCGTACAGCCAATTCAGACCAATCAGGTCGAGCAGATTGGCGTCAGGCGTCAGCACCAGAAGTATCAGCAGAATTGCCGCAATCAGCCCGAGATTGGCCAACTCGCCGACTTCGCCGCTGCTCAGGCTGGGGAGTGTCGGCAGCGTGGTGGCAAACTGTTTCGGCCACACCGGTGCGCCAAAACCGTAGGCCAGCTTGAAGCACAGCACCCCGAACAGACACAGGGCCGCGATTATGGCCAGATCATATCCAAAATTGGCCAAGCTCGTCCCCCCATGCTCAGGGTGTCAGTTCACCCAGATTTGCCTCTGCACACAAGGCCCCTAGTGCCGGAAGTGGCGCATCCCGGTCATCACCATGGCGATGCCGGCCGCGTCGGCGGCGGCAATCACCTCGTCATCGCGCATCGAACCGCCCGGCTGGATCACGGCAGTGGCGCCGGCGGCGACCAGAGCTTCGAGCCCGTCGGCAAACGGGAAAAAGGCATCCGAGGCGGCGACGGAACCGGCCGTCAGGGCGCCTTCGATTCCAGCGGCCCTGGCGGCGTCGATGGACTTGCGGTGGGCGGTGAGGGCGGAATCGACCCTGGACATCTGGCCGGCGCCGATGCCGACGGTCGCACCGGCTTTGACATAGACGATGGCATTGGACTTGACGTGCTTGGCAACCTTGGCGGCGAGGCGCAGATCGGCCATTTCGGCTGCGGTCGGGGCCCGCTTGGTCACGATCTTGAGGTCGCAATCGTCGACATTGCGATTGTCGCGCGATTGCACCAGCAACCCGCCCGCAACCGATTTCACGGTAAGGCCATCGGCCTTGGCATCGGCCAGACCGCCGGTGAGCAGCAGGCGCAGGTTTTTCTTGGCAGCGATGATGTCCTGCGCCTCCTGGGTGGCGGACGGCGCTACGATCACCTCGGTGAAGACCTTGACGATTTCGGTGGCGGTGGCAGCGTCGATCTCGCGGTTGGTGGCCACAATGCCGCCAAAGGCCGAAACCGGATCGGTGCGCAGCGCCTTGGTGTAGGCGCTCAACAAATCGCTGGCGACAGCGACGCCGCAGGGATTGGCATGCTTGATAATGGCGACGGCCGCTACCTCAGCAGCATCGAACTCGCTGACCAGTTCAAAGGCGGCATCGGTGTCGTTGATATTGTTGTAGCTCAGGGTCTTGCCCTGCAGCTGGGTGGCGGTGGCGACGCCGGGACGGTCTTCGCCATTGGCGTAAAAGCCGGCCCATTGATGGGGGTTTTCGCCATAGCGCATGACTTCGCGCAGTGTGCCCGCGAAGCTGCGATAGGGAATCTCGGGATAGTCGATGGCTTTGGCAAACCAGGTCGAGATGGCGCTGTCATAGGCTGCCGTGCGGGCATAGGCCTTGGCCGCGAGCCGCTGGCGCATGGCGAAGGGGACGCCACCGGTTTCGGTGATGGCGGAAAGAATGGCGGGATAATCGGCCGGATCCACCACGACGGTGACAAAGGCATGGTTCTTGGCCGCCGAGCGGACCATGGCCGGGCCACCAATATCGATGTTCTCAATGATGTCATCGTAACCGGCGCCCGAGGCGACGGTCTTTTCGAAGGGATAGAGATTGACCGCCACCAGATCGATGGCGTCGATGCCATGCTCGGCCATGGAGGCGACGTGGTCGGGCTTGCCGCGCACCGCGAGCAGACCGCCATGCACTTTGGGGTGCAGGGTCTTGACCCGGCCATCCATCATTTCGGGGAAGCCGGTGAGGTCGGCGATTTCGCGCACCGGCAGGCCGGCGTCCTTGATCAATTTGTGGGTACCGCCGGTGGAGACCAGCTCGACGCCCGCCGCGCTCAACCCGCGGGCAAAATCGGCCATGCCGGATTTGTCAAATACCGAAAGCAGTGCCCGACCGACCTTGACCGTCTTGCCCATGAGGTGTGTGCCCTAATTGTGATGAATTTGCGCGCTCGCTAGCACGAAGCGGGACGAACGCCAACCGGCTATTGCTGTTCGAGCGTGAAGATCCAGGCGATCTCGTTGCCCGCAACCACATTGGTTTCGAGCACCAATTGCCGGGTCTTGTGCAGGCCGACATAGGCCGATTGGCGGACGCTTTCTTCCTCGCGGCAGGTCGCACCTTCCCAGAGAAAGTTCCAGACCGCGCCATTGGGCAGCACCAGGCGGACCATGCCTTCGGCATGATGGCGCTGCAGCTGCACGCCAGGCGCCAGGTGGAACCGCACTGCCAGCAGGCCCGAGGTCTTGCCGTGGCCGATCATCCGGTCCTGACCGACCAGCGTGGTGCCGCCCGAAAGCAGGGTGATGCGACGCTCAAGATCAATACCGAACCGCTTGGCGTAGCCGGGACTGGTCAGGGTCAGCAATTGGTCGGCCGGCGTCAGGGCCATAATGGTGGGCGGCAGGCTGGCGGCGTCTTCGGCATCGATTGTGGGGGCAGAGTGCGCGACGCCCTGCTGGAACAGGGCCTTGCTGGCGGCCAGATCGGCGGGTGCGGGTCCGCAGCTGCCCAGGATCAACTCGCTGCCATGGGAGAATTCAAAGGCCAGGGTGCTGGCATGGGCATTGCGGGCAAATTCGGGTGGCGGCCGCCGTCCGGAATCGGCGATCACGACGGCATCGCCGGCGCGCAGAATGCCATAGCCACCGAGCAGCTTGGAGCGCCGTTGATGACCGGGGGTATTGGCCTGGATGGCGATCAGCACGTCATGGGGCAAGTGGCCGCCGCCGTTGAAATAGGCCGGCTCACCGCTCGACAGCGTCAGCGCATCCAGACTGTCGTGCATGCGTTCAATCTGTGCCACCAGTTCATTGGAGGCTTCGGTCTTGAGGTGGGCGGCAATGCGGCGAATACTGACCAGTTCCACCAGCAGCTGCAATTGCAGCTTGGGATTGCGTGAGCGATGCAGGCCATCGGTATCGAGCTGGCTGGCCAGAATGCGGTTCAGGCGTTCGACCCGAAGCGCAATATCGGTCTTGTCGCCCAGTTCACAATATTCGGCGCCGAGCAGGGCAATGGCGGCAAACAGGGCATCGGTGGGATCTGCGGCCAGCAGCCCGCGCACACGCAGGCTCTGGATCTGGGTCCCCAGCACGCGCTGGATGGTCTTGGCCTGTTCGGGGGTAGCGCCGTCGAGCAGCAGGGGCAGATGGCGCAACCAGTTGAGCACGCGCTGGGCCGTCAGCCCGGGTGCCCAGGTGGCGCGTGCAAAGCGGCCTTCCCGGCCGATCCAGTCCAGCACCAGCGTGCGGGCGAAATAGCGTTCGCCGGGGTCGCGAATATCGCGAAAATGGCGCAACCAGGAGAAGCCGTGCAGGTTGAACCACCAATCGGCGTGGTCAACGTCGAGGCCGAAGGGCGAGGCACCGTGGGTTTCCATCAGCTTGCTGGCCAGCACGTAGCGACCGGCCATCATGTCGCGCACGGCTTCGCGGTCAGCGGGACGGAATTCATGCAATTCACCAGCAAAGGCGTCATCGGCCAGGCCGCGCCAGGTCCAGCGCAGAATGGGCAGGGTCACTATCGTATCGGCCAGCCCGCAGGCGAAGCGCCGCGCGGCGAAACCAAGCCGAGACGCCATTGTGTTACCAGCGTCCGCCGCGGCCAAGACCTGCGTCGTTGTTTGTCTGCCCGTCAATAACCAGTTCCTAGTTTGGCGCCTTCCCCCTCAGCGCCCGTCGATCACCCTATCTCACTACGGCGAAAGCGTGCCACGAAGAAGCCGTCCATACCGCCGGATCGTCCACCGGGCATCATGCCGGGATGGGTCCGCACCAATCCCCGAGGCGATACGGCGGACTCCAGTCCGGGCAATTCTTCGCTGGTCACGGGCCAAAGCTCAAGACCGGGCAGGGATTGGAGTGCCCAATCGACCTGCTCCTCGCCCTCGGCTGGTTCAAGTGAACAGACGCAATAGATAAGAACCCCGCCCTGATCCAGGCAACGTGCTGCGTTGGTCAGCAGGGACCGCTGCAGCCGCACGCGCCCGGCCACGTCGCCCACCGAGCGATGCCAGATCACCTCAGGATGGCGGCGGAAGGTGCCGGTCGCCGAGCAGGGGGCGTCGAGCAGGACGCCCTTGAACGGCGTCTCAGGCGTGAAATTACCCGCGTCGGCGACGATGGTTTCGGCGGCATAGTGCAGGCGCTCAAGATTCTCCTTGAGGCGCTCCATGCGTTTGGCGTCGGCATCAAGGGCGGTCACGGCATAGCCGGCCTTGACCAGTTGGGCGGTCTTGCCGCCAGGGGCAGCGCAGAGGTCCAGTACGCGCGCACCGGGTTCCAGGCCCAGCAGCCGTGCGGGAATGGAGGACGCAGCGTCCTGCACCCACCAGCGACCCTCGGCAAAGCCGGGCAGGGCCTCAACCGGGCGGTCGCGCTGCTCAATCCGCACGGTATCGGCCATCACGGGCTCGGCGCCCAAGGCATCGATCAGCTCGGGATCATTGTCCTTGAGTGTCAGATCGAGGGCGGCGCCGGCCAGAAGGGCGTCGGAAAAGCCATCAATGGCCTCTTCGCCATAGGCTTCGAGCCAGGTGTCCCCGAAAGTATCGGGAATCAGCAGATCGTCGCTGAGCATGCCGAACTTGGCCGAATTGGCCTGGGCATTGCGCAGCACGGCGTTCATCAGGCCGGACAAATGGCGGGCCTTGGGGTCGCGCTTGGTGGCCTCCACGGCCAGAAACAGCGCGCTGTGCGCGCCCAGATCGGGCAGAAAGACCAATTGCGCCAGGCTCAGGCGCAGCACAGCTTCAAAGGTGCCGGATTTGCCCGGCATGCCCTTGTCGAGCAGGGCATGAATCATGAAATTGAGCTGACCCTGCCGGCGCAGGGCGGTGGTGATCAGGCGATTGGCCAGCGCGCGATCACGTCCGTCGACGAGGTCGGTGGCCCCGAGCGGCACGAAATTGTCGCCCGCCAGCACGGATTTCAGCCGCTGGGCGGCAACGAGGCGGAGCTTGAGCCCAGCCGGTTCAGGTTTGTACGCCACGCTTAATTCTATCCCCAGGGACCGGGTTGTCCGCCATCCTCGTCGGTTCGTCCGACGGTCGGCACGCGCCAGCCACCACCCGTATCGCGACCGGTGCTGGTCGGGGCAGGGCGAAGCTGAGGCCTGCGGCCCTTATCGTCCACATGGGCGGAAGCTGCAAGCTTGCGCAGCGCCTCAATGCGATTGCCGGTGTCGGGGTGGGTGGAGAACAGATTGTCCATGCGCTGCCCCGAGAGGGGATTGATGATGTACATATGCGCCATGGCCGGATTGCGCTCGGCCGCCATATTGACCCGCTGGCCGGCCAGGGCGGCGATCTTTTGCAGGGCTGAGGCCAGCGCCAGCGGATCGCTGGAAATCTCGGCGCCGATGCGGTCGGCTTCATATTCGCGGGTGCGGCTGACCGCCATTTGCACCATCATGGCCGCAACGGGGGCCAGGAACACCATCAGCAAGGCCCCGACGCCGCCCAGCGGATTGTCGCGATTATTGCCGCCGCCAAAGAACAGGCCAAACTGGGCCAGCGCCGAAATGGCGCCGGCAAAGGTGGCCGTGATGGTCATGGTCAGGGTATCGCGGTTGCGGATATGGGCCAGTTCGTGGGCGACCACGGCGGCCACTTCGCGGGTTTCGAGATGCTTGAGCAGGCCTGCCGAGACCGCGACCACGGCGTTTTGCGGGTTCCGGCCCGTGGCGAAGGCATTGGGCTGGTCGGACTGGATCAGATAGACCGCCGGGGTGGGAATCCCCGCCTTGCGGGCGAGAATATCGACCATGTCATAGAGCTCGGGCACGCGGCTGCGCTCAATGGGCACGGCGTTCTGCATGCGCAGCACCAGCTTGTCGGCGTTCCAGTAGCTAAACAGATTGGTCGCCAGGGCAAAGACCAGAGCGATCATCATGCCGCCGCTGCCGCCGATAAAATAGCCGACCACCATGAACAGGGCTGTCAGGCCCGCCAGTAGGACGAAAGTGCGCAGCGTATTGAACATCAGCAGCTCTTGGGTTCGAGGTCTTGCGCATCTATGTTGGGTCGGACTGGCTCGGCTGCAAGCGGCATGAGCAAAACGCAGGATGGATATGACCATGAGCGATGACAAATTTGTGGCAGAAGCGCCACGACCCCCCTTGAGCCCCGCGGCCAAGCGCGCCCTGGCAGAGGCAGATGCCCGCCGTCAGGCCATCGACGCCAGGAACGTCGCGACGCAAGACGAGCAGGGTGGACGGGGTGGTCTTGAACCGGGGCGCTATGGCGACTGGGAAATCAAGGGGCTGACCAGCGACTTCTAGCCAAAGCTCAGTTCTGGCGCGAATTGCCGATCAGGTCGTGGATATTGTAGCCAGCGGCCGACACCACCATGGTCGCGGCGACCACGACAATGGCCGCGATCAGGCCATACTCCACCGGGGTGATACCGGTCTCATCGCGGGCAAATTTCTGGATCACGCTCAACATGGTACGCTTTCAACACAACAACTATGCCGACAGTGTGGCATTGGCTGGCTGAACCCAGGCTGAACGGGGTTGTTCAGTCGCCGGCCTTGGCGATGGCGGGGAGCAGCTCGGTCTCGAAAGTCTCGGGCGTGAGCGGACCGACATGCTTGAAAGTGATGATGCCATCGGCATCGACCACGAATGTCTCGGGCACCCCGTAAACACCCCAGTCAATCGAAACGCGCCGATCGCGATCGGCGCCAACGGCGTCGTACGGGTTGCCCAGCTCGGCCAGGAAGGCGCGGGCATTTTCGGGGGCGTCGTTCTGGTTGATACCGAGCAGGCGCACCTCGGCAACATCCCTCAGGGTCATCAGCAAGGGGTGTTCGTCACGGCAGGGAATGCACCAGCTGGCAAAGACATTGACCACGCTGACCTGACCCTTGAGCGTATCGGTGTCAAAGCCGGGCACGCCCAGCTCGGGCACGGCGGCCAGAGCGAAACTGGGGGCGGGCTTGTCGATCAGCACGGACCGGACGAGTCCAGGATCGCGATTGATCGAGAAGGCAAAGACCGAGACCAGCGCGATCAGCGCCAGTAGCGGCAGGCCAAACAACACATAGCGCATCATAGGGTTGACTCCGGGGTGCGCCGGGGCGCCTTGCGGGCCTCGAGCGCAGCCAGTTTTCGGGCGGTGGCGCGGGCGTCGAGCAGCGTCCAGCCAATCAGGCCAAACACGCCAAGCGCAACGCCGAAATAGGCCCAGATGATGAAGATGGCGTGGGGTCCGAGATCGATCATGCGGAAGCTCCCTGTGCCAGTTTGCGCTGCAGGGTCATGACGCGGCGGCGTTTGATCTCGGTGTGCATCGCCTTGAGATGGAGCACCAGGAACAGCAAAGTGAAGGCGAAAAACATCATGAATAGCGGCGTCAGGATGGAGCCGGGCATGGTTGGTCCATCGGGCCGGAACACGCTGGCGGGCTGGTGCAGCGTGCTCCACCAGTCGACCGAGAACTTGATGATGGGGATGTTGATGGCCCCGACCAGGGTGAAGACAGCAATCACCCGGGCCGCGCGCAGCTGATCGTCAAAGGCGCGCCAGAGCGCAATGATGCCCAGATAGATGAACAGCAGCACAAGGGTCGAGGTCATGCGACCGTCCCATTCCCAGAACGTGCCCCAGGTAGGGCGGCCCCACAGGGCGCCGGTGAACAGGGCCAGCGCGGTGAACAAGGCACCCAGCGGGGCAGCGGCTTTCATCGACACATCGGCCAGGGGGTGACGCCAGACCAGCGTGCCCAGGGCTGACACGGCCATCATCGCGTAGACGAATTGGCTGAGCCAGGCATTGGGCACGTGGACATACATGATGCGGACGGTGTCGCCCATCTGGTAATCCTGGGGCGAATTGAAAAAGGAGAACCACAGGCCCAGGGCAAACAGCACCGCAGTCAGGAGCGTCAGCGGCCAGAGCAGGGGTGCACTCCAGGCGACGAACTGCCCTGGATGGGCAATCCGCTGCCACCAGGCCTGCGGGCGCGTCGTGTCATTGCTCATGGGGGCGTCACCTGGGTCATCTTCAGTCTTCGGCCGAACGTATCGCAAACGCAGCAACAAAGGGAGCCAGGGCCACGGCCATGAGGCTCAATGCCGCAAGAAACAGCGCTGCCGCCCCCGATTGGGGAGAGGTGATGGCGCCAACCCCGAAGATCAACACCGGCACCGATAGCGGCGCAATCAGGATGGGCGCGATCAGGCCGCCGTGCCGGATGGGGACCGTCACGGCGGCACCGATGGCGCCAAAAGCCGCCAGGGCCGGGGTTCCCAGGCTCAGTGAGATAAGGGTGCGCCAGAATGAAGCCAGATCCATGGCCAGCAGCAGGGCAAGGATCGGGCTGGCCAGCAGCAGCGGCAGGGCCGTGACCAGCCAGTGGGCGATCAATTTTGCGGTAATGGCGGCGCTGAGCGGCAATTCGGCGTGCCGCAGCAGGATCAGCGAGCCATCCTCATGGTCGGGGCGAAACAGGCGTTCGAGCCCGAGCAGCATCGCCAGGAAGGCAGCAATCCAGACGATGCCGGGGGCAATGGAGGCCAGCAGGGTCTGGTCGGGACCGACGGCAAAGGGAACGATGGCCCCGACAATCACGAAAAACAACATCAGGGTCAGCACATCGCCGCCGCCGCGCAAGGCGAGGCGCAGTTCGCGCTGCAGCATGGCCAGGAACGCGCTCATGGTGCGCCCGCCAGGAGCAATGTGCTCAGGCTGCTCGGGTCGGGCAGGCTGATCGGGTCGTGCGTGGCGGCAATGGCCAGACCACCGCGCGCCAGATGGTTGGCGAGCAGGCGCGTCACCAGTTGATGGCCCGGCTCGTCGAGCGCGGCGGTCGGTTCATCAAGCAGCCAGAGCGGGCGCAGGCTGACCAGCAGCCTGGCCAGGGCGAGACGGCGCGACTGGCCGGCCGAGAGGTAGCCGGCGTCCAGCCCGTCGAGGTCGCCGAGGCCGACTTGGTCCAGCGCGGCCTGGGGTGTCATGCCGGTCGGTCCATTGACTTTGGCCCAGAAGGTCAGGTTTTCCCGGACGCTCAGCCGGGGTTTGCTGGCGTTGCGGTGGCCGCAATAGTGCAGCAGGGGCAGTTCGGCGCCGGCGTCGGGGGAACCGAAGCGGCCGGAAAATGGCGCGATGATGCCGGCCAGGGTCAGCAATAGCGTGGACTTGCCGGCACCATTGGGGCCGCGCAGCAACAGGGTCTGGCCATTGCGCAGGGAAAAGTCGAGCTGGTCGGTCAGCAGCATGCCGCCGCGGCCACAGCTCAGGCCGGTCGCGCGCAGGTGGATCGGGGGATAGACTTGCTGATCGGTCATGGCCCCTTCTCGTATTGAACGAAAGGTCGGGCTGGCAAGCCCAATCGTCTTTCTCTATAAGCCGTTGTAGATTGGAGTCATTCCAGGAAGGGCGGCGCTATTGAGTGGATTCGGGGAGCTTTCCTGAACCCGAGCGCCTGCCGCAACACGAGATGACGGGCGGACATAGTGACCTCAAAAAACAGCTTCAAGTCGAAATCGACCCTGGTGGTCGGCGGCAAAACCTACACCTATTACTCGATAGTGGAAGCCGAGAAGAACGGCCTGGCGGGCGTTTCCAGCCTGCCGCACTCGATGAAGGTGGTGCTCGAAAACCTGCTGCGGTTCGAAGATGATCGCACCGTGACCAAGGCCGATATCGAGGCTGTTGCCACCTGGCTGAAGACGCGGACCTCGGAGCAGGAAATTTCCTATCGTCCGGCCCGTGTGCTGATGCAGGACTTTACCGGCGTGCCGGCCGTGGTGGACCTGGCCGCGATGCGCGACGCGACGGCCAAGCTCGGCGCCGATCCGCAGAAAATCAATCCACTGGTGCCGGTCGATCTGGTCATCGATCACTCGGTGATGGTGGACAGCTTCGGTACGCCGCAGTCGTTCGGGCAGAATGTCGAGCTCGAATATGAGCGCAATGGGGAACGCTATGAGTTCCTGCGCTGGGGTCAGTCGGCCTTTGACAATTTCCGCGTGGTGCCCCCCGGCACCGGCATCTGCCATCAGGTGAACCTGGAATATCTGGCGCAGACCGTGTGGACCAAGGAAGAGAATGGCGAGACCGTTGCCTATCCCGACACCCTTGTGGGCACCGATTCGCACACCACCATGGTCAATGGTCTGGCCGTGCTGGGCTGGGGCGTGGGCGGCATCGAGGCAGAGGCCGCCATGCTGGGCCAGCCGATCACCATGATGATCCCCGAGGTTGTCGGCTTCAAGATGACCGGCAAGATCAATGAAGGCATCACCGCGACCGATCTGGTGCTGACCGTCACCGAAATGCTGCGAAAGAAGGGCGTGGTCGGCAAGTTTGTCGAGTTCTACGGCCCGGGCCTTGATTATCTCAGTCTCGAAGATCAGGCGACGATCGCCAATATGGCGCCCGAATATGGCGCCACCTGCGGCTATTTCCCGGTCGATGCCGATACGCTGAAATATCTGAGCACATCGGGTCGCGATGCCGACCGCGTGGCGCTGGTGGAAGCCTATTCCAAGGCGCAGGGCATGTTCCGCGAGACCACTTCGGCCGATCCGGTCTTTACCTCGACCATCGAACTCGATCTGACCACTGTCGTGCCGTCGATCTCGGGCCCCAAGCGCCCGCAGGACCGGATCGCGCTCGACAATGCCAAGCCGGCCTTTGCCGCAGCTTTGCCCAAGGAATTCGGCAAGACCGACAATCCCAAGATTGCCGTTGAGGGCACTGACTACGCCATTGGTCACGGTGATGTGGTGATCGCCGCCATCACCTCGTGCACCAATACCTCCAATCCATCGGTGCTGGTGGCAGCGGGTCTGGTGGCCCGCAAGGCGCGGGCCCTGGGTCTGGACTCCAAGCCATGGGTGAAAACCTCGCTGGCGCCCGGCTCGCAGGTCGTCACCGATTATCTCGATAGCGCCGGGCTTTCGGCCGATCTTGACGCCATCGGTTTCAACCTGGTCGGCTATGGCTGCACCACCTGTATCGGCAATTCCGGTCCGCTGCCGGCGCCCATCGCCAAGGCGGTGCAGGAGGGCGATCTGGTTGCCGCTTCGGTGCTTTCGGGCAACCGCAACTTTGAAGGCCGTGTGAACCCGGACGTGAAGGCCAACTATCTGGCGTCCCCGCCGCTGGTGGTGGCCTATGCCATTGCCGGGTCGATGAATATCGACATCACAAGGGACCCGATCGGCACCTCCAAGGATGGCCAGCCGGTTTACCTCAAGGACATCTGGCCCTCCAATCACGAGGTTGCCGAGATCGTGCGCACGCATGTGACCAAGGAAATGTTCCAGGGCCGCTATTCGGACGTCTTCAAGGGCGACGAAAACTGGCAGGGTATTGCGGTGGATGGCGGCGAGACCTACCGCTGGAACGCCAGCTCGACCTATGTTCAGAATCCGCCCTATTTCGAGGGCATGACGATGGACCCCAAGCCCATCACCAATGTCGCCAATGCCAAGGTGCTGGCGCTGTTCCTCGATTCGATCACGACCGACCACATTTCGCCGGCGGGCTCGTTCAAGTCGACGACACCGGCTGGCAGATATCTCGAAAGCCATCAGGTCGCACCCAGGGACTTCAACTCCTATGGCGCGCGTCGCGGCAACCATGAAGTGATGATGCGCGGCACATTCGCCAATATCCGCATCAAGAACCAGATGCTGCCCGGCGTTGAAGGTGGTTACACCAAGGGCCCGGACGGCTCGCAGATGGCCATCTATGACGCCGCCATGGCCTATCAGGCCGCCGGCACGCCACTCGTGGTGTTTGCCGGCAAGGAATACGGCACCGGTTCAAGCCGTGACTGGGCGGCGAAGGGCACCAATCTGCTGGGTGTCCGCGCCGTGATCGCCCAGTCGTTCGAGCGGATTCACCGCTCCAATCTGGTTGGCATGGGCGTTATCCCGCTGCAGTTCAAGGATGGCGAGAGCTGGCAGACGCTCGGGCTTGATGGCACTGAGACCGTGGACATTGAGGGTGTGACCGAGATCGCGCCGCGCGCCATGGTCACCGTCAAGATCACCCGTGCCGATGGCTCGGTGCTCAATATCGAAACCCGCTGCCGCATCGATACCGCCAACGAGCTCGACTATTACAAGCATGGCGGCATTCTGCACTACGTGCTGCGTAGCCTGGTCGCTGCGTAAGCGATCGGCGACCTTGTCTCGACATGGCGGCCCGATGGGCCGCCATTTTTATTGGGGGCAGCAGGTGGTTTTGAGCTCTCACCCTCTTTTGACTGGCGGGGGCGGGTGGCGGCGGACTACAACCGTGGCCATGAGACTTGCAAGCTGGCTGACCACCCTGAGTGCCATTGTTGTTCTGAGCGCGCTGGCCCAGCCAGCTGCGGCTGATGGCGTAAGCCTGCGGCCCAAGGCGGTGGTCGAGTTGTTCACCAGCCAGGGCTGCTCGTCGTGTCCGCCTGCCGACGCGCTGTTGACCAGCCTGGCTGATCAGGGCGATGTGCTGGCACTGGCCTACCACGTTGATTATTGGGACTATGCGGGCTGGAAGGACACGTTCGGCGCGGCTGACTATTCGGACCGCCAGCGTGCCTATGCCCAGAGCTGGGGCTCATCGCGCATCTATACGCCGCAAATGGTGGTCAACGGCACCAAGGGCGTGGTCGGGTCGCGGCGCCCGGACGTATATCGGGCGATTGATCGGGCCCAGCTGCCGCTGCACATCGACGTCACCGAAGTCGGCGACATGCTCAGGATCGCCATTCCGGCCGATACCACGCTGAAAGATGCGGTGGTCTGGCTAGTGACCTATTCGGACCGCGCCGATGTCACTATCGAACGGGGCAATAATGCCGGCAAGACCATGGTCTACACCCAGATCGTTACCGGCAGGCAAGTGCTGGGGCTGTGGGAATGCGCCACGGGTGCCGATATCAAGCTGCCGATCCCGGAGGTGCTGGCGGACAGAAGTACCGGCATTGCAGTGATTGTACAGCAGGAGAACGACGGCTTGCCCGGGCCAATTCTGGGTGCTGCCGCCTTCGAGCGCTGAACTTCCCACCAGCAGCAACGAAAAACCCCGTCCTTGGGGGCAAGGACGGGGACCAGTCGGGTCAACTCAATTTGAGAAGCTGGCACCCGGGCTTCAAGGTTTGGGGGCTCATTCGGCCCGGGCGCCAACCACTGGAGGCAATGGTCAGACTATGTCCGCCCAATTGGGCAGGTTCAGGGACAAATTGTGGCCGGATTGGGAATTGTTCGTTCCCGAGGGGCCTTGCATCGCGGGCTGAATGCCCCGATCATGACGTCACGGTGACACGGAGTATTCGGAGCAGTGCAAAAGCGCACACCGAACGGCAACAACGGATCGCTCATGCTGGTGCATGCCAGCGAGCCTGCGGCAAATGCCAGCAATGCCAAGGTTCCCGTCAGCGTCGTGTTCGATCGAAAAGAGTTGGCGCTGATCCTGTCTGTCTATGGACGCAAGGTGGGGCAGGGGGAGTGGCGCGATTACGCCATGGATTTCCTGCGCGAGCGGGCGATGTTCTCCATCTATGCCCGGGTGTCGGAGCGTCCCCTGTTCATCATCGAGAAGACCCCGCGCCTGCGCAACAAGCAGGGGCAATACACCGTCACCAATCAGCAGGGCCGCATTCTCCGGCGTGGCCATGACATCGCCCAGGTCTTGCGGGTGCTGGACCCGCATCTGGCGGTGGTCGGCTAGACGATCACCCTGCGGCCGAACATCACCTGACTACAGCGCGAGCTGCATGTGGACGATGTCGAGCCAGCGGTCGAACTTGAAGCCGAGTGCCTCGTGCCGGCCGATATGGCGGAAGCCGAGCTTTTCGTGCAGCCGGATCGAGCCGCTGCCTTCGGCGGTGATGACGGCAACCATCTGTTTGAAACCAAAGTCCCGCGACTGGCGGATGATCTCGTCCATCATCGCGGTGCCCAGGCCGCGCCCCATGGCGTCCGGGGCACAATAGACCGAGTTCTCGCAGGTGAAGCGATAGGCGGGGCGGGGGCGGTAGACCGAGGCATAGGCATAGCCCAGCAGTGCGCCATCGGGCTTCTGCGCCATGACGATGGGGTGGCCGGCGGCCAGCATGTGGCCGAATTTTTCGCCCAGCACCGCCTCGCCGGGGGCTTCGAGATCGAAGGTGGCCACCGAGTGCTCGACATAATGCTTGTAGATGGCGGTGATGGCGGGAATGTCAGCCCACTGGAAAGGGCGCAAGGAGAATTCGGACACGGCATGCACTCGGACAAAAGAAAAGGACCGCAGCCTTTGTAGACTGCGGTCCGATTTGTCGTCCAACCAAATTGCTGCCTGTGCAATCAGGAAGGCTGCTGGCTACTCGCGATTGCCGAACAGGCGCAGCAGCATCAGGAACAGGTTGATGAAGTCCAGATAGAGGCGCAGCGCGCCCATGATGGCACCCTTGGCCAGCACTTCCGTGCTGTGGCTTTCGGAGTATTCTTCCTTGATCTTCTGGGTATCGTAGGCGGTAAGGCCCACGAAGATCAGCACGCCGACCACCGAGATGATGAATTCCATCATCGAGGACTGCATGAAGATGTTGACCACCGAGGCGATGATCAGGCCGATCAGGCCCATCATCAGGAAGCTGCCCATGCCGGTCAGGTCCCGCTTGGTGGTGTAGCCATACAGGCTCATCGAGCCGAAGGTCGCGGCGGTAATGAAGAACACCTTGGCGATGGACGCGTCAGTATAGACCAGGAAGATCGAGCTCAGCGACAGGCCCATGATCGCGGCAAAGCCCCAGAAGGCGCCCTGTGCGGCCGGGACGGAGAGCTTGTTGATGCCAAAGCTCAGCACCAGCACGAAAGCGAGCGGTGCCAGCATGACAACCCACTGCAGCGGGCTGGCGAACAGCAGATAGCCCCACTGTGTCAGCATGGTGCCATTGGTCATGGTCGCGACAGCAGCGTCGGGATTGGTGGTGACGGCAGCGGCGGCAGCAAACCAGGCCGCCAGGCCGGTTACCACCAGGCCAATGCCCATGTAATTGTAGACGCGCAGCATGTAGCTGCGAAGGCCCTCGTCGATGGCAGCGGCCGAGCCGGCCCGCGCACCAAGGGTCTGACGGTCATATTCAGCCATGTATTCGGTTCCTTTCCCAGATAAAGCGGTGTTTCGCACCGCCGGTGGGCGTTTATTGCCACTTGATGGTCAATATGGATGGGGCGCCAAGCGTTTACAAGGGTTCTCGGCTTGTTGCGACGATAAGACTGGCCCGGCAGGTCGGCTGTGCTACGGTCGAGCTGCGAATCGACTTGATCTGAGTATAAGAGGAGGGCCCCATGCCCCGGCTCTTCACCGGTCTGGAAATCCCCGAGGACGTGGGTTTTGCCCTGTCCTTGAAGCGGGGCGGGCTCTCCGGCGCACGCTGGATTGATGTCGAAAACTATCACATCACCCTGCGGTTCATCGGCGATGTGGATCATCCCATGGCCGAAGAGGTGGCCGACAGCCTCGACCGGCTGGCAAACTCGATGCGCTTTGATGTCCGGCTGACCCATCTGGGCAGTTTTGGGGGCGACAAGCCCCGCTCGCTCTATGCCGGCATCGAGCCAAGCGAGACGCTCAACCGCTTGCAGGCGGCCCAGGAGCGGGTGCTGCAGCGGGCCGGCCTGGCGCCGGAGGGTCGAAAATTCGTGCCGCATGTGACACTGGCCCGACTGCGCGGCAGCACCGCGCTTGATGTGGCGCGGTTCATCGCCGAGGCGGGCCGGTTCGAGCCGCTCAGTTTTCCGGTGGGGCGATTCGTGTTGTACTCGAGCAGGGATTCGGTGGGCGGTGGTCCCTATGTGGTGGAGCAGCACTATCCCCTGGCGGCTTGAAGCGGCGCAGTCACGAGCCTGTTAGCGCGATATTAACCCTGGCAGCGCAAACCGGTCTGCAATTGTGCTCACTGCCAAACTGCTGCCGCGTTTGGCAGGCAGTTGAAGCAAATTCGATCGAATGCGGCGGCATTTGACACCTTGGTAACCATGTCGGGGGCAGAGTCGGCGGGTGGCTCACCTCGATAACGGACCTTCAAGATGAGGAAAAAATTGGCGATGACGAGTAAAACCGGAAGCCTAGCAGTCGGGCTCGCGGTCGGCGTGATCATGGCTCTGGCGCCAGCCGCGCAGGCGCAGCAGGCGACCGAGTTGGGGACCTTCAATGCCTGGACCGCCTGGCAGGCGACTGACGCGAGTGGCTTGATCTGCTATGTTTCGGCAGCGCCGCAGTCCAGTGAGCCGGCCGGGGCGAACCGCGACCCGATCCATTTTATGATCATCCACCGCAAGGGCATGGGTACCAAGAACGAGGTGCAGACCATTATTGGCTACCCGTTCAACACGACCGATGCCAAGGCCAGCGCCACTATCGATGGCAAGTCCTATCCCATGGTCACCGAAGGTTCTGCCGCCTGGCTGGCCTCGACCGGCGATGAAGGCGGCTTCGTGCAGGCGTTCAAGGCGGGCACCAATCTGACCGTCAAAGGCACCAGCCAGCGCGGTACCGAAACCACGGACAGCTATTCGCTGAGCGGCGCAACGGCCGCCGTCAACGCCATTGACGCTGCTTGTCAGTAGGCATCAATTACGGGTTGCCCGGTCCGGGTAATCCGCCCTAACTGGGCGGCGGGCTTGCTGAGCCCCCGCCCCTTATCGTCTTGAGGCCCTCGATGACCAAGTCCGCCATGGCGCTTGCCCTTGCTGCAACGCTCTTTCTGACCAGTGCTGCCAGTGCGCAGCAGGTTCGGCTGCTGGGCGAGCATCGGGCGTGGTCCAGCTATGGCGCCACCGATGCGACGGGCGAAGTCTGCTTTGCCATGACCAAGCCGGAAAGCGTGACGCCGGCGCCGGACGGCTACACCCAAGCCTATATCTATATTACCAACCGGCCTGCCGAGAACGTCACCACCGAGTTCAATCTGGTGGCCGGCTTCACCTTCCAGCCCGATAGCAAGGCCACGCTCACTGTGGACGGGCAGGTGTTCAACCTGTTCACCCAGAACGATGCCGCCTGGCTCGATGATGCCAGCCAGGCCAGCGAGCTGGCCAGCGCGATCCGTGCCGGCTCGAGCATGTCGGTTGAGGGCACCAGTGCCGCCGGTATCAAGGTCAGGCAGGCCTATTCGCTTTCGGGCGCCACTGCAGCGCAGCAATCGATCGCCGCTGCGTGCTAGCAAGGCTGCCGGGCTCGGCGTGAGCGCGGCGCATCCCTGCTGTCGGGTCTGTGACTTTGCCTAGAACGCGCCTATATGCTATTGGCCGCGCCAATCCCGCAGTTTCCGGACCTTTCGCACGCCATGAGCATAGCGCTGAACCTTGACCATTCGTCTGCCATCCGGCCGGCTACCAGCAGCCGGCCGTCGCTGATTGGTCTGAGCAAGCCTGAGCTGGCAAAGGCCCTGACCACGGCCGGGCTGGCCACCGACAAGGAAGCGCGTATGCGCGCCAGCCAGTTGTGGAACTGGCTCTATGTGCATGGCACCACCGATTTCGAGCGCATGACCAATGTGGCGGCGCCGTTCCGGCAGAAGCTGGCGGACGTGTTCAACCTCGATCGCCCCGAGATCGTGTCCGAGCAGGTGTCGACTGACGGCACGCGCAAATGGCTGTTCCGCTTCCGCGACCCGGCCAATCCGAACTATCCTCCGGTCGAGGTGGAAACCGTCTACATTCCTGAAGAAGATCGCGGCACGCTCTGCGTCTCCTCGCAGGTCGGCTGCACGCTGACCTGCTCGTTCTGTCATACCGGCACGCAGAAGCTGGTGCGCAATCTGACCGCCGGGGAAATCCTCGGTCAGATCCTGATGGCGCGCGAACAGCTGGGTGATTTCCCCGGCGGCGTGCGCCCGGATGATGGCGGGCTGGTGCCCGCAGCTGGCACACGCGCCATCACCAATGTGGTGATGATGGGCATGGGCGAGCCGCTCTACAATTACGACAACGTCAAGCAGGCGCTCCTGATCGCCTCGGCCGGTGACGGTATGAGCCTTTCCAAGCGCCGCATTACCCTGTCGACCTCGGGCGTGGTGCCGTTCATCGAGCCGACCGGGCGCGAGATCGACGTGATGCTGGCCATTTCGCTGCATGCTACCAATAATGATCTGCGCGACGTGCTGGTCCCGATCAACAAGAAGTGGCCGCTTGAAGAGCTGCTTGAAGCCTGTCGCACCTATCCCGGCGTATCCAATTCGCGGCGCATCACCTTTGAGTATGTGATGCTCGACGGTATCAATGACAGCGATGCCGAAGCGCGCGAACTGGTGCGGCTGCTGGCCGGCATTCCGGCCAAGATCAATCTGATCCCGTTCAATCCCTGGCCGGGCGCCAATTACGGCACCTCGCCATCAAGCCGGATCGAACGCTTTGCCGATATCGTCAACAAGGCCGGCTATGCCAGCCCGGTGCGCACGCCGCGCGGCCGCGATATTTTTGCCGCCTGCGGCCAGCTCAAGAGCGAAAGTGAACGGCTGAGCAAGAAGGACCGCGAGGCCCTGGCGGGATAGGAACTCGATTCCCAAAACGTCTCACGTAGGCTATCCTCACATTATGTATCACGACGCTAGCCAGTTGAAGATTGTTGGCACGGGCACCTACACGGTGGCCGACGCTGCGAGTTTGTCTGGTGTGCCTGCCACCAGAATTAGGCGCTGGCTGCAGGGTCGGACACGCGAGTATTGTGGCGAGACGGTTTTCGATGAGGCTTTGTGGACATCTCAGCTGCCCATTATTGATAACGGTCTTTATCTGGGATTTAGAGACCTTATAGAGTTGAGGATGGTTGACGCGTTTCGAAGACAAAAACTGTCTCTGCCGTATCTTCGAAAAGTCGTTCAAGCTGCTCGCGACATTGTTGGTGACTCTCATCCATTTTCGACGTCTGCCTTTAAAACTGATGGGCGCCGTCTGTACCTAGAGGTTCTTTCCAAGACGGAAGAACCTAAACTGATCGAAGTGTTGAATGGACAGCATGCTTTCCATTCAATTGTGTCAGTGGGACTAAAGGACGTTAAATTTACAGCTGGAGTCGCTTCGCAATGGGTGCCCGAGACAGGTAAGGGCGAGGTTGTAATCGATCCTGCCAGGTCATTCGGGGCACCAGTGTTGCTTCGATATGGAATTCCAACGAGAGTAATTTCAGAAGCAAACAGGAATGGGCGAAGTTCGGCACAGATCACTTCCGACTATGAAGTTGATCTGAAGGCTGTACGTGCCGCACTGGCCTTCGAAGGCGAACTCGTGGCGTGAAATTGCTATTTGATCATAATGTTTCGCCCAAAGTTCCTAGGGCAATTCATGAGCTGATCAAAGCAGACTTTTCTGAGGCTGCCGCTCTCGGTGATAAGTTTCCCCCAGACGCAGCCGATGTGGATTGGATAGATCAGCTTGGCCGGGAAGGTGGCTGGGCCGTCGTTTCGGGAGACAGGCGAATTACCAAGAACAAGGCGGAGCGAGCAGCTTGGCTTCAAACAGATTTGGTTGGCTTTTTCATGGAGCCCTCGCTCACGGCACTTGATCCATGGCAGCAGACCGCGCGGCTCATTTTTTGGCTTCCAGCTATTCAGGCGCAATTGAAGCTAATTAGTGGTCCAGCCCTTTTTACCCTGCCGCTCAAGGCCTCATCTCGACTTAAGGTACTGTGATGACGTTCATTTCCGGCCTTCAGCGAGCAGGATCGTGGCCGCAAAGGCCATGAAGACTGCGGCAAAGCTCCAGTTCAGCGCCTTGCTCACCCAGGCATTGTCGCGCAGCGTCGTGGTCAGCCATTGCGCGAACAGCACGATGGCGATGACAACCGGCAGCGACACCAGCACAAATTCGACGCCCAGGAACAATAGCTTGCCCACGGCGTCGGGATCTTGCGCCGAGACGAATTGCGGCAGGAAGGTCACGAAGAACAGTGCCACCTTGGGATTGGTCAGATTGATGCCCAGCCCGGTCATGTAGCTTTGCGCCAGCCTGGGGGGCTTGCCGCCCGCCTTGCTGACCAGAATGCCGCCACCGGAGCGGACGGCCTGAATGGCCAGCCAGACCAGATAGAGCGCGCCGACGATCTTGAGCACCCAGAAAGCGGTGGGCGCCGCCACGATCAGCATGGAAATGCCGAAGGCCACCAGTGCGGTATGCACGGCAATGCCGGTCAGGGCGCCCAGCACAGTGGCATAGCCATGCAGGCGGCCAAAATTCATGGTGCGCGAGACGAACAGCGCCATGTCGGGGCCCGGGGTCACCGCGAGCACGAAAGCGGCCAGGGCAAAGGCCAGGATGACGGACAGATCAGGCAGAAAGGCGGGCATGGTGGCTCCCGGCGCGCAGAAATCAGTGACAGATCTAACGCAGTGCGCGGCGCCAGGCCAGCGCATTGGCGGGCTCAGAGCAGGGGCAGTCCGGTGCTGGCCTTGATGGTTTCCATCGGCACGTCGGTCTTGACGCTCTGCACGCTGGGGATGCGGGTGAGATGGTCGGACTGGAAGCGCCAATAGGCATGCAGGTCCGCGGTCACCACCCGCATGATGGCGTCGCATTCCCCCGTGGTCAGATAGCATTCCACCACTTCGGGGAATTTCCGCACGGTGTCGGCAAATTGCTGGGTGACGGCGGCATCCTGGGTCTTGAACCAGACGCGGACGAACACGGTCAGACCGAGGCCGACCCTGGCCGGATTGAGCACGGCGATATAGCGGTCGATGATGCCGGACTCCTCGAGCAGCCGGACCCGGCGCAGGCAGGGCGAGGGCGACAGGCCCACCTGATTGGCCAGCTCGACATTGGAGATGCGGCCATCGTTCTGCAGCACGCGCAGAATGCGGCGATCGATGGCATCGAGCACTAGCGGCATTTAATGCTTCCTGGTTGGCGTGTAGTGGCAGGTTATGCCGCAAACGAAACCATGTGTGAAGTTTTGGCAAGATTATTGCGTTTGAGCTAGTCTATCCTCCCACATCACTATGTTAACAAAGACAGAGCTCATGGCAAAAGATATCAAAAAGGTCGTGCTGGCCTATTCGGGCGGTCTGGACACCTCGATCATCCTGAAATGGCTGCAGGAGACCTATCAGTGCGAAGTGGTGACCTTCACCGCTGATCTGGGGCAGGGCGAAGAACTCGAGCCGGCGCGCAAGAAGGCCGAACTGATGGGGATCAAGGATATCCGCATCGAGGATCTGCGCGAGGAATTCGTGCGCGATTTCGTGTTCCCGATGTTCCGCGCCAATGCCGTCTATGAAGGCGTCTATCTGCTGGGCACCTCGATTGCGCGGCCGCTGATTACCAAGCGCCTGGTCGAGATTGCCCAGGAAGTGGGGGCTGACGCCATTTCCCATGGCGCCACCGGCAAGGGCAATGACCAGGTGCGGTTCGAGCTGACCGCCAATGCGCTCGACCCCTCGATCAAGGTGATTGCGCCCTGGCGCGAGTGGGATATCTCGTCGCGCACGCAGTTGATCGATTACGCTGAAAAGCACCAGATCCAGGTGCCCAAGGACAAGCGCGGCGAGGCCCCGTTCTCGGTCGACGCCAATCTGCTGCACACCTCTTCGGAGGGCAAGGTGCTGGAAGACCCGGCCCAGGTGGCGCCCGAATATGTCTATCAGCGCACCACTGATCCCGAGCAGGCACCCAATACGCCTGAAATCATCACCATCGGCTTCGAGCAGGGCGATGCGGTTTCGGTCAACGGCATCGCGCTGTCCCCGGCGGCACTGCTGACCAAGCTGAACGAACTGGGCGGCAAGCATGGCGTGGGTCGGCTGGACCTGGTGGAAAACCGCTTTGTCGGCATGAAGTCACGCGGTGTCTATGAAACCCCCGGCGGGACAATTCTGCTGGCGGCGCATCGCGGTATCGAATCGATCACGCTTGATCGTGGTGCGGCCCATCTCAAGGACGAGATCATGCCGCGCTATGCCGAGCTGATCTATAATGGCTTCTGGTTTGCGCCCGAGCGCGAAATGCTGCAGGCGCTGATCGACAAGAGCCAGGAATTCGTTACCGGCGAAGTCACCATCAAGCTCTACAAGGGCAGCGCCAGTGTGATCGCCCGCAGCTCGCCCCTGTCGCTGTATTCGGAAGATCTGGTGACCTTTGAAGAGGGTACTGGCAGCTATGACCATCATGATGCCGAAGGTTTCATCAGGCTCAGCGGTCTGCGGCTGAAGACTTATGCTGCCCGCAACAAGCAAATCGGGCGTGGTTAGTCCGTCCACACACTAATAGAGGCTCGCGTTCATTGCGCGGGCTTCATCCCCGCCACCGCTTTAATCCGTCGTTAAGCCATTCGAAATACTCTTGCGGGCGGCGCCATATTAGCGCGCCATTGAGGGGACTCGTCGAGTGCGCACAGTGGAAACTGGCAACTTGAGCGAAATGGCTGAAGCATTGCTGCTTGATGCCGCGCTTGAAAACATTCCATACGGGTTTTGCGTTTGGTCATCGCAATTCCGCCTCGTCATGTGGAACCAGCACTACAGCGATTTTTACGGCTTTGCCGAAGGCGTCCTGCATCGTGGCATGAGCCTTGAAGATGTGGTGCAACTGAGCTTCAGCCTGGGCAATCATCCCGGCCGCACTTCTGCGGAGTTTTACGAAACCTATACCGACGAATTGCTGGCCAATCGCGATGGGGCGCAACGCAAGTCCCAGGAGGAAGTGCGGGGCGGCCGCACCATTCAGTCCTCCCATACCTATTCGGCGGCTCTTGGCTGGGTGGTGACCCATGAGGACATCACCGACGAAGTGGCCCGCACCGAGGTCGTGGAAAAGCGCAAGCTGGAGCTGGAGCGGCAAAACATTCGTCTCGATGCGGCGGTCAACAATATCAGCCAGGGCCTGTGCATGATGGACGCCCGCGGGCGCTTGATCATCTGCAATGAGCCCTATGCCCGCATTTACGGCCTGCCCGAACACCTGCTGCGGCCAGGCACCCAGCTTGACGATGTTCTGGGCCATCTGTTCGACATGGGGATGAGCACAACCGGCACGCGCGAGGAGTATTTTATCTGGCGCCGGGCGCTGATTTCCCGGCGCGAATACGGCAAGACCGTCCATGAGCTCAATAACCGCACCATCATGATGCAACACCATCCCATGAAGGATGGTGGCTGGGTGTCTACCCATGAGGACATTACCGAGCAGAAGCAGAATGAAGCGCGCATCCAGCACCTGGCGCGCCATGATGCGCTGACCGATCTGCCCAACCGGATCGAGTTTCTCGACCAGATGGCCAAGGCCGAGGCGGCGCTCAATCGTGGTGAGATCGCTGCGGTGCTCTATATCGACCTGGATCATTTCAAGGCGGTCAATGACACGCTGGGCCATGCGGTGGGCGACGAGGTCATCAAGCAGGCATCGGCCCGGCTGTGGGGCGCCACGCGTGAGACCGATGTGCTGGCCCGGCTGGGTGGCGACGAGTTCGCGCTGCTATTGCGCCCCATCGACGGGGCCGATTCGGCTGCCAGGGTGGCCGACCGCATTATTCGCTCGATCAGCGCGCCGATGCTGATTGGCGGGCAGCATATCGAGATCGGCGCCAGTATCGGCATTGCGGTGGGCCCCGGCGACGGGGTCAAGACCGACACGCTGGTCAAGAACGCCGATCTGGCGCTCTACAAGGCCAAGAGCGAAGGCCGCTCGACTTACCATTTCTTTGAGACCGGCATGGATGCGGACCTCCAGCAACGCCGCACCATCGAGGCGGGGTTGCGACTGGCCCTGCAGCGCGATGAACTGCGGCTGGTCTATCAACCGCTGCTCGGACTGCAGCAAAACCGCGTCATCTGCGTCGAGGCCCTGCTGCGCTGGGACCATGAAGATCGCACGGTCTCGCCAACCGAGTTCATTCCCATCGCCGAAGAAACCGGGCTGATCGTGCCGATTGGCGAATGGGTGCTGCGCGAGGCCACCAAAACGGCCGCCAAATGGCCCGGCGATGTGCGGGTGGCGGTCAACCTGTCGCCCATGCAGTTCAAGACCCGGGATCTGGTCGGTCTGGTGAAATCGGCGCTCGCCGACGCCCTTCTGCCCGCGTCGCGCCTTGAGCTGGAGATTACCGAGTCGCTCTTGCTGGCGGACAATGAGGCCACGCTCAACGTGCTGCACGAGTTGCGGGCCATGGGGGTGCGCATTTCGATGGACGATTTTGGCACCGGCTATTCCTCGCTGAGCTATTTGCGCAGCTTTCCCTTCGACAAGATCAAGATTGATCGCTCCTTTATGCGCGATCTGACGGACCGCAAGGATAGCCAGGCCATCATGGAGGCGGTGATCGGGCTGGGCCGCTCGCTGGGCATGTCGACGACAGCCGAAGGGGTGGAAACGGAAGAGCAACTGGCCATGGTGCGGGCGCAGGGCGCCACGGAAATCCAGGGTTTCCTGTTCTCGCCGCCCTTGCCACCGGCGGCGCTGCTCAGCCTGCTGCGCGCCCAGGTCAGAAAGGCGCCGGAGCCGGACAGGCCGGCCGCTCGGCCACCGGCAAGCGCCGACGCCGTTCTGGGTCTGGCCCGGTAACCATCCGACACGGTTTGGACGGGCTGCAACCCACCTGTGCATTGGCTGCGCTTGTAGAAAAGGCCATCTTCCTGTAAGGCAGCGCTGAAAGTGCCAGTCCTCCCATTGTCGGAGCATTGGCGCATCTTTATTCCTGCATGGTTCAGCCGTTTGTTGCCGCCCCTATCGCGGCCCGAGGTTTTGGGATCATGCCAACAGGCCGGATCCATATGTCCTTGCGTAATATCGCCATCATCGCCCACGTTGACCACGGTAAGACCACCCTGATCGATGTCCTGCTCAAGCAGTCGGGTTCCTTTCGCGAAAACGAACGCGTCGAAGAGCGCGCCATGGACAGCAATGATATCGAGCGCGAGCGCGGCATCACCATTCTGGCCAAGGTCACCTCGCTGCTGTGGAAAGATACCCGCATCAACATCGTCGACACCCCCGGCCACGCCGACTTCGGCGGTGAAGTCGAGCGCATCCTGTCCATGGTCGATGGCGTGGTGATCCTGGTCGACGCGGCCGAAGGCCCGATGCCCCAGACCAAGTTCGTGCTCGGCAAGGCGCTGGCCCAGGGCCTGCGGCCGATCGTGGCGATCAACAAGATCGACAAGTCCGACGAACGGCACCTTGAAGTGCTCGAAGAAATCTTCGACCTCTTCATCGCGCTGGACGCGACGCCCGATCAGCTCGATTTCCCCGTGCTCTATGGCTCGGCCAAGCAGGGCTGGATGGCCCTGGAGCCCGAGGGTCCCAAGGACGACCTGGGCCCGCTGCTCGACAAGGTCATCGAGCACGTGCCCGAGCCGACCGTTGAGGAAGGCCAGTTCCGCATGCTGGTGACCACCATCGAGCGCAACCCCTTCCTGGGCCGTATCCTGACCGGCCGCATCACCTCGGGCACCGTCAAGTCGAACGATCCGATCCACACCCTCAACCGCGAGGGCAAGGAAGTCGAAAAGGGCCGCGTCTCCAAGGTGCTGGCATTCCGCGGCCTCGAGCGTACCCCGGTGGACCTCGGCGAAGCGGGCGACATCGTCGCCATTGCCGGCCTTGTGACCTCCACCGTGGCCGACACCATCTGTTCGCCGCAGGTCACCACCCCCATCGCTTCCAAGCCGATCGATCCGCCAACCCTGTCGGTGACCTTCCGCATCAATGACGGCCCGCTGGCCGGCCGTGAAGGCGACAAGGTGCAGTCCCGCGTGATCCGTGAACGCCTGATGCGCGAAGCCGAAGGCAATGTGGCCATCCGCGTCACGCCCGGCGAAGACAATGACAGCTATGACGTGGCAGGCCGCGGCGAATTGCAGCTGGCCGTGCTGATTGAAAACATGCGCCGCGAAGGCTTTGAGCTGACCATTGGTCGGCCCAAGGTGCTGTTCAAGGAAGAAAACGGCGTCAAGATGGAGCCGATCGAAGAGGTCATCATCGACGTCGATGATGAGTTCACCGGCACCGTGGTGCAGAAGCTGACCGAGCGGAAGGGCGAATTGACCGATATGCGCCCGTCCGGCATTGGCCGCACCCGCATCCAGCTGCTGGTCCCGACCCGCTCGCTGATCGGTTACCAGCCTGAATTGCTGAGCGATACGCGCGGCACGGCGATCTTCAACCGCCTGTTCCACTCCTTTGTGCCGTTCAAGGGTGAACTGCCCGGTCGCCGCACTGGCGTTTTGATCTCCAATGGCACCGGCCAGTCCGTAGCGTTCGCGCTGTGGAATCTGGAAGACCGTGGTCAGATCATGATCGACTCGGGTGTGGACATCTATGAGGGCATGATCATTGGCGAGCACAGCCGCGAGAACGATCTCGAGGTCAATGCGCTCAAGGGCAAGCAGCTCACCAATATCCGCACCACCTCCAAGGACGAAGCGGTGCGGCTGACTACACCCAAGAAGCTGACGCTGGAGCAGTCGCTGGGCTATATCGCCGAAGACGAATATGTCGAGGTGACGCCCAAGTCCCTGCGCCTGCGCAAGATCTGGCTCGACCCCAATGATCGCAAGCGCATGAGCCGGACCTCCAAGGCCAGCTAAGAAATCCAAGGGCTCCTGCGAATTCGTTGGGGCCCTTACTCTTTCTTGGCAGTTTGCAGTGAAGGTCCGGGCTGGACCAATTGGGGCGAGCAATGACGGCGTGGATTATTCAGACGATTTCGGATCTGGGCTATCTCGGCATCTTTCTGGTGATGCTGGCGGAGTCGCTCTTTCCGCCGATACCGTCCGAACTGATCATCCCGTTTGCCGGTTTTGCTGCCGCCAATGGTGATCTCAACTTTTTTGCGGTGATCGCCACCGCCACGCTGGGCGCCGTGGTGGGCATGCTGCCGTGGTATTATGCCGGTCGGCTGTTCGGGCTCGCCCGGGTGCGCTGGCTGGCCGACAAGTTCGGCCGCTTCATGGCTTTCAATGCCGAGGAGATCGATATTGCCGTCGGCTGGTTCGTCCGCTTCGGGCCGATCATCGTGCTGTTCGGCCGGCTGGTGCCGCTGATCCGCACGCTGATTTCCATTCCGGCCGGTCTGTCCCGGATGCCATTGCCCGTGTTCCTTGTCGCTTCGAGCAGTGGCGCACTGATCTGGAACACCATTTTGACCTCGGCGGGCTATGTGCTGCATGAGCACTATGAGGTGGTCGAGGTGATCGTGGATCCGCTGAGCTATATCGTGCTGGCGCTGGTGGTCCTGATCTACGCCTATCGCGTCATCACCTGGCGGCCGAGCCAGCAGGCCCGCTAGGCCCGAGCCCGCCCTCGGCGAACGGTTTCAGCCATTCCCGGCTTGACCCCAGGCGGGGTTTTGCGCCAAGACCTGTGGCAAAGCGAGGTTTCCTGATGGACAAGTTCACTACCCTGACCGGTGTCGCGGCGCCCCTGCCGTTCATCAATATCGACACCGACATGATCATCCCCAAGCAGTACCTCAAGACCATCAAACGGACCGGGTTGGGTTCGGCGCTGTTTTCCGAGATGCGCTATAATGATGATGGCAGCGAGAACGCTGATTTCGTGCTCAACAAGCCGGCCTATCGCCATGCCCAGATCATCGTGGCGGGCGACAATTTCGGCTGCGGCTCCAGCCGCGAGCATGCGCCGTGGGCGCTGCTGGATTTTGGCATTCGCTGCGTGATCTCGACCAGCTTTGCCGACATTTTCTACAATAACTGTTTCAAGAACGGCATTCTGCCGGTGGTGGTGAGCGCCGAGCAGCTCAAGCTGCTGATGGACGACGCCGAGCGCGGCTCCAACGCCACGCTGACGGTGGATCTGGCAGCCCAGACCATTCGCGGTCCTGACGGCGGCACGATTTCGTTTGATATCGATCCGAGCCGCAAGCAGATCCTGCTCGAGGGCCTTGATGACATTGCCGGCACGCTGAAGTCGGCCCCGGCCATCACCTCGTTTGAGACCGCCATGGCGGCTGACCGCCCCTGGCTCTGAGGCGATGACGACAATCGTCTTCGAGCCCGAGCTGACGCCGGAAAGCCGGGCTGGCGTGGTCGATGGTCTGGTTGCGTTCAACCGCAGCCAGGTCCCTGACGCTGCGCCATTCGCCACGATCGGCCTCGTGCTCAAGAACCCGGTGACCGGGGTCACCGATGGCGGGCTGACTGCCCGCATCAGCTTTGGCTGGATGTTCGTTGAATTGCTGTTCGTGCCGGAACGCCTGCGCGGCCAGGGCGTCGGACGGCAATTGATGGAACGGGCGGAAGCCGTGGCGCGCCAGCGTGGCTGCAGTGGCATCTGGCTTGATACCTTCACCTTCCAGGCGCCGGGGTTTTACAGCAAGCTCGGCTATGCCGTGTTCGGCGAAATCAGCAATTATCCACCCGGCAACAGCCGCTTCTTCCTCCAGAAACATTTGAGCTAACCACATGGTCCAGCGCGTCTCTACCGGTTCACCCTTCGAGGCTACCTTCGGCTATTCCCGCGCGGTGCGGCACGAAGACACCGTCTATGTGTCGGGCACGACCGGCTATGACTATGCCAGCATGACCATGCCCGACGATGTCGGCGCCCAGGCAGCCAATGCCCTGGCCACCATCGACAAGGCACTCAAAGAGGCCGGCTCGTCCATAAAGGACACCGTGCGGGTGGTGTATTATGTCGGCGACCGCGCCGACATCGATGCGGTGGTCAAGGCTGTCGGCCCGGTGTTCAGCGATATCCGTCCGGCCGCCTCCATGCTGATCGTGCAGATGATCGAGCCCGGCATGAAGATCGAGATCGAAGTCACCGCCCGCATCGGTGCGGCCGGCAGTCCCGCCTGATTGGCGGGCGGGGCGATGAACGGCAGACAAATCGCCCTGCTGGTCCACGCAGCGCTCCTCATCGGAGCGCTGTTTTTCATCGTACCCCGGCTCACGGGTTGGGACGCAAGAGCGGGCTATCTGTTCACCCTGGGGTTTTACTGGCTGGCCTTCTGCCTACCGGTCATCGGTCTGCATGCCCTGCCGGGCAATGACGGGCGCCTGTTCTCGGAAAAACTCCCCTGGCGCGACTGGTGGATCCTTCCCCTGCTGCTGGTGCAGGCCGGGCTCGTGGCCCTGATCAGTTTCATGCCCAACACCACCATACTCAGCCATGGCGCCCTGTGGCTGGCCATACTGATTGCCGCCATCAATGCGCCGCTCGAAGAACTCGCCTGGCGGGGCGGCTTTATCGGCACGTTTCACGACCGGCCGCGCCTCGGCTTCTGGCTTGGCTGGGGCTTGTTCACCGCCTGGCACATTCCCCTGGTGCTCAGCGTGGGGATCGTCTTCGACGGTGGCGCCGCGGCGCTGATCGGGGGCGCCACCGCACTGGGGCTGATGTGGAACTGGATCGCCTGGCGCACCGGCTCGGTGTTCTATGTCGGCCTAGCCCATTTCATCACCAATCTTTTCACCTTCTGGGTGCTGTTCGCCCGCAATGGTTTTGCCGGCGCCTGAGGTGACGCCGGCAATAGGATTGTTCAGCGGTGCCGGACCTGGGTGGTCCCGGGCTGCAGGGGGCGTGACCGGCGTATCGGCTCGATCAGCTCGAGCGGATCAAGCCCGATGTCGTAGAGCAGCCGTTCGTCGAGGCTGTGCAACATCAGCACCGTCTGGCGATGCAGCCGGTGGCGACCCAGTCGCTGCCGCAGGCTGGCGAGGCTCCGGCGCAGCGGCCAGGAGAGCTGCCAGGGCAGTTGCCAGGCGCGACGGTGCGACCGCCGCTCAGGCTGAATGGCGAAGTCGCTCATGCTGCACCTCCTGATCGCGCTGCCCGGGCAGGCAGTGGTGGCAAATGGCGCCGATATGGCGGTGATCGGTACCGCAGCAGCCGCCGATAACCCGGATATTGGGCAATAGGGGCAGCAGGCGCTGATAGCGCTGGGCCAGGTCCTGCCAGTCGCCGATATCGAGGGTCTCGCTTTCGTCGAGCTCGGCATGGCTTTTCATCGAGGCGTTGACGCGCAGGCCGCCGATGCGGTCGACCCAGGCGCCGGCATGTCGGATGGTGCTGGCGAAGTGGATGGGGTGCACGCAGTTGATCATGTAATAGGCCGGCGACCCGCCGGTTGCGGCCTCGACCTCCCCGATAGCAGTGCCAAGGCTCTTGCCGCCGGGCAGGTGCCCGTCGGTTTCCAGCGTGAACGAGAGCACGCAGGGCAGGCCGGCCGCCTCGGCCAGCCTGGCAATGCCGATGGCCTCGGGCGTATTGGTCAGCGTATAGGCTGTCACCAGGTCCGCGCCGGCCGCGGCGAAGGCGGCTACCTGGTCTGCGTGATAGGCCATGGCCTCGTCCACGCTCATGGCATCGTCATATTGCCAGGCATCGCGGCGGGGCCCGATGGCGCCGCTGACCACCGTCGGCACGCCAGCGAGATGGAAGCCCTCAGCCACCGTGCGGGAGAAGCGTATGGCAGCCATATTGACCGCCCGCAGGCGCGCTGCGTCATATCCCACCAGCGCACCCCAGTCGGGATTGGCGCGCCAGGTATTGGTGTCGAACAGGAAGCCCTGTCCAGCCTTGGCAGCAATCTCGACATAGGGCTGATAGTATTCACGCATGGCCTGCCGCCCCTGTTCGCTGTCATTGAGCTGAAAGACGGTGAAATTCGGCAGGTCATGACCCTGGTTGAAGATCATGTGGGTTTCGATACCACCATCGGTGACGAACATCTGTCCGGAATTCTGTGGCAGGGTCCTGTTCTGCTTTGCCATTGTGGCCTCCATTAGCGCTTGATCTGGTCGGCGGGCAGCGTTACATCTGGGTCGCCGGTGGCCGAAGTGATGCCCCGGAACGGCAGCGCACATCCAGAGGACTTGCGGTTCAGTCCCGGGTGCAGCGCTGGTTTTTGTTTTTTATCAATGGGTTGCCGTGGCCGAGGTCACGCGCGCAGGCGGTCGCGGCGCAAGCGACGCGCACAAAACTGTACCGGCGGTACAGTGCAGCAGGGGCAGGGCCATGTTCAGGAAAGCGAGCAAGGGGCAGGAAACGCGGGAGAGACTGCTGGCTATTGCCGAGGCGTCCGTGCTGGCCAAGGGCTTTGCCGCCACCTCGATCGAGGAGGTGATCGCCGAAGCGGGGATCACCAAGTCCGGCTTTTTCTACCACTTCAGCGACAAGAACGCCCTGGCCCATGAAATGCTGCAGCGCTATGTGGCGGCCAATGATGAAATCTTCGAGGCGCTGTTCGGCCGCGGCGCCGAGCTGTCCGATGACCCGCTGCAGGGTTTTCTCATCGGCCTCAAACTGCTGGCGGAAACCATGGCCGACCTGCCCAATGGGCATCCGGGATGCCTGATTGCCAGCGTCTGCTACCAGGAGCGCCTGTTCGACAACACCGTTCGCCAGCTTACTGTGGATTCCGTGCGCCGGTGGAATGCATTCTTTCGCCAACGCCTCGACGCCATTGCCGCCGTGCATCCGCCGGTCGAGCCGGTTGATCTCGAGCAGCTGGCCGCCATGATGAGCTGCATGGTGGACGGCGCCATCATCATGAGCAAGGCGCTGGGTGATCCCGGCATTCTGCCACGGCAGATCCTGCTGTTTCGCAGCTATATCCGGCTTCTGTTCCAGCCGGGCCGGTTGGCATTGGCGGGATGATCTCGCAACAGAACGGACGTTTTTATGCGCCGCCGCCTTGCGCGGCGCCGACAATTGCCGCTATGTGGCCAGCCATAGGCGTAACCACCAGTACGGCAAGGACCCATCATGGCCAGTCATTCCCTCTTCCTGCTCCCCGGCGACGGCATTGGTGCCGAGATCATGCTCGAAGTGGACAAGCTGATCGCCTGGACGAATAGCGAGCAGCTCACCGATTTTTCGACCGATCGCGGTCTGGCCGGCGGGGCTGCCTATGATGCCCACCAGGTGGCGATTACCGATGAAGACACCGAAAAGGCCAAGGCGGCCGATGCGGTGATCTTTGGCGCGGTGGGTGGACCCAAGTGGGACAATGTCCCCTATGAGCAGCGTCCCGAGGCAGCGCTGCTGCGGTTGCGCAAGGAAATGGCGGTATTTGCCAATCTGCGCCCCGCCATCTGCTATCCGGCGCTGGCCGACGCTTCCTCGCTCAAGCGCGAGCTGGTGGAAGGCCTCGATATCCTGATCGTGCGCGAACTGACCGGCGGCGTCTATTTCGGCGAACCCAAGACCATTACCGATCTGGGCGATGGCCAGAAGCGCGCCGTCGATACCCAGGTCTACGAGACCTATGAAATCGACCGCATTACCCGCGTCGCCTTCGATCTGGCGCGCACCCGTAACAACAAGGTGCATTCGGCCGACAAGAAGAACGTGATGAAGTCGGGCGTGCTGTGGGATGAAGTGGTCCAGGGCATCGCCAAGGACTATCCCGATGTCGAACTGCATCACATTCTGGCCGATAACGCGGCCATGCAACTGGTGCGCAATCCCAAGCAGTTCGACGTGATGGTCACCGACAATCTGTTCGGCGATATTCTGAGCGATGTGGCGGCCATGCTGACCGGTTCACTGGGCATGCTGCCCTCTGCGAGCCTGGGGGCGCCCGACCCGGTCACCGGCAAGCGCAAGGCGTTTTACGAGCCCGTGCACGGCTCGGCCCCCGACATTGCCGGCCAGGGCATTGCCAACCCGATCGCCATGATCGCCTCGGTCGCCATGGCGCTGCGCTATTCGTTCGGCATGATCGAGCTGGCAACCAATATCGAGAACGCCATTTCGGCCGTGCTCAGCGATGGTCTGCGCACCGGCGACATCGCCCAGGACAATCGCCGGACGGTGGGCACCGAGGAAATGGGCGCGGCGATCCTGGCCAAGCTCAAGGCCTGATTCAGAAGTCAGATTTAACTGAGAACACCCGTGATCACCGTCGCGGGTGTTTTTGTGTCATGGCTTGTCGAGACCATAAAAGCGCTGGTCGTCGCCAATCAGTTCATCGCGCGCGCCTTTGGGCAGCGGAAAGCCATAGCCGACCCATGGCTTGAGCCACCACATGGCACGTTCGTGATGAAATCGGCTCATATGGAGTTCCATTCCCACTTTTTCGATGGCGGCATGCAGTGCTGCAATCGCGTCATTGCCGCCGGCAAAGCTCTCAATGGGGGCGTCTGGCCAGTCGATAGAATAACGGCAATTCCAGTTTGGGCCGACCTGCTCGGGGAGAAATATCTGTACCAGGACCGGGTGCTCGCGCCCGGCGTGGCGCACGGTCAGCGTTCTCTCTGCAGCAATCATCAGCGTCGTCCGACATGAAAGAATGGTGGGATTGGGTCGCCCTTCATACAAGCGGTCATGCTTGATCGTGCCTGATCTTCACAGAACCGGTTCCAAGGCATCATTCTACATTGAAAGATGTCGCTCTGGTACTGAAGCTCGCATTCAGCACGTCGGCCTTCGTTCCACTTGCCCGCTACACGATTGATCCCAACCCATTGGTGACCAGAGCGGCACTCAGTCTGCGGCTGCGGGGAGCGTGGACAAAACAAAAGCCCCGGTGTTTCCACCGGGGCCTTTGTCATTCAGTGCTGTGCCAGACTTACTCGGCAGCAGTCTCTTCAGCAGCAGGCGCTTCCTCGGCAGGAGCGGCTTCTTCAACAGGCGCCTCTTCAACCTTTGGCGCGTTCTTGAGTTCTTCGGCGGCGGCGGCCTTGGCAGCCTTTTCTTCAGCGCGCTGGGTGGCCTTTTCGCCGGGCTTGCCCTTGTCAGGGTTGTTGCGGGCTTCGCGGTTCATCACGCCGGCAACGTCGAGGAAACGCAGCACGCGGTCGGTCGGCTGGGCGCCAACGCTCAGCCAATGCTTGGCGCGCTCGATGTCGAGCACGACGCGGCCTTCATTGTCCTTGGCCAGCAGCGGGTTGAAGGTGCCGAGCTTTTCGATGAAACGGCCATCGCGGGGCGCGCGGGCGTCAGCAACGACGATCTGATAGAATGGGCGCTTCTTGGTGCCACCACGGGCCAGACGGATCTTGAGGGACATATTGGTATCCTGGGGTTTGGTTGAAACGATTACTTTTTCTTGCCCAGGCCTGGCAGGCCGGGGAAACGGGGAGCCCCGCCGAAGCCGGGCAAAGCCGGTCCGCCGGAGGATTTGAGCAGGGCGCCAACATCGCTGGGCAGCGCCTTGGGTGCTGGCGTATCGGCGCCGGGCAGGCCCTTGAGCTGGTTGGGGTCGATGCCGGCCTGACGGGCCATTTGTTCGAGCTGAGCGGGGTCCATCCTGGAGAGGTCCGGCATGCCGCCCCCGCCCATCATCTGACCCATCTTGCCGCCCATCATGCCACCGAGCGCGCCCATGCCACCCTTGCCGACCTTTTTCATCATGTCGGCCATCTGGCGGTGCTGCTTGGCGAGCTTGTTGATGTCGCTGACGTCAACGCCGGCGCCGGCGGCAATGCGCTTGCGGCGGCTGGCATTGAGCAGGTCGGGGGCGGCGCGCTCTTTCTTGGTCATCGAATTGATGATGGCGATCTGGCGGTCAAACACCTTCTCGTCAATATTGGCGCCGGCCATGGCCTTTTTCATCTGGCCCATGCCGGGCATCATGGCCATCAGGCCACCCATGCCGCCCATCTTCTTCATCTGCTGCAGCTGGCTGCGCAGATCGTCGAGGTCGAAGGAGCCCTTTTTGAGCTTCTTGGCCATCTTCTGGGCGTCTTCGGCCGAAACATGTTCGGCGGCCTTTTCGACGAGGCTGACGATATCGCCCATGCCCAGGATGCGGTCGGCAATGCGCGATGGATGGAAATCTTCCAGCGCATCCATTTTTTCGCCGACACCGATCAGCTTGATCGGCTTGCCGGTGGCGGCACGCATCGACAGCGCCGCGCCGCCACGGCCATCGCCGTCAACGCGGGTCAGCACAATGCCGGTGATGTCGAGGCGCCCGTCAAAGGAGCGCGCCACATTGATGGCGTCCTGACCGGTCAGTGCATCCACGACCAGCAGGATTTCATGCGGGTTGGCGACATCCTTGATGCTGACGGTCTCGGCCATCAGCTCGTCGTCGATATGGGTGCGGCCGGCGGTATCGAGAATGAGCACGTCATAGCCGCCCAGACGGCCTTCGCGCTCGGCGCGGCGGGCGATCTCGACGGGGGTTTCGCTGGCAATGATGGGCAGGGTGTCGACGCCGACCTGCTCGCCCAGCACGCGCAGCTGCTCCATGGCAGCGGGGCGGCGGGTATCGAGCGAGGCGAGCAGGACCTTTTTCTTCTGGCGGTCCTTGAGGCGCTTGGCAATCTTGGCCGTGGTGGTGGTCTTGCCCGAGCCCTGCAGGCCGACCATCAACAGGGTGACGGGGGCCTTGGCATTGAGGTCGATGCCGACACTGGTCTCGCCGAGCACGGCGACCAGCTCGTCATGGACGATCTTGATGACCTGCTGGCCGGGGGTTACCGAGCGGGTGACCTCGGCGCCGATGGCGCGGTCCTTGACCTGTTCGACAAAGGCCCGCACCACTTCGAGCGACACGTCGGCTTCGATCAGCGCGCGGCGGATTTCGCGCAGGGCTGCATCGACGTCGTCGGCGCTCAGCGCGCCGCGGCCGCGTAGTCCATCAAAGATTTTGCCAAGCCGGTCAGAAAGGCTCTCGAACATGGTTTTGGTCCTTCGCTGCGGAATAGTCCGCCAGACATAGGATCCATCAGTCCAAACGCCAAGCACACCCACGGGCGCAACGCGCTGGCGGGTGGTGGCCTCCGGGATCGTCGATACCCTTGCGGGGTCCCGGTCGGCTGGTCAGGGGCAAAGCCTGATGAATGGGCTGGCTGTAGGGGAAAGCGGCGGGCGAGTCAAGAAAAACGCGGCGGCGTTCAGACCTTGAAGGCAACGCGCAGGCCACCCCAGTGGCGGCCATTGACGGTAATGGGGGCCGAGCAATCCTTCATCAGCGCAAACTGGCTGCCGCCCATGTCGCGCCGATAAGTCTGCAGCAGGAACGGCTTGGTCGAGCGCCCCGCCGACAGCCCGGTGCGATCGTTGAACATCCGCCGGTTGCGGCAGTTGGCCATGTTCCACACCGGGTCACTGCCCTGAGGCCGCGAATAGATGATGTTGTGGGTCGGCAGATAGCCATTGCGATCCACCGCGGCGCAGAAGGCAATGCGCTGGTCAAACTCCAGGACCGGCTCTTGCACCGCCGGCAGGACCTGGTCGGTGAAAGCCGTGAACCGGGTCAGCACCTGCTTGGGATCGCTTCCGGCGACCGGGCGATAGTCTTCATCAAACAGATCGGCCATGCTGATCTGCCCGCGTGCCACCGCCGTGGTGAACAGCTCGGCAATCTCGTCCGCCTTGGTCCGCGCCAGATCGATGAAGTCGGCATCGGCGGTCTCAAAGCCGCTTTCGACCAGAAACAGCATGAAGTCTTCCGAGATCGACAGGATCGACTGCGTGCGCTGTTCGGCCTTTTCGAGATGGCCGCGGCCGGCCGCAACACCTTCGGCCAGCGCCGACAGTTCGGTCTGGATGGTGGCAAAGCCGGCGATGGACTGCTCAACGGGTTGGCTCATGGCGTCGATATCGGTGATCAGCCGATCCACCGAACCCACCAGGGCCTCCAGCGTTGCCGTTGCCTCGGCGGCAGCCTGGGCATCGGCGATGGTTTGTTCGGCCGCCTGCGAATTGCCCTTGGCCTGGGTCCGCAGGGCGCCGAGGGCCTGGCTGAGATGGGCCATATTGCTGGTGGTCTGGCCGGAAAATTCATGGATCTGATCGGCCAGTCCCTTGACCGCATTGGCGATGACGGCAAAGCCGCGCCCGGCGTCACCGGCGCGCGCGGCCTCGACCGATGCGTTGAGCGCCAGCAGTTTGGTTTCCCGGGCAATCTGGGCGATGGCGGTACTGGCGGCTTCCACATTGCGGACCGAGCCAGAGACGCCATCGAGCGTGGTCTGGATGTGCATGGCGCCATCGGCCATCATGGCCATGGTCTTGGCGGTGCGCTGCACGGTACCGGCGACCGCCGAAGCACTCTGGTCGAGCACGGCCCGTACATCGGCTGCCGCCTGCCGGCTGACGCCCATGGTCTGGCTCAGTTGTGCGGTTGCCACATTCATGCTGGCGGCAGCATCCTGGGTGGCCTCGGCCTGGGTCGCCTGCTGCAGGCTGATTTTGGAGAGATCGGCAATCAGCCCGGCGACGTCGGCGATTTCGACACCCAGACGCCCGGCGCGGTCACCAATATCGGACTGTGCTCCCGTTGGATGGGTTGGCACGGTGCTGGCAATGATTGCTGACATTTTTTCCCCCGCAGCCAGCTTAAAGGGGAAAAGGTAACGAATACTTAACCGTGCTGGGGGCAGGCGGGCGGCGGTAGAATCAGGCGCTAGAGACGGCGGCCGGCCGCTCTCATCAGCGGGCCACGCCATTGCGCCGGCATGGCCAGCACCAGCTTCTTGATGGCCGGGCGCAACAAGCGGTCCCAGACGTTGAGGACCAGCAGACCACGCCGGGTCACCGGCAGGGCGAAGTCCCTGACCGTGACCGTTTCGGTCGCCCAGGTGAGCTTGTAGGGCATGACCGGCACCATCAGATCGGCACCCCTGAGGCCCTGATCGGCGCATACGTGGATGACTTCACCCAGATGCAACTTGCCCGGGCTTTCATCGGAGTTGGAAAAATCGCGGCTGGCGACAAAGGCATAATAGCGCTGGTTGTGGACAAAACCCCATTGCTCGGCAATGGCTTCGCCCTTGTGCCGCAGCGACATGGCAAGCACGGGCAGGTCGTCACGGCTGGCCAGGGACTGGCAGAATTCGGTGAAGGCGGTGTCGCCAAAAGCGCGGGAGGTCAGGCCCTGGTCGTTGAGCCGCTCTGCCCGCCCCTTCAGGGTGCGGTTGATGACGCCCAGGCGGTCCTGGGTACTGGCAGCGACGTGATGGGTGACGGGGCCGTCGCGCTCAAGGCGATTGCGGGCATTGCGCATGTTCTTGCGCGTCTTGTGATTGATGGTGGCGAAATAGCCGGCAAAATCGGGGAAGGCGTCGAGCGCTATATAGGGCGCGCCTTCCTGGGTGCCGGTCAGCATGTGGTCAACGGGCATGCCGCTGGCCAGCATGCTGTCGCCGCGCACCTTGAGAAAGCTCACAGCATCGCAGGGTGCTGCCTTGATGGCGGCGTGCAACAGGCGCGATACGGCATCACCGGGCTGGATGCCGGGGGCGAGCATGACATCGGAATATTGGCTGAAGGCATGACCGAGCGCGGTCAGCACGGTGCGCGCCCGGGTGCGGATGCGCTCCAGGGGCAGCACGGCGACCAGGCGCGAGCCATCCCTGAGGGTGACGATCACCGGATCAAACCGGACATTGCCGCGCGCCGCCTCGAAGTCGAAGACAGCGCGGGCCCAGGCGCAGCTCTGAAACAGCACGGCGCCGTCGAGCCGGGCTTCCAGCTCGTGCCACTGCGCGGCAATGAGGTCCAGTGCCGCCCGTGTGCGGACAATGTCGACATGCAGTGCGGACCGCGCCACCGCAATGCCCGCCGCCTGGGTGGCGGGGGCGGGCTGGTGCGTTTGTGCCCTGATGGCGGCGGTGCCTGACGTCATTTGCTGAAGCTATAGGCTTCGATGTCGCGAATGCCTTCGGGGGCCGTGGGATCCACGCGGAAGTCGACCGTGTAGACCTTCTTCTTTTGCGGGTTCAGCGGGGTGAACTTGACCACGCCGGCCAGCGCCAGCTTGGCCAGGTAGGACAGACCGCTGACATTCTGGTCCAGCTTGTGCAGGCCCATCTTGCGCAAGATGCCATTGGCATAGTTGACGGCGTAATGGCGGCGCAGCCCGTCCGTCCAGTGTTCGGTCGTGAAGCTGACATTGAGCATGTTTTCATTGACCACGCGGTGCGGCCCGTTGAGCGGCCAGTGCGCCATCTTGCCCGCTTCGAGCATGTGCACTTCGGCGTAATCATCAAACCAGGCTTCAAACGGCATGTCGGTTTCGCGGGCCTGCCCCAGGATCAGGTTCTCCAGTGCGGGCTGGGACAGGAAGGGCGGGGTGTTCGGGTAAATATAGACCTTCTTGGTGCCGCGCACCTGCCACAGACACTGGCCGGGCACATCGGCGTGATACTTCACCGAAACATTGGGCGACGAGATCAGCAGGGTCATATTGCGCTTGTAGCTGATGAAGCCGGGCACGCGCGCCTCGAACTCGTCATAGAGTGCATTGAGCATCTCGCCATAGGCGGGATCGGTCCGGCCCGGTCGGGTCAGGTTGACCCAGATATTGCCGGTGCGCACAATCTCGAGCACCTCGGCGCCGGAAAGGTCCTTGATCTCGCCTTCGCGGCGCTTGGGCGGATTGCCCGGAGTCTTCTGCGAGTAATTGACGTGATAGTCCTCGCGTGGCGCGGCATCAATCAGGCGCGCCAGTGCCTCGTCGGTGAACAGCGGTGAGTTGGCCAGGCTGTGACTGAGGGCCAGAGTGTGCTTGCCAAACAGCGCGGGAAAATGCGGCTGCCAGTCGGTAATGATCTGATCGGTACGCATGGGCATGTTCATGGGCGGCTCCAGGATGTGCAAGGCGGGCGCCGTTGCCTGTCCGGGCCGCAGTTAGCGCAAAACAGCGGCTCTGGCGCGCTCGGATTGGTGCGCTAGTTAAATACCCATGAAAGAGGAAACCGTTAACAGGCGTGGTCAAATTCTTACATTGGCGGCGTGAAAACCGCCCGCCCGGAATGGCCTGCCGTCTGCTGGCCAGCGGGCCACTGGCAATTTTTGGCGGCTTGCGCCATATAGGGATATTCCTTCCAATCACGGGCGAGGCAGACTGTGAGCGGCGTGCCGTTTCTCAAGATGAACGGGCTGGGCAACCAGATCATCGTAGTCGATATGCGCGGTCGCGCGGATCGGGTGACGCCGGCTGCGGCCATCGCCATCAATGGCACCGAGGGGACCAGGTTCGACCAGATCATGGCCATTCATGATCCGCGCACACCGGGCACCGCCAATTACATCGAGATCATCAATTCCGATGGCAGCCGCGCCCAGGCCTGCGGCAATGGCATGCGCTGCGTGGTGCAGGTGCTGACTGCCGAGCAGGGCGCGCAGCGCTTTACCTTCGAGACGGTGGCGGGACTGTTGTTCGGCGAGGCGCAGGCCGACGGCATGATCACTGTCGACATGGGCACACCCAAGCTGGCCTGGTACGATATTCCGCTGGCCGAAGAATTTGCCGATACGCGCAAGATCGAGCTGCAGATCGGGCCCATCGATGCGCCGGTGCTGCATTCGCCTTCGGTGGCCTCGATGGGCAATCCGCATGCCACCTTCTGGGTGGCCGACGATGTGTGGAGCTACGCGCTGGAGCGGTTTGGGCCGATGCTGGAGAACCATCCCATTTTTCCCGAGCGCGCCAATATTTCGCTGGCCCAGGTGGTGGCGCCGGACAAGATCATCCTGCGCACCTGGGAGCGGGGCGCCGGGCTGACCGAGGCCTGCGGCACGGCGGCCTGTGCGGCGGTGGTCAATGGCGCGCGCACACGGCGTACCGCCCGGGCTGCTACCGTGACCGTGCCGGGCGGCGATCTGCATGTCGCGTGGCGCGACGATGACCATGTGGTGCTGACCGGCCCGGCCGAACGGGAATGGACCGGCACGCTCGATCCGGCCACGGGCGCCTGGGTGCGCGACGAGGTTGCGGCCTGATGGCGGTGGAGACACTGACATTTGGCTGCCGGTTGAATGCCTATGAGGCTGAGGTGATGAAGGTCGAGGCCGAAAAGGCCGGGCTCGACAATGCCATCATCATCAATACCTGCGCGGTGACGGCCGAGGCCGTGCGCCAGGCCAGGCAGGCGGTGCGCAAGGCACGGCGCGACAATCCGGCGGCCCGTATCATTGTTACCGGCTGCGCCGCCCAGACCGAGGCGCGCAGCTTTGGCGAGATGGCCGAGGTCGATCTGGTGATCGGCAATCATGACAAGATGCAGGCGGCCAGCTACGCACCCATGGTGTTCGGCACCCCGCTCAACGACAAGGTGCAGGTCAACGACATCATGAGCGTGCGGGAAACCGCGGGCCATCTGATCGAGGGCATGGATGGACGCACGCGCGCCTTTGTCCAGGTGCAGAATGGCTGCGATCATCGCTGTACCTTCTGCATCATTCCCTTTGGCCGCGGCCCGTCGCGCTCGGTGCCGATGGGGTTGGTGGTCGAGCAGGTCAAGAAGCTGGTCGGCAATGGCTATGGCGAGGTGGTGCTCACCGGGGTCGATATTACCTCCTATGGCCCCGACCTACCGGGCGCGCCGACGCTGGGCAAGCTGACCCAGTCGATCCTGCGCCACGTCCCCGATCTGCCACGGCTGCGGATTTCCTCGATCGACAGCATTGAAGCCGATGAGGCGCTCTATGACGCGGTGGCCAGCGAGCACCGGCTGATGCCGCATATGCATTTGTCACTGCAATCGGGCGATGACATGATTCTCAAGCGCATGAAGCGCCGGCATAGCCGCGCCGATGCCTTGGCCATCATGGCCAAGCTGCGGGCCCTGCGGCCCGATATGGTGTTTGGCGCCGACATCATTGCCGGCTTTCCCACCGAGGACGCGGCGATGTTTGCCAATACGCTGGCCATTGTCAGCGAGGCCGATCTGACGCATCTGCATGTTTTTCCCTATTCGCCGCGCCAGGGCACACCCGCCGCGCGCATGCCGCAGGTCAGCCAGACGGTCGCCAGGGACCGTGCGAGGCAGTTGCGGGCCGTCGGCGCGGCGCAGTTCCGGGCGCTCTGCGCCAGCCGCGTTGGCCAGATCGAACAGGTGCTGATAGAGCATGACGGGCTGGGCCGCAGCGAGCAGTTCGTGCCGGTCAGCGTGCCGGGGGCGCAGCCGGGAACACTGCTGGCGGTGCGGGTTACCGGTGTGGCCAGGGATGGTCTGGTCGGCGAAGCGGTGCGTGACGCTGCCTGAAAGTTAAGAAAGTCCACGATGACCGACAAGAAGCCGGGATTTTTCAAGCGTCTGTTTGGTAGCGATGCGCCAGCGCCTGTTGAGCCAGCAGCGCCAGCCGACGATACCATTGCGCCCGCCGTGCCGGCGGTGACGCCGGATGCGGTCGCGCCGGAGCCGGCACCCGAGCCAGTACCCGAACCCAGTGCAACGCCTGAGCCGGATCCTGTCGCCGCTCCCGACCATGTGCCGCTGCCGGGCCCGCCGGAAACGACGCCTGACTATGTCGAAGCGATTGAAGAGAAGGCGGCGCAGGCGGCGAGTGTCGCCGCCATCGAGACACCAGCGGATTCCCCGGCAGAGGCAAAGGGCTGGTTCGCGCGGCTGGCTTCGGGGCTGAAGCGGTCGTCCGATCAGCTGACGGGCTCGATCACCTCGGTGTTCACCAAGCGCAAGCTCGACAATGCGACGCTCGAAGAGCTTGAGGACGTGCTGATCCAGGCCGATCTGGGCATTGAAACCGCAACCACCATCACGGACACGCTGCGGCGCGACCGGTTCGACCGCGATGTGTCGGGCGAAGATGTGCGCGCGGTGCTGGCCGCCGAAGTCGAAAAAGTGCTGGGCCCGGTGGCCCGGCCGCTGGAGATCGACGCCAGCCAGAAGCCCTTCATCATCCTGATGATCGGGGTCAATGGCTCGGGCAAGACCACGACAATCGGCAAGCTGGCGCAGAAATTTGCCAATGAGGGCAAATCGGTGATGCTGGCGGCAGGCGATACCTTCCGGGCGGCAGCGATCGAACAATTGCAGATCTGGGGCGACCGCACCGGCGCGACCGTGGTGTCACGGCCAGCCGGCTCCGATGCGTCGGGGCTGGCCTTTGACGCGGTGACCCAGGCGCGTGCCGAAGCGCGGGACGTGCTGATCATCGACACGGCCGGCCGCTTGCAGAACCGCGACGAGCTGATGAATGAGCTGGAAAAGGTCATTCGCGTCATCAAGAAGGTCGACCCGGGCGCGCCCCATGCCACGCTGCTGACGCTGGACGCCACCACCGGGCAGAATGCGCTCAAGCAGGTGGAGATCTTTGGCCAGCGCGCCGGGGTCACCGGGCTGGTGATGACCAAGCTCGACGGCACGGCACGCGGCGGCATTCTGGTGGCAATCGCCAGCAAGTTTGGCCTGCCGGTACACTTTATCGGCGTCGGCGAAGGGGTGGGTGACCTCGAGGCTTTTACCGCCGCCGAGTTTGCCCAGGCCATTGCCGGGCGCGACTAGCCCTAATCTGACCACGCTTGGTGCCTAGCACACCTTGCATGCCGGGGCCGCTACCCTCACATTGCCCCGACGCTGAACCGAGAAAATGTCCATGTCCGAAAAAGCCAAGACCGAGCACGCTGAACCCGAGGTCAATTGGGATGAACTGCGTCCGCAGCTGATCAAGATGGCGCTCGAGCTTGGGCCCCTGGTGGTGTTCTTCATCGTCAATGCGCGGGTTGATATTTTCGCTGCGACCGCCTGGTTCATGGGCGCGATGGTGATTTCGCTGGTCTTGAGCAAGGCGATCCTGAAAAAGATCGCCGTGATGCCGCTCGTGACCGGCGCCGTGGTGCTGGTGTTTGGCGGGCTGACACTGTGGCTGCAGGACGACACCTTCATCAAGGTCAAGCCGACCATCACCAATGGGCTGTTTGCCGGCGTGCTGCTGGGCGGGCTGCTGTTCAAGCACTCGCTGCTGAAATATGTGTTTGGCGATGTCTACAAGCTCAAGCCCGAGGGCTGGAGCAAGCTGACCCTGAACTGGGGCCTGTTCTTTGTGGCGCTGGCCATCATCAATGAAGTGCTGTGGCGCAATTTCTCGACCGATTTCTGGGTGACGTTCAAGGTGTGGGGCGTGATGCCGCTGACCATAGCCTTTTCGATCAGTCAGCTGTCGCTGCTCAACAAATACGCGCCCCCCGATGAGCCGCACCACGTGCCGCCGATCGTCGTCGATAGCTGAGGCCTGTCAGCCACCGGCAGCAATCAGCCGAACAGGCCGATGACCGCGCCGGATATCAGCAGGACGCCGAGCAGATAGCCGCCATCAATGAAGGTGCGCATCCAGGGGGCGCCCTCATAGCGATGGTTGAGCACCATGGATGTCAGCACAAAGCCCAGCCACATGGTGGCGCCAACGATCAGGCCATTGGTCAGATTGGTTGCGCCGGTCACCGCCGGCGTCAGCAGGGCAATGAAATAGGCCATGACGAAGATGCACAGCACCGACCACAGATAGGGCGCGACGTCAGAGCGGTCGATATCGTCCATCTCCTTGCCGATGGAAGCGACCCACTGCCTGGCCAGCACCATGTACCAGGCGGCACCAAAGGCCCAGGCGACGACAGTGGCCAGAATGACGGCCAGCCAGTTTACCTCGAGATATGACATCGATTTTCTCCCCCAGAGTGAACGCTGCCGGCAAGCCTAGCGCTGGCTTGTCCGCTTGGGTAGGGGGCTCAGAGCCCGCCCATCTTGCACAGCAGCGCCCATTCTTGGGGGCTGACCTTGGAGACCGAGAGGCGCGAGAGCTTGACCAGTTCAAGCTCGGCCAGCTCGGGCGTCGCCTTGATCGTGGCCAGGGTGACCGGCCTGGGCAGCGGCTTGATGGCGGCGACGTCGACACAGTCCCACACCACCTCGCCCTTGGCGTTGCGCTCGCCGGTGCTGTCGGGGTGGGCGGCGGCGACCACCTGCATGATGCCGACGATCTCCTTACCGATATTGGAGTGATAGAAAAAGGCTTCATCGCCCAGGGCCATGGCGCGCATATTGTTGCGCGCCGCGTAATTGCGCACGCCGGTCCATTCCTCGGGCTCGTTGCGGGCGGTCTTGGCCTGCAGATCGGCAAAGGAAAACACGTCCGGCTCGGACTTCATCAGCCAATAGGCCATGGCTTTAGTCCTTCGTGACCATGTGGTTGATGGCCAAGTTCCAGTGCTTGACCTCCCAGGAGGCAAATACCCCTTCGGTCACAAAGGGATCGGCGGCAAACAGGGCCTTGGCCTGTTCCAGGCTGTCGGCTTCAAGCACCATGACCGAGCCTTCGGCCTGGTCGTTCTCGTCCCAAAGCGCGCCGGCCAGCCGGAGCTTTTCCCCCAGGGAGGCGAGGTGTTCGAGATGGGTGGGACGGACCGCAAGGCGGTGTTCGAGGCCGCCTGGCTTGTCCTTGCCGATAAATACAAACAGCATGTTTTCTCTAGTCCTCGCGTTTGAGCGGACGGGCCATCAGGCCCGCAACCACGGTAGCTATATTGGCTTGGCCGCTGAGCACAGCGTGCACGGCGGCAATCAGGGGGGCATCGACATGAAGGCTATTGGCCAGCGCGTCGGCGACCGGGGTGGTGGCGACACCCTCGGCCAGCTTGGCGCCCGACGCAATGATCTGTTCGACCGATTGACCGCGGCCCAGGGCCATGCCGAACTGGTAATTGCGCGACTGCACCGAGGTGCAGGTCAGCGTCAGATCGCCCAGGCCGGCCAGCCCGGTCAGCGTGGTGGCCGAACCGCCCATGGCCTTGACCATGCGGGCCATTTCGGCAAAAGCGCGGGCGATCAGGGCGGAGCGGGCCGAGGCGCCGAGGCCGGCGCCCTCAATGGCGCCGCAGGCCAGGGCATAGACGTTCTTCAGCGCCCCGGCGACTTCCACGCCAATGCGGTCGTCGCTGGCATAGGGGCGAAAGCTGGGACCGGCCAGCGCGGCAGCCAGTTCGGAGGTATGATCGGCGTCATCGCCGGCCAGGGTGACGGCGGTGGGGCGACCGGCAGCAACGTCGGCAGCAAAGCTGGGCCCGGACAGGACATAGGGAATGGCGTCGGGCGCCATATCGATCAGGATTTCGCTCTGGCGGTCCAGCGTACCGGTCTCCAGCCCCTTGGCGGAGAGGATAACCGGCCGGTCCGCCAGCAATGCCGGATCAAGCGCACCCAGCGCGGCGCGGGTCGATTGGGCGGGCACGGCCAGAATGATGATATCGGCTGGCGCTGGCTGGGTGCTGGCCGTGATCGCCTCGTGCAGGATCTGGCCACCGAGATAGCGCTGATTGGTGTGGGCTATATTGATCTCGTCGGCCTGCGCCGCATCGCGGACCACAAGGCGCACCGTGCGGCCCGCCATGGCCGCAGCCTGCGCCAGCGCCGTGCCCCAGGCGCCGCCGCCAATCACCAGAACCGAATCAAGCGACATCGGGCACCTTCATGTCGGGCAGGTCGAGCGGCCAGCGTGGCCGGGCGGCGACATCAAGCGGGTCACGGACCCCCAGGGCAAAGCGCTCGGCGCCAGCCCAGGCGACCATGGCGCCATTGTCGGTGCACAGGGCAATGGGCGGCACAATCAGCGTGGCCCCCGCCGTTTCGCAGACATTGGCCAGGGCGGCGGCGATGCTGCGATTGGCGGCAACGCCGCCGGCCACGACCAGGACTGGCCTGGTCCCAGGCAATTCGGCCTTGAACCGCTCCAGTGCCTGGCTGGCCCGCACCGAAACAATTTCGGCGACAGCAGCCTGAAAGCTGGCGGCGATATCGGCGACGTCCTGATCGCTGAGCGGGGCCAGCGCCTCGGCCTGCAGCCGCACGGCGGTCTTGAGACCGGAAAAGGAAAAATCCAGCCGGGCCTCGCGCAATAGCGGGCGCGGGAATTTGAACCGCTTGGGGTCGCCTTGCACGGCAATGGCTTCCACGGCCGGTCCGCCGGGATGGCCCAGACTGAGCAGCTTGGCCACCTTGTCAAAGGCTTCGCCCAGCGCATCGTCAATGGTGGTGCCCCAGCGCTGGTAATCGCCGACGCCGCGCACCAGCACGAACTGGCTATGGCCGCCCGAAACCAGCAGCAGCAGATAGGGGAACGCCGCCTTGTCGGTCATGCGCGCGGTCAGGGCGTGCGCTTCGAGATGGTTGATGGCCAGCAGGGGCTTGTCCAGGGCGGCGGCCAGCGCCTTGGCCGTGGTCAGACCCACCAGCACGCCGCCGACCAGTCCGGGGCCGGCGGTGACCGCGATGGCATCGACATCGGCCAGGGTGAGTTCGGCCTCGCGGCAGGCCTGGGCAATGATATGGTCGAGATAGGTGACATGGGCGCGCGCCGCCAGTTCGGGCACCACGCCGCCGAATGCCGCATGTTCATCGAGCTGACTGCGGACCACATTGGACCGAATCGTTGAATTGCCTGATTGGTCTCGTACAACGATGGCTGCGGCGGTTTCGTCGCAGCTGGTCTCGATGCCAAGGATAATGGCTGGCGCTTGCCCGGTCACGATGAACTGGTTACTCCCTGAAGGGTCTCTCTGCCTACTATAGGACCAAATGACTTTGCAATCTCCCCAAGCCTTTGCCCGGATCGGAACGCGCGGCAGCCCGCTGGCGCTGACCCAGGCGCGCCTGGTGCGCAGCCTGCTGGCCCAGACCCATGGTGTCAGTGAAGACGACATCACCATTGAGGTGCTCTCGACCGGCGGCGACCGCAGTCAGGCCAGCAATGCCAGCCTGAGCGATATTGGTGGCAAGGGCCTGTTCACCAAGGAAATCGACGAGGCCATGCTGGCCGGGCGCATCGATATCGGCGTGCATTCGAGCAAGGATGTGGCGACCCGGCTGCCGGACGGCCTGGCGCTGGTGGCGTTTCTCGAGCGCGAGGATGTGCGCGACGCCTTCCTGTCGGTGAAGGTGCAGAGCCTTGATCATCTGGCCGAGCGCGCCAAATTCGGCACCTCATCGATTCGGCGGGCGGCGCAGGTACTGCGCCAGCGCCCGGACCTGCAGATCGTGCCGTTTCGCGGCAATGTCGGTACCCGCCTGCAAAAACTGATCGAGGGGGTGGCTGACGCCACGCTGCTGGCCATGGCCGGGCTCAATCGGCTGGGCGAGGGCCATCGCGCCACCGGCCAGATGGATCCGGAGATTTTTCTGCCCGCGCCGGCGCAGGGCGCCATCGGGCTGGCGGTGCGCAGCGACGACGCGCGGATGGCCGATCTGGTGGCGGCGCTCGACCATGCCCCGACCCATCGGGCCATTGCGGCCGAGCGGGCCATGCTGGCGGTGCTCGATGGTTCCTGCCGCACCCCGGTGGGGGCGCTGACCCGGCTCGACAATGGTACGCTGACCCTCAAGGGACAGATTCTCAGCCTTGATGGCCAGACCGCCTTTGACAGCACTGCGAGCGGGACGGATCCGCTGGCGCTGGGCCGCGGGGTGGGCGAGGATCTGCTGGCGCAGGCCGGGACGGATTTTCTGGCGCAATGGGCCGCCACATGACGCGGATGCTGGTGACCCGGCCGGAGCCGGATGCGCAATCCTCGCTGGCGCGGCTGCTGGCCCTCGATATCGACGCGGTGGCGGTGCCGGTGATGGAGCGCGTGAGTCTGGATGTCAGCCTGCCGCCTGCCGATGGCTTTGCCGCCGTGGTGCTGACCAGCGCCAATGCGGTGCGCACGCTGGTGGAGCGCAATGTCGTCGGCGACTATGCGCATCTGCCGGTGCTGGCGGTGGGTGACCGTACGGCGCGCGACGCCGAAATGGCCGGCTTTGCCCATGTCAGCAGTGCAGCCGGGGCGTTTGCCGATCTGGTCAATGCCATCAGCCTGTCCGGCCTCAAGGGGCCGCTGTTCTACCCCACCGGCAAGCATCAGAGCGCCGATCTGGCCAAGGCCGTGGCGCCGCTGGGCGTGATGGTAGCCACGGCGAAAATCTACGACATGGTCGCCATTGCCGCGCTGCCCAGAGCCATTCTGGCCGAGCTGGGCGATGGCCGCATCAATGCCGTGCTGGTCTATTCACGCCGCACCGCCGAAATCTTCGCCGATCTGGCGCAAAGTCTGAATCGTACCCAGCGGCAGGCGCTGGGCATGCTATGCATGAGTGAAGCGGTGGCCGAGCCGCTGCTGGGCGCCCATTTCAACCGCATCAGCCTGGCCGATCGCCCGGACGAAGAGGCAATGATGGCCATGGCGCTGGGTTTTGCCCGCGCGCAAACTGGGCCATAGTCGATTTTGAACATGAGGATTCCCGGATATGGCCGATAGCAAGGGCAGTGATCCCAAGCCGAGCGAGACCAAGGCGAACCAGACCAAGCCTGGTGCAGTCAAGCCGCCCGTGCTCGATCTGACGGCGCGTCCGGTTGGCGCCGAGGCCAGCAAGGCCGATGCCGGCACGGCCGGGGCCGGGACAACCGCCAGCGCCGGCAAGCCTGTGGACGCGCCAGCCTCAGGCGCCGGGGCCACTGACAAGCCCAGGCCAGCCGACAAGCCGCCAGAAAAGCCTTCAGAAAAACCCTCAGAGAAGCCCTCAGACAAGCCAAGGCCGGTGCCGGCCGCGCCGGCATCATCGGGCTTCGGTTTTGGCGCGGCGCTGCTGGGTGGCCTGCTTGGGCTCGGGGCGGCCTATGGGCTGGCCTATGCCGGCTGGTGGCCGGCGCCGGCAGCGCCAGTGGCCGTGGCCGATCCGCGGCTGGCCGAGTTCGGCAAAGCCATTCCCGAGCTGGAAACCGTGACCCGGACCACGCAATCGGAACTGGCCACCCTCAATCAGCGCATCGGGGCGCTGGAGCAGGCCGAGCCTGCCGCCACCCCGAGTGCTGCCGCACCGGTTGATCTGGTGGGGATCGAAGGCGACATTGCGGCGCTGGCCGCCCGGGTCGACACACTGGCGGCAGCACCTCCGCCGGTGGCCGATACGGACGCGCTGGACCGGCTGCGCGGCGATTTTGCCACGCTGGGCACACGGATTGATGAACTGGCGGCCCGGCTGGGCAGTGCCGAAGCCAATCTGCGCACGCTCGACAGCAGCGTCAGCCAGACCAGCGCTGCCCTGGCGTCGCAGCCCAGCGATATCGGCGCTGTTCTGCAATTGCCCCTGATCCTGTCGGGCTTTGAAACCGCCTTTGCCACGGGCCGCCCCTATGAGACCGAGCTGGCGGCGCTGCGCGCCGCCGCGCCCAAGGCCGATATTCCCACCCTGATCGCCAACAGGGCGCCGCAGGGCCTGACCCGTCCCGACGTCATTGCCCGGCAGTTTGACGCCGTGCTGCCGGCCATTCTGGCCGGCCGGCCGGTCGATCCCGATGCCCAGTGGCAGGATGGTGCGCTCGACTGGTTCGCCGGAGCCATCGCGCTGCGGCCGACAGGAGAAATCGCGGGCGATACGCCCCAGGCCATTGCCTCACGGCTGATCGGCGCGGTGGAGCGGCGTGATTTCGCCAGTGCCCAGACCCTGCTCAAAAGCCTGCCCGCGCCCATGCAGGCGGCGGCCGGTGCGGTGCCGGCGCTGTTTGCCGAGCAGGCGGCGGGAGAGGCTTTTCTGCAAGAGCTGCGTGATGCGGCCCTCAGTGGCGAGGTCGCCCGATGATCCGTCTGGCGTCCTGGATCGTGGGCAGTCTGGTCATCGCGGCGCTGGCCGCCTGGATGATTTCGCTGCCCGGCACGCTGACGCTGGAGGTGGCGGGCTATCGCATGCAGCCGCGGCTGGGCGTGGCGGTGTTCATGTTCATGGTGATCGCCATTGTGGTGATTTTCATCTGGGCCATTGTCCGGCGGATCATCTCGGCGCCGCGCGCCATGGCCCGGCGCCGGCGTGAACGGCGTCGCGAGCAGGGTGTCGAGGCGCTTGGTGCGGCGATGATTGCGCTGCAGGCCGGTGATCCGGGCCGGGCGCGGTCGCTGGCGCGTGACGCACAGGCGCGTCTGCCGTCCAATGCCGCCGCCCGATTGCTCGAGGCGCGGGCCGATCTGGCACTGGGCGACATGGCTGCAGCGCGCGAACACTACCGGGCGCTGATTGCCAGCGACCAGACCGCGCTGGCCGCGCTGACCGGACTTTATGACCAGGCGCGGGCCCAGCAGCGGCCGCAGGCGGCGCTGACCTTTGCCCGCAAGGCCCTCAATCTGGCGCCCGACAGTGCCTGGGCGGCTGAAGCGGTGTTCAACGATCTGGCGCAGCGCGGGCAATGGGCCGAGGCGGTGGCGATGGTCAATGCCGAACAGGCCGGCAGCCGCGAGCAGCGCGCCCGCAAGCGGCGCCGGCAGGCGGTGATCGAGACTGCCCGGGCCCGCGAGAGCGAAACCAGCGAGCCCCTGTCGGCGCTGGAACATGCCTTGACCGCGCTCCGGCTGCTGCCCGATTTTGTGCCCGCAGCGCTGATTGCGGCGCGCATCCACATCAATCGGGGCGAGACGCGCAAGGCGATGAGCCTGCTGCGCCGGATCTGGCGCGCCACCGGGCATCCCGACATTGCCGCGCTCTATGGCCATGCCCAGCCGGGCGCTTCGGCCGTCGATCGGCTCAAGCGCATGGGCGAGATCATCGAGATCCCGCCGCCACACCGGGCGGCCGGCATGGCCCTGGCCCGCGCGGCCATTGATGCCTATGACTGGGTGCTGGCGCGCCAGGCGCTGGCGCCGTTTGCCGGCCCCGATGCGACCCAGGGCGTGGCCAGCCTGATGGCCGAGATCGAAGAAGGCCAGCATGGCGATCAGGGCCGGGCTCGCGAATGGCTGGCGCGCGCCGTGCGGGCGCCGCGCGATCCGGCCTGGACGGCCGATGGCATGGTGAGTGACGAATGGGAGCCGGTGTCCCCGGTCACCGGTCGGCTGGACGCCTTTGAGTGGAAGGTACCAATGATCGCCACCATGACGGCGACAACGCCGCCCGATGGCGGGCTGCTGGCACAATCATCCCCCCAGCCCGCCTTGCCTCTTGCACCCGCCCCCAACCCAACGTAAAAGCTCACCCGTTGCCGCATTAGCTCAGTTGGTAGAGCACATCATTCGTAATGATGGGGTCCTCGGTTCAATCCCGAGCTCCGGCTCAGAAATATCTTGGTATACTCGTTTGATGGATGAGCCAAAAGGAGACAGTAGTCGGCGCTTAAAAGAATTGGAGGCGCTAATGGCGTCGGCTGACTTTTGGAATGATAAAAATGAGGCCCAGCGACTCGTGCAAGAGTATCAGGCGCTGAAAGAGGGCGGAGGAGGCGACCCGCACGATGCGGGTAGCGCGACGCTCGCCATCCTCGCGGGCGCTGGCGGAGACGACGCGGAAGACTTTGCGCGGATGCTACGGCGCATGTACGAAGGATATGCCGCGCAAAAAGGGTGGGGGGTGCGCGAGCTCCACGCGCACGAAAGCGAGCACGGCGGGTACCGGAATGTCTTGCTTGAAATTACCGGCAAGGGCGCCTACGGGCGCCTGCGGCACGAAGCGGGCGTGCACCGGCTCGTGCGGCAGTCGCCCTTTAACGCGAACGCCAAGCGCCAAACGTCGTTTGCGCTCGTCGAGGTGCTGCCGACGCTTGTCGCCAGCGACAAGGTCGAACTGAAACCAGACGAGCTCGATATCCAGTTCGCCAAGTCCGGCGGAGCAGGGGGCCAGAATGTGAACAAGCGCGAGACGGCGGTGCGCATTGTGCACACGCCGACCAATCTCTCGGTGCATGTCTCAAGCGAGCGCAGCCAGCTCGCGAACCGCGAGAAGGCGCTCGAGCTCCTCGCGGCGAAGATTTTCGCGGCTGAAGAGGCGAAGCGGGAAGCGGAGGCGAAGGGGCGCTCGATAGCCGCCACGACCGCAAACGAGTGGGGGAGCCAGATCCGCTCCTACGTGCTCCACCCCTACAAGATGGTGAAAGACCACCGCACTGGTCACGAATCGTCGAATCCAGAAAAGGTTCTGGAAGGTTATTTAGATGATTTTATAAACGCTGTCGCAGCGAACGGGGATATATAGCCAAGTTTAGAAAAAGTGCTAATGTGTCACCGGGTCAC